>CAZTED010000007.1:12094-18093 GCA_964612175.1 uncultured Sphingomonadaceae bacterium
CCCATTCGTTGAAGCGCAAGGGGCGGTTGTCGATGCAGGAAGGCAGGCGGAAGCCGTATTCGGCGAGCGTCAGCTTGCGGCGGTGGTCGCCCCGCGCCATCGCGCCGACCTGCGGGATCGTCTGGTGGCTTTCATCCACGAAGAGCAGGGCATTCTCGGGCAGGTATTCGAACAGGGTGGGCGGGGGTTCGCCCGGCAGGCGGCCGGTCAGGAAGCGGCTGTAGTTCTCGATCCCGTTGCAGCTGCCGGTGGCGGCGATCATTTCCAGGTCGAAATTGGTGCGCTGTTCCAGCCGCTGCGCTTCCAGCAGGCGGCCTTCGGCGTGCAGTTCCTTCAGCCGTTCGGTCAGTTCGAAGCGGATCGCCTCGGCGGCCTGCTTCATGGTGGGACCGGGGGTGACATAGTGGCTGTTGGCAAAGACCCGCACCTTGTCGAGGCTGGCGCCTTTCGTGCCGGTCAGCGGATCGAATTCGCTGATTTCCTCGATCTCGTCGCCGAAGAAGCTGATCCGCCAGGCCATGTCCTCGTAATGGCTGGGGAACACTTCCAGGCTGTCGCCCCGCACCCGGAAGTTGCCGCGGGCAAAGGCGGCGTCGTTGCGCTTGTACTGCAGGGCCACGAGCTTGCGGATGATCTCCCGCTGGTCGACCGTTTCGCCCCGCTTGAGGTCGAAGATCATGGCTGAATAGGTTTCGACCGAGCCAATGCCGTAAAGGCATGAAACCGAGGCCACGATCAGCACGTCGTCGCGTTCCAGCAGGGCGCGGGTGGCAGAGTGGCGCATCCGGTCGATCGCCTCGTTCACCGAGCTTTCCTTCTCGATGTAGGTATCGGACCGCGGCACGTAGGCCTCTGGCTGGTAGTAATCGTAATAGGAGACGAAATACTCGACCGCGTTCTCGGGGAAGAAGCTCTTGAATTCGCCATAGAGCTGGGCCGCGAGGATCTTGTTGGGCGCCAGCACCAGGGCCGGGCGCTGCAGTTCCTCCACCACCTTGGCCATGGTGAAGGTCTTTCCCGAACCGGTAACGCCCAGCAGGACCTGCGTCTTCTCCCCCGCAAGCGCGCCTTCCACCAGTTCGCGGATCGCGGTCGGCTGGTCACCTGCCGGCTGGTATTCGGACACCAGCCTGAACGGCCGCCCGCCCATGCTCTTTTCCGGGCGCACGGGCTTGTGCGGTGTGAAGGCACCGGATGTATCGGGTTCTTCAAGTCCTCTGCGGATAACGAGTTCAGCCATCGCGAACATATGGGGAATATCGGGCGGCGGGGCAATGCCGCTTGGGGCCATTGGCACCACGGGCCGGGGCTGGTAGGCTGTCGCATCACGACAAAGAGGGGGATTTTCCATGCGCTTCACCACCGTCCTGCCGATCGCCGCCGTCCTGCTGCTTGCCGCCTGCGGTGACAGCGCGGGTGACGAGGCGACCACGATCGAGGAAGCGGCAGAGGAAATGGCCGAGGGCCCGCAGCCGCAGCCCGGCCAGTACAACACCACCACCGAAGTGCTCGAATTCAGTGTGCCCGGCCTCTCGGAAGACATGCAGGCAATGATGCAGTCGGCCATGGCCGAAGGCGCTGCGCAGGGGACTTCCTACTGCCTGAGCGCTGCCGATGCGGCTACCTCGCGCGAGGAAATGATCCGCTCGATGACCGAGAGCGAATGCACCGTGCAGCGCTTCGACGTGTCCGGCGGCACCATTGATGCGGCGCTTTCCTGCCCCACCGGCACCGAGGGGGTCAGCGGCGACGTGACCATGACCGGCACGATGGGCGAGACCGGCGCCGACATGGAGATGACCTTCAAGACGCAGGTTCCCGAAATGGGCGAAGCGACCATCCGCATGCGCATGGTGTCCGAACGCGTGGGCGAGTGCGCCTGATCACACATCCTGCCCCTGTGTGGCACGGGCATGACGGGGCGCGTCATTCAGTGACGCGAAAAGTCGGTTCTGTTACACAGGCAGCATGGATGTCGCGAAACTGAAACACGAATTGCCCGTCTGGCAGGGCAGGCTGGCTTCCCTGGGCGAAGCTGTAAGCCGCCGCGCGCGGCTGCTGCGCAGCCAGCCGCCGGACAATGCCGCGCGGCCTTCGCAGGCGCTGTTCCTGGCCGAATCGCTCGCCATGGCAGAGCCGGTGGTGCGCCGCCTGCGGCCTGTCCTCAGGGTTCCGGTCGCAGCGCAACCGCAGGTGGTGATCCTGCTCCCCGGCTTTGCCACGCACCCCTTGCGGATGCGCTACATGGCGGAAAAGCTGGAGGAAGCGGGGCACACGGTGAAGCGCTGGGGCATGGGTTTCAACCTTGGCCCCACGGAGGAGAACTTCGATTTCCTGTCGCGCAGGGTGTGCCAGGTGCACCAGCGCTATGGCCGCAAGGTGGTGCTGGTCGGCTGGAGCCTTGGCGGCATCTTCGCCCGCGAGATGGCCAAGCGCCATCCCGAAAGCGTGGCCAAGGTGATCACCATGGGATCGCCGTTCAGCCATACGCCCTATTCCAACAATGTCTGGCGCCTGTACCAGCTGATCACCGGTCATTCGGTGGAGCGGCCGCCGATCGCGGCAGACCTTGCCGCCAAGCCCCCGGTGGAGACCGTGGCCCTGTGGAGCCCGCGCGACGGGGTCGTGTCGGTGCGCAGCGCGCGCGGCCTTGCCGGGGAGCGGGACAGGGAGCGGGCCCTGCGGTGCACGCACATGGGCTTTTCCAACTCTGCCGAAGCGATCCTGGCCGTGGCAGAGGAACTGGATCGGGGCGCGCGGGAAACCTGATTACCGCCTGAAACACCGCTGTCGCAAACGGCGCTTGGCGGCGTCGTGCTTTCGTGCAATGTTGCACTGCGGCAAGGAAAAGCATGACAACGGGCGAGCCTGCAAATTTCGACGAGATGTTCGCGCCCGATGGGTCGGTCCGCGCGGCATACCGGGATTACAACCGCTGGCTTTCCGGGCAGGACCCGGCGCTGATGCGGCGCAAGGGGACCGAGGCTGAAAGCTTCTTCCGCCGCACCGGCATCACCTTCAACGTCTATGGCCAGAACGATGCCGAGGAACGGCTGATCCCGTTCGACATGGTGCCGCGCATCATCACCGCGCACGAATGGCGCCGCCTGTCGCGCGGGATCGAGCAGCGGGTGCGGGCGCTCAATGCCTTCATCCACGACCTCTACCACCGGCAGGAGATCATCCGTTCGGGCCGCCTGCCGGTTCGCCTGTTCCGCAACAACCCGGCCTGGCTGTCGCAGATGGTCGGCTTTACCCCGCCGGGCGGGGTCTACACCCATATCGTGGGTATCGACCTGGTGCGCACCGGGGCGGACGAATTCATGGTGCTGGAAGACAATGCCCGCACCCCCAGCGGCGTCTCCTACATGCTGGAGAACCGCGAGACGATGATGGCGATGTTTCCCGAGCTGTTCACCCAGGTGAAGGTGCGGCCGGTATCGAACTATCCCCGCCGCCTTGCCGCCAGCCTTGCCGCCTGCGCGCCCGACGGGGCCGGGCCCAAGCCGACCATCGCGGTGCTGACCCCGGGCATCTACAATTCCGCCTATTTCGAGCATGCCTTCATCGCCGACCAGATGGGCGCCGAACTGGTGGAGGGGACCGACCTCAGGGTGTTCGACGGACAGGTGCAGATGCGCACGACCGACGGGTTCCGCCCGATCGACGTGCTCTACCGCCGGGTGGACGACGATTACCTCGACCCGCTGACCTTCAACCCCAATTCGGTGCTGGGCGTGCCGGGGATCATGGATGTCTACCGCGCCGGGCGCATCACCATTGCCAATGCGCCGGGCACCGGGGTGGCGGACGACAAGGCGATCTATTCGTTCATGCCGGAGATCGTGAAGTTCTACACCGGCGAAAGCGCGATCCTGCCCAATGTGCAGACCTGGCGCTGCGCCGATGCCGACAGCCTGAAATACGTGCTGGAGAACCTGGCCGAGCTGGTGGTCAAGGAAGTCCATGGCTCGGGCGGCTATGGCATGCTGATCGGCCCGACTTCCTCGAAAAAGGAGATAGAGGCGTTCCGTGCCAAGCTGGTGGCGCGGCCGGAAAACTACATCGCGCAGCCCACGCTGGCGCTGTCCACCTGCCCGGTGTTCACCCGCAAGGGCCTGGCCCCGCGTCACGTTGACCTGCGGCCTTTCGTGCTGGTCACGCCCGACGGAGTCGACATCACGCCAGGCGGCCTTACCCGGGTGGCGCTGAAGAAGGGTTCGCTGGTGGTCAATTCCAGCCAGGGCGGCGGCACCAAGGACAGCTGGGTGCTCGATGACTGAGCTCGACTATCCCGACCGTGGTTCGACCAACGACAAGCCGATGCTGGGCCGCGTGGCCAATGGCATCTTCTGGATGTACCGCTATCTCGAACGGGCCGAGAATACCGCCCGGCTGCTGGCCGCCGGTCACCGCATGACGCTGACCCGCGGGGCGGACGAGGCGAGCCAGGAATGGCGCTCGATCCTCACCACGCTGGGCCTCTTGACCGCCTACGATGCCCACAACGAGGGCTATGCCGGGGCGCAGGTATGCGATTTCGTGCTGCGCAGCCGCAACAACCCTGAAAGCGTGCTGTCGATGTTCGAGCGGGCGCGTACCAATGCCAGGGCCTGCCGATCGGCCATCACGCGGGAAGTGTGGGAAGCGGTCAACGAAGGGTGGATGAGCCTGCGCGACATGCTCGCCCGGCCGGTGCGCGACACCAACCTCAACACGGTGCTGGCCGCGATCCGCCGCGAATCCACCATTGCCCGCGGGGCGACACACGGATCGATGCTGCGCAACGAGACCTACAGCTTTGCCCGCGCCGGCACCTTCCTGGAACGGGCCGACAACACCGCGCGCATCCTTGACGTGAAGTATTACCTGCTGCTGCCCAGCCTCGCCTATGTCGGCACCGCGCTCGACACCGGCCAGTGGGACAACGTGCTGCGATCCTTGTCGGGGGAGAGGGCGTTCAGCTGGCTCAATGCCGGGCGGATGGACGCGCGCTCGATCGTCCAGTTCCTGATCCTTGACGAACGTTTCCCGCGCAGCCTGATGTTCTGCCACGGGGCCATGCGCGAAAACCTTGCCGCGCTGGCCCGCTTCCACCGCCGCGAAGGCCTCGCCCACAAGGCCCTGGCCCGGGCCGACGGGATGCTGACGGGGCGCACTGTCGATGACATTTTCGAACAGGGCCTGCACGAGTTCATCATCCAGTTTCTCGTCTGCAACGCCGCCATCGCCAACGCCATCTCGGAGGAATACCGCTTCGTCTCCTGACGGGCCGGACAGCCAGCCATGCGCCTCTCCATCCGCCATACCACCCGCTATGTCTTTGCCGAGCCGGTTGCCCACGGGGTGCAGCGCCTGCGACTGACGCCCAAGGAAACGCAGGGGCAGAAGATCCTCGACTGGACCATGACCTACCAGGGCGCGCGCGAGGAACTGTCTTACGACGACCAGAACCACAACCACGTCACGCTCGTGTCGGTGGAGGGCGGGGTCACCGAAGTGGTGATTTCCTGTCGCGGCACGGTGGAGACGGAAGACCATGCCGGCGTGATCGGCCGGCACGCCGGGCACATGCCGCTGTGGGCCTTCCTGGGGCAGACCCCGCTGACCCGGCCGGGCCCGCGCCTCCGGCAGCTGGTCGCCTCGGTCGAGCGAAGCGACGACAAGGTGGAAATGCTCCACCGCCTGTCGGCCGTGATCCACGGCGCGATCGCCTACGAGACCGGCACGACCCATGTCGAGACCACGGCCGAGGAAGCCTTGGTCCACGCTCGCGGCGTGTGCCAGGACCATGCCCACACCTTTATCGCCGCGGCGCGGATGCTGGACGTGCCGGCGCGCTATGTCAGCGGCTACCTGATGATGGATGATCGCATCCACCAGGAAGCCAGCCACGCCTGGGCGGAAGCCTGGGTTGAAGGGCTGGGCTGGGTGGGCTTCGACATTTCGAACCAGATCAGCCCCGATCCGCGCTATGTCCGGGTGGCCACGGGCCGCGA
>CAZTED010000007.1:18193-41272 GCA_964612175.1 uncultured Sphingomonadaceae bacterium
TTTCGAACCAGATCAGCCCCGATCCGCGCTATGTCCGGGTGGCCACGGGCCGCGACTATCGCGATGCGGCCCCGATCACCGGGATCAGCTTCGGCGCCGCGACCGAGGACCTGCACGTGGACCTGGCGGTGGAACAGCAGATGGTGGAACAATAGCACCCCTTGCTTGCCTCGGGCGACAGGGGCGCTAACCAAGCCGGAAACGGGACGGCCAGAGACAGACGGCCAGAGACAGACGGCCAGAGACAGACGGCCAAAGGCAGACGGCCAAAGGCAGACGGCCAAAGGCAGACGGCCAAAGGTAGACGGAATGCAAATGCGATGACCTATTGCGTGGGAATGGTGCTCGACAAGGGGCTGGTGCTGATGAGCGACACCCGCACCAATTCGGGCGTCGACAACATTTCGGTGTTCCGCAAGATGTACCGCTGGTCGATCCCCGGGCAGCGGGTGATCTCGCTGATGACGGCGGGCAACCTTGCCACCACCCAGGCCGTGATCAGCAAGCTGGAGGAACGCACCAAGGCGCCCGGCGAACGGCAGAACTCGCTGCTCGAACTGCCGACCATGTTCCAGGTCGCGGCCGAAGTGGGCCGGATGCTGCGCGAGACGGTGCAGCAGACCCAGGCCGAGAACGGCGGCATGACCGCATCATCGCGCTTCACCGCCAGCATCATCGTGGCCGGGCAGATCGCCGGGATGGAACCGCGCCTGTTCATGGTCTACCCGGAAGGCAACTTCATCGAGGCGAGCTTCGACACCCCCTTCTTCCAGATCGGTGAGACCAAGTACGGCCGCCCGATCCTGATCCGTGGCTATGACCGGAACATGAGCTTCGAGGATGCGGTGAAGCTCTTGATGGTCAGCTTCGATTCCACGCTCAAGGCCAACCTTTCGGTCGGGCTGCCGCTGGATCTGATGGTGATCGAGCGTGACCGGTTCGAGCCCCTGCACGAGCGGCGGATCGAGCATGACGATCCCTACTTCGTGGCAATTTCGAACAGCTGGAGCAATGCCCTGCGCAGTGCCTTCCATTCGCTGCCGGACTACAGCTTCTACCAGCAGGCGGAATAGAATCGCCCCAGCTTGCCGGACCGGCATGGTCAGCGGCCAGGCACGTGGTGCATTTCTGTTGCGCCCGGGCTAGGGGTTAGCCCCTAGGTCAAGGGTTGCTAAGTATTCCTAACATGCGGGTAACTCCTGAATTCCGCTCCGTTATGGATGGAATTCACCCATGGTTTTTCGCCTTGCTGGCTCCGCAGACCCGTTGATTTCGCTTGAATCCGGAGGGGATACCACGTGCGCAGCAGGCCTTCCGGGTGCAGCAATCGTGGCCATGGAACAGCGCCTCAAACTTCACATCGTCGGCGGCGACAGCCGTCTCAGGGCCGAACAGGCTCGCCTTGCCTTCAGCCTCGGGCACCATGCCGAAGTCTATTCGGACCTGCCCGAACTGATCGACATGAACCCCGGCGAGGGCGTGATCATCGCCTGTGACGGGGTACTCGCTTCCGGCATGGACCGGCTGCTCGACCGGCTGGGTAATGCCGGCATCTGGTTGCCGGTGATCGCCGCCAGCCATGCCCCGGACGTTGACGACGTGGTCCAGGCCATCCGCGCCGGTGCGCTGGATTACCTGCGGCTGCCGCTGACGGAGGCCGAGTTTACCCGTATGGTGGCCCATGTCATCGCTGACGCCGGCCGCCATGGCGAGGCCCGCCGCCGGTTGGTGGAAGCCCGCCAGCGGATCGGCACCCTCAGCCGCCGCGAGCGCGAGGTGCTCGACTGGCTCTCGGCCGGTTGCTCGAACAAGGCCATTGCCCGGGCGCTCGACATCAGCCCGCGCACGGTGGAAATCCACCGCGCCAACATGATGGAGAAGCTGGGCGCGACCCATTCGGCCGAAGCCGTCCGCCTGCGGCTGGAGGCCCGTTTCGAGGACGCGATGGAGCCGGAACCCACTCCGGAAAACCGGCCGATCATGCAGTTGCGGGCCTGATGCTGCCAGCCTGACGCGGTCCGTCCGCGGGCAAGCGTGCCGCGCGCCGCATCAGCGGCAGAAGGAATTGCCGTCGATCACGCCTTCAAGGTGGAAATGGTCGCGGTGCGCGGCATTGTATTCCGGCCCCAGCACGGTGGCAAAGCGGCGGCAGGCGCTGCGCTGCACGGTGCGCAGGAATTCCTTTTCCGCTGCCGTTCCGGCGTGCCAGTCCTCCACCACGGAGATGCGGCGGCCGTCTTCCAGCACGAAGGCGGCAATGTCGATCGCGCCGGCCGTGGCATGGGCCGAGCGGCGCTGTGATCCGGCGACATTGCGGCAGGCATAGCTGCCCATAGTCTCGATCCGCTGCAGGGGGCTGCCCAGGATCTGCTGCGCCGCGCGGTCCACGCCGAAGCGCGCCCAGGCGGCGAAGGCGGCGCCCACGCCGCACTGCACCGGGCCCATGTTGCTGACCGACAGCCGCGCTGCCTCACCGCGCAGGGCGGAAAGCTGGACCGTGCCGATCGTGCTGCACCCCTGGCCGGTATAGGCATTGGCCACCGGCACGAACTGTGCGCCGGTTTCCGAAAGCTGGGTCAGGCACTGCCGGTCCTCCATCGCCACCGCCACCGGCGCGGGGGCAAGGACCGGGCCACGCGGAGCGGTGGCAACGCTGCCGCCACTGCCGGCGGAAGCGGATCGACCCGTCTCGGGAACGACGGAGCAAGCCGACACGAGGACCAGGCAAAGCAGGATGGATGCGATTCTGATCATACGTGCATTATGCGGGGTCATGGTAAAGATTCCCGCAAGGGTTAAGGTTAACGCCCGGCAAACATTTGCCACCGCGGCAACAAATTGCCGCACCTTCCCCGCAACTTGCCCGGTGCGGCATGGATGGGTGGTGAATGCGGCTTGACTAAGTCCCCGATCCTTCTAGTGCCGCCACCGGGCCACGCGGTCCCAACGCCGCGCGAGCTCTCTGCAAGGAGAGAATACATGACTGTACCGATGCCGGCGCGCAAACCAGCGCGCCCGTTCTTTTCATCCGGACCCTGCGCCAAGCCGCCCGGATACTCCCCCGAAAAGCTCCAGACCGCTTCGCTGGGCCGCTCGCACCGCGCAAAGATCGGCAAGTCGCGCCTGCAGTACTGCATCGACCTGATGCGCGAGATGCTGGAACTGCCCGACACCCACCGGATCGGCATTGTCCCCGGATCGGATACCGGCGCCTTCGAAATGGCGATGTGGACCATGCTGGGCGCCCGCGGCGTTACCGCGCTGGCCTGGGAAAGCTTCGGCGAGGGCTGGGTCACCGATGCAGTCAAGCAGCTCAAGCTCGATGCCACCGTCGTGCGGGCCGATTACGGGCAGCTGCCCGATCTTTCGCAGATCGACTGGTCGAACGACGTGCTGTTCACCTGGAACGGCACCACTTCGGGCGTCCGCGTGCCGAACGCCGATTTCATCCCCGAGACCCGCGAAGGCCTGTCGTTCGCCGACGCCACATCGGCGGTGTTCGCCTATGACATCGACTGGGCAAAGATCGATGTGGCCACGTTCTCCTGGCAGAAGGTGCTGGGCGGCGAGGGCGGCCACGGGGTCATCATCCTGGGGCCGCGCGCGGTCGAACGGCTGGAAAGCTACACGCCTGCCTGGCCGCTGCCCAAGGTGTTCCGCCTCGTGTCCAAGGGCAAGCTGGCCGAGGGCGTGTTCAAGGGTGAAACCATCAACACGCCATCCATGCTGGCGGTCGAGGATGCGATCTTTGCCCTCGAATGGGCCAAGGGGCTGGGTGGCCTGAAGGGCCTGCAGGCGCGCAGCGATGCGAACGCCGAAGCGCTCGACCAGATCGTTTCGCAGCGTCCCTGGCTGTCGCACCTGGCGGCTGACAAGGCGACGCGCTCCACCACCAGTGTCTGCCTGTCTGTCGAAGGCGCCGATGCCGATTTCATCAAGGCCTTCGCCGGCCTGCTGGAAAAGGAAGGCGCAGCCTATGACATCGCCGGCTATCGCGATGCCCCCCCGGGCCTGCGCATCTGGTGCGGGGCGACGGTCGATACTGCCGACATCGTCGCGCTTGGCCCCTGGCTCGACTGGGCCTGGGAAAGCCTGAAGAGCTGAATGTTTTGCCCTGCGCAAGCGGGCACCGATCCCCGGCATCACCTGCCGGTGCAACCAATGAACCGGATTCCCGCGCGCGCAGCAAGGCACAGCCCTTGCTGTCGCAGGGATGATCAAGGAACCAGACAATGACCAAGCCCAAGGTTCTCATTTCGGACAAGATGGACCCCAACGCCGCCCGCATCTTCCAGGAGCGCGGCTGCGACGTGGACGTGAAGCCCGGCATGACCAAGGAAGAACTGATTGCCTGCATCGGCCAGTACGATGGCCTGGCGATCCGTTCCGCCACCAAGGCCACGGCCGAGGTGCTCGATGCCGCCACCAACCTCAAGGTCATCGGCCGCGCCGGCATCGGCGTGGACAATGTCGACATCCCCTATGCCTCGTCCAAGGGCATCGTGGTGATGAACACCCCGTTCGGTAACTCCATCACCACGGCCGAGCACGCGATCGCCATGATCATGGCGCTCGCCCGCCAGATTCCGGCCGCCGACCGCCGCACCCAGGCGGGCGAATGGCCGAAGAACGATTTCATGGGCGTGGAAGTGACCAGCAAGACGCTGGGCCTGATCGGCGCGGGCAATATCGGCTCGATCGTTGCCAGCCGCGCCCTTGGCCTGCGCATGAAGGTTATTGCCTATGACCCGTTCCTGACGCCCGAGCGCGCCGTGGAAATGGGCGTGGAAAAGGTGGACCTTGGCGCCCTGGTGGAGCGTGCGGACTTCATCACCCTGCACACCCCGCTGACCGACGAGACGCGCAACATCCTCAACCGCGAGCGGCTGGAGAAGTGCCGCAAGGGCGTGCGCATCGTGAACTGCGCACGCGGCGGCCTGATCGATGAAGTGGCGCTCAAGGACCTGCTCGACAGCGGCCACATCGCCGGTGCCGCGCTCGACGTGTTCGCGGAAGAGCCGCCGGCCAAGGACCACCCGCTGTTCGGCACGCCCAACTTCATCTGCACCCCGCACCTTGGTGCATCGACCACCGAAGCCCAGGTCAACGTGGCGCTGCAGGTGGCCGAGCAGATGGCCGATTTCCTCGTCAACGGCGGCGTCACCAACGCGCTCAACATGCCTTCGCTCTCGGCCGAGGAAGCGCCCAAGCTGCGCCCCTACATGGCGCTGGCCGAAAGGCTCGGTTCGCTGGTCGGCCAGCTGGCCCACGGCGACCTGCCCAAGATCTCGATCGAGACCGAGGGCGCGGCTGCCCAGCTCAACCAGAAGCCGATCGTCGGCGCCGTGCTGGCGGGCCTGATGCGCCGCTATTCGCAGAGCGTGAACATGGTCAACGCGCCGTTCCTCGCCAAGGAGCGCGGGATGCAGGTGCGCGAGATCCGTAACGAGAAGGAAGGCGTCTACCACACCCTGGTGCGCGTCACGGTGGAAACCAGCCAGGGCAGCCGCTCGGTTGCCGGGACGCTGTTTTCCAACGGCGCACCGCGGCTGGTGGAAATGTTCGGCATCTCGATCGAGGCCGACCTCGAAGGGCAGATGCTGTATATCTCCAACACCGACATGCCGGGCTTCATCGGTTCGGTCGGTGCGCTGCTGGGCGAGGCGAACATCAACATCGGCACCTTCCACCTCGGCCGCCGCGAAGCCGGTGGCGAGGCGATCCTGCTCTTGTCGGTGGACAGCCCGGTCCCGGCGGACCTGATCGAGAAGATCAGCAAGGTGCGCAACGTCAAGCGGGTGCAGCCGCTCAGCTTCTGAGGTCTTTCGCCCGAGAAGATCAGCGTCTAGGGGGCAGGGATGAACGATCCGACGTCAGACCTGCTGCCCGAAGGCCTTGAAGACCGCCTGCCGCAAAGCGCGGCGGCGGCGGCCCGTATCGAACGCGACGCGATGGCGGTGCTGGGCGCGCACGGTTACGACCGTGTGCGCCCGCCGCTGATCGAGTTCGAGAAGAGCATGGCCGCGCGCATGGACGGCCTGCTGACGCGGGCGATGTTCCGCTTCGTCGATCCCAAGTCCTTGCGCACGCTGGCCCTGCGCAGCGACATTACCGCCCAGGTCGGCCGCATCGCCGCCACCGGCCTTGCCCATGCCCCGCGCCCCTTGCGGTTGTGCTATTCGGGGCAGGTGGTGCGGATCGCCGGCGACCAGATCGAGCCGCGGCGCGAAAACCTGCAGATCGGTGCCGAACTTATCGGCAGCGACAGCGCCGGTGCCGCTGGCGAAATCGTGGACCTTGCGATCACCGCGCTCGAAGCGGCAGGCGCGCGGGGGATTTCGGTCGATTTCACCCTGCCGGATCTTGTCGATACACTGGCGGCGGAGGAATTCCCGCTGCTCCCCGAACAGCGCGAGGCGGTGCGGCGCGAGCTTGATGCCAAGGATGCCGGCGGGCTGAAGGAAGCGGGCGGCGCGGCCTACCTGCCGCTGCTGTTCGCCAGCGGTCCGTTCGAGGAAGCGGCTGCCAGGCTCGGCGCGATCGATGCCGGGGGCGCGCTTGCCACCCGCATTGCCGGCCTGCGCCAGATCGCCGACCGCGTGCAGGGCCGGGCGCGGCTGACGCTCGATCCCAGCGAACGCCACGGCTTTGAATACCAGAGCTGGTTCGGCTTCACCCTGTTTGCCGAAGGCGTGCGCGGCGCGCTGGGGCGCGGCGGCACCTACCGCATCGGCGGCAGCAACGAGGCAGCGACCGGCTTCTCGCTCTATCCGGAAGAACTGGTCGAGGCGGTCAAGGCCGGCGAGGACCTTGGTGCCAGGCTGTTCCTGCCGCTGGGGCACGACCGGGCCGCGGCGGCAGCGCTCAGGGCCGAAGGCTGGCGCACGGTGGAAGCGCTTGGCGAAGGCGAGGATGCGCGTGCGCTGGGTTGCAGCCACGTGCTTGATGGCGGGGCAGTGCGGGCGCTTTAAGGGCGCTTTACCGTCCCGTCCTCGTTGCGCTCCAGCCCGCCCGGCTCCAGTCCGTGGCCTAGGCTTACCCGTTCGTCGAAGACGAAACACTGCCCGCGCCACAGGCTCTCCTCCTCGGGGATTTCCTCCAGGTACTTGAGGATGCCGCCCTTCAGGTGGAACACGTCCTCGATCCCTTCGGCCTTGAGGAAGGCGGTGGACTTTTCGCAGCGGATGCCGCCGGTGCAGTACATGGCGACTTTCGGGTTCTCGCCGAACTGGTCGCGATGGGCGCGGAACCAGGCGGGAAAATCGCGGAAAGTGGGCGTCTTCGGGTCGATCGCCCTGTCGAAAGCGCCGATCGCCACCTCGTAATCGTTGCGGGTGTCGATCACCACGACTTCGGGATTGCTGATCAGCGTGTTCCAGTCTGCCGGCTCGACATAGGTGCCGGCCAGCGCCGTGGGGTCCACGCCGGGCACGCCCATGGTCACGATCTCGCGCTTCAGCTTCACCTTCATCCTGCCGAACGGCATGGCCGGGGCGGTGGACCACTTGACCACGATGTCCGCGCAGCCGGGCAGCTCGCGGATATGGGCGATGACCGCGTCCAGACCTGCCTTGGACCCGGCGATGGTGCCGTTCAGCCCCTCGTGCGCCACCAGCAGCGTACCCTTGATCCCCTGCGCCAGGCACAGCGCCAGCAGCGGATCGCGCACCGATTCCCGGTCCGCAATGCGGGTGAACTGGTAAAGGGCCGCTACGTGGATGAGGGCAGGTTCCATGCGCGGCCCTTTAGGCCAGCGGCCTGCGTTCCCACAAGGGCGCGCGGCGGTCCCTTTGCTATCGCACTTTCATGCGGCTGGTCAGGTGCCACCGATGGCACCGGTCGCACCGGTAGGACCGCTGCACCAGCCCGCTGGCATAGGCGGCCTGCATTGCCGCTTCGGCAGAGGAATAGCGCGCCTTGCGCTGGCAGATGCTGAGGCGGGTACGCACGGCCCCGACCTTAGCATGAAGCATCAGCGGCGAAAGACGCGGGCCAGGAAAGCGTCCACCACCGGGGTCGCCGGATAGTTCGGATCGCCCAGATCTCGGTTGATCTGCATGTGGCCGCGCAGTCCACGGCCGGCGAATTCCTGCACCGTGGCAGGCGTGCCGGCGGCGCGCAGGCGCCGGGCCAGTTCATTGCTCTGACGGCGGGCATCGTCGCGCTCGACATGCAGGATCAGGAATTCCGGCGCATTGGGCGCGGCCGTATGGAAGCTGGGCGAAAGCGCCTGCTGGCGCGCGGGATCGGTGCCGAAGGCCTGGCGGTAGGTATCGCCCATCAGCCGCGCGTTCTCGCCCATCTGGTCGGGCACGTTGTAGCCCGCGCCATCCAGCGGCACGATCCCCGCAACATCGTCCATCGCCAGCCCGGCGGCGCGGAAATACTGCGGATCGGTGCCCACCAGCGCCACCAGGTGCGCGCCGGCACTGTGGCCCACCAGCGCGATGCGCCGCGCATCGAAGCCGAGCCGCCCGGCCGAATCGCGCAGGTAGGCAACCGCGCTGGCGACGTCTGCCCCCTGGTCCTCCACCGTGTGATCGGGCACCAGCCGGTAGTTGATGGAGGCGACCGCATAGCCTGCCGCCTGCCAGTGGGCGAGCTTGTCCGATCCACGCATCATCTGCTTGTCGCCGCGCTTCCATCCGCCGCCGTGGACGAACACCACCAGCGGTGCATCGGGCGTGGGGCCGGCCCAGTAATCGAGCTGCTGCAAGGGATCGCGGCCATAGGCCAGGGTCTGCATCCGGCTGTCGGCTTGCGCGGCCCGGCCACGCTCGCGTCCGGCGTCGGTGCCCATGCGCTGCATGGCGATCCCGCGGATCTGCTCGCGGCAGGTGTCGCTGATTTCATCGGCCCGCTGGACAAGGCAATCGCGCATCTGTGCCCGGTCGGTGCCGCACAGTTCGCGGATCTCGCGGCGGCATTCGCGTGGCAGGCGGTCGTGCGCGCTGGCGACGCCGGCAAGGCCGGTGGCTGCAGCGGCAAGGGCGATGACGGAAACGATCAGGGGGTTGCGGCGCATGGCGGCCAGTATCCTTTGCCAGATGGTCTTGCTGCCATGACGCGGCAGCCGGCAAAACCCTTCGCGAGAATTTCTCTTCTGGAGCGCGGGGCCATTGCGGGGCGGGCAAAGCCAGTCAGGACCAGGCCGGCTCCGGGGCTGTGCGGTTGACATTGCAGGCCATCGGGTTAATCGCGCCCCCGCAAGGCGAGAGTGTCCTTGCATGACCAGTCCGCTTGCCGAGTCCTGTCGAAGGGCAAGCCGGATCAATCTGGCAGGTGAGGACACGCATCCATGGCCAATGTGACCGTGATCGGCGCCCAGTGGGGCGATGAGGGCAAGGGCAAGATCGTCGACTGGCTGGCAAGCCGTGCCGACGTTGTCGTGCGCTTCCAGGGCGGTCACAATGCCGGGCACACGCTGGTGGTGGGCGATACCACCTACAAGCTCTCGCTGCTGCCCAGCGGCATCGTCACCGGCACGCTGTCGCTCGTCGGCAACGGCGTGGTGCTCGATCCCTGGGCCCTGAAGGCAGAGATCGAGCGGCTGGAAGGGCAGGGCGTGGCGATCACGCCGGCGAACTTCGGCATTGCCGACAATTGCCCGCTGATCCTGCCGCTCCACCGCGACCTTGACGGCCTGCGCGAGGCGGCAGCAGGCAAGGGCAAGATCGGCACCACCGGCCGCGGCATCGGCCCGGCCTATGAAGACAAGGTCGGCCGCCGCGCGATCCGCGTGTGCGACCTTTCGCACCTCGACGAGCTGGAGCCGCAGCTTGACCGCCTGTGTGCCCACCACGATGCGCTGCGCGCCGGGTTTGGCGAACCGCCGGTCGATCGTGCCGCCCTGCTGGAAGAACTGCGCGCCATTGCCCCCTTCGTGCTGCAATATGCCCAGCCCGTGTGGCGGCGGCTGAACGAGGCCAAGAAGGCCGGCAAGCGCATCCTGTTCGAGGGCGCGCAGGGCGTGCTGCTGGATGTCGACCACGGCACCTATCCCTTCGTCACCAGCTCCAACACCGTCAGTGGCACCGTGGCGAGCGGCAGCGGCATGGGCCCGGGCGCGGCGGGCTTCGTGCTCGGCATCGTCAAGGCCTATACCACCCGCGTCGGCTCCGGCCCCTTCCCGACCGAGCTGGAGGACGAGGTGGGCGAGACGCTGGGTCGCCGGGGCCACGAATTCGGCACCGTCACCGCGCGCAAGCGGCGCTGCGGCTGGTTCGATGCCGTGCTGGTGCGCCAGACCTGCGCCCTGTCCGGCGTGACCGGCATCGCGCTCACCAAGATCGACGTGCTCGACGGGTTCGAGAAGATCAAGATCTGCACCGGCTATCGCCTGCGGGGAGAGGTGATCGATTACCTGCCCGCCAGTGCACAGGACCAGGCCCAGTGCGAGCCGGTCTACGAGGAGATCGACGGCTGGGAAGGCACCACCGTGGGCGCGCGTTCGTGGGCTGACCTGCCGGCGCAGGCGATCAAGTATATCCGCCGCATCGAGGAGCTGATCGAATGCCCGGTCGCCTCGGTGTCCACCAGCCCGGAACGTGCCGACACGATCCTGGTGCGCGATCCGTTCGCGGACTAGGGGGCACAGACCTTACTGCTGGCCGCCGTGCACCGCGACCACGCGGTCCCACAGTTCGGGCACCTTTGTGGCATAGGGATCGAGGCGCAGTTCCTCGCCATCGTTGAAGATCAGGCGCAGGCGCCCACCCCAGGGGCGCTGCATCCCGGCAATATCGGAAAGGTTGCGGGTGATCCGCGCCCCGTCCGCTGCCCGCCTGAACGAGACCTGCGAGCCGCGATACCGCGCTGCAGAGCGGTGGACCTGCTTCATCTGCCACAGGCAGCCGATGCTGCACACCGCAAAGCCGGCCACGATCAGCCACAGCATCTGCATCTGGAACGCCGCATCGGCGCGGCTGGAGCCGATGAACAGGCCGACATAGGAGAGCATGCCGATGATCGCGCCCGCGCCAACCAAACCGCCCCAATGCATTGCGCCCGGCCGGATCACCGCCCAGCCCGGCGGAACCTCGATCGGGCCCAACCAGGCCCTGGCCCCGGCGCGTGTCGCCAGCGCGCAGGCTGCCGCCGCGGCAAAGGGGGCAAGGAATTCAGCATCGAGCGCCATTTCAGCAGGATAGGCCAAACCGCTGAACAAAGGACAAACAGCAGGAATTCTTGACACGATCCTGATTTGTTCTCATCCTGTTCCAGTTCGACATTCGGGGACGAATCAGGAGCGGAACAATGGGGCAGGTCGATTTCGTCTATGACATGGGTGGCAGTGCGGTGGGGCTGGCACCCTCTGTCTCGATCTTTGCCGACCGGGACGAAACCCGCAACCTGATGCGCGCCGATGCCGAGGAGGCGGGGTTTTTGCTGCGCGAATGCGCCGCATTGGATGTCCTGGCGCAGGGCGATCCGCGCCCGCTGGGCGAAGCGGTGCTGATCGATTGCCCCGTGCCCGACGGGGCAGCTCTGGCGGCGCTCTCGCGGATCGATTCGCGGGTGCTGCGCTCTGGCGCGCACCTGGTGGTCTCGACCACGATTGACGGGCTGGAGGATGTATTCGGCTGCCTGTGGCAGAGTTCGCCGGAGATTCTCGTCAACCCGCGCCGGGCAGACCGGATCGTTGCGCTTGGCCGGATGCTGGCGCGAGGGCCGGAAACGCGGATGCGCGAACTGTCCAGCGATGACCGGATGACGCTGCTGCGGCTGACCGAACAGGTCAACCAGATTGCCGAGCGGCTGGAACGGCTGGGCGACGCGCCCGATGGCGATATCCTGCGCAGCCCGGCGCAGGCCTTCCGTTTCGCAGACAATGCGGCGGGGGCCTTGCGCGGTGCGAATGGTGGTGCTGGTGCTGCCGGGGCGATGGGGGACCGGCTGGTCCGTTCCACCCGCCCGCCGCTGCCCGATCCGCGCCTCGTGCGCCGCATCATCCACCAGCGGCAACTGCGCGCCCGCTTCTTCGATGGGGACCTGTTTGCCGATCCTGCCTGGGACATGCTGCTGGATCTCACCGCCGCCCGGGTGGAACATGCCCGCGTCTCGGTGACCTCGCTGTGCATTGCCTCGGCCGTGCCGCCCACCACCGCCCTGCGCTGGATCGCGCAGATGACCGATGCCGGCCTGCTCGAACGGGTGGAGGACGATACCGACCGGCGCCGCGCCTTCATCCAGCTCACCGACAAGGCGGTGGATGCGATGGCGCGCTATTTCGACGAATTGGGCAAGGGCGCGGCAGCCCTGGTCTGACCGCGCCCTTCCGGCCCTCACGGCCTCGCGTCTCCTGTCAGTTGTCGGCCCTGATCATGTCGGCGGCCTTTTCGCCGATCATGATGGCCGGCGCATTGGTGTTGCCGCGGATGATCGTGGGCATGACCGAGCAATCGACCACCCGCAACCCGCCCACGCCGCGCACCCGCAGGCGCTCGTCGAGCACGGCATCGGGGCCTGTGCCCATGGCGCAGGTGCCGACCGGGTGGGCCGCGCTGATCACCGTGGCGCGCAGCCAAGCATCGAGTGCCTCGTCATCCTCGGCCGCCGCGCCCGGTGCCAGTTCGGCGCCGACATATTCGCGCGCCGCAGCGCTGTCGAAGAAGCGCCGGGTAAAGCGGATCGCGTTGCGCAGGGCTTGCCGGTCCTCCTCTTCCGCCATGAAGTTCAGCAGCACCCGGGGCAGGTCTCCCGGGCTGGCCGTGGCAAGGCTCACCCGGCCGCGGCTTTTGGGGGCAAGGTGCACCGCGCCCACCGACAGGCGGTGCCCGGCCCCATCGCGCCATCCGGGAAACCAGGGCCGCGCCTCGAACGAAGTGTGGCTGACCTGGAACTGGAAGTCGGGGCGCGGTTGCGAGGGGTCGGAACGGATGAAGCCCTGGATGGTCAGCGGGCTTTGCGCGGGCGTTCCCTTGCCGGTCACGAACCAGCGGACAACGTTCCACGCCAGCCTGTCCAGCCGCAGGTCGCGGTCGAAGGTGTTGGGCCTTGTGGCATTCCAGAACGACTGCGCGATCGGGTGGTCCTGCAGGTTGGCCCCCACGCCCGGCAGGTCGCGAACGACGGCGATGCCATGCTCCTTCAGCTCGGTAGCCGGCCCGATGCCCGACAGCATCAGCAGCTGCGGCGAGTTGAACGCCCCGCCCGAGAGGATCACCTCGCGCCGCGCGCGAATGGTCTTCCTTATGCCGCCCTGCATGTATTCCACGCCCACCGCGCGCCCGTCCTCCACCAGCACGCGCTGGACGAGGGCTTGCTGGAGTATCTGGAGGTTAGGGCGCCTGCGCGCCGGGCGAAGATAGGCCCGGGCCGTGCTGTGGCGGCGGCCGTTCCGGATCGTGCAGTCGGGGATGGCGAAGCCTTCGGGTGCCGGCACGTTGAAATCGGCGAGTTCCCGGTAGCCGAGGCTTTCCGCGGCCTTGACGAAGGCGGGGTAGAGTTCCGGATGCTTTGCCAGCGGGGTGACCGACAGCGGGCCGCTGCCGCCGTGGTCCGCGCTTTCGCCGCGCCAGTTGCTTTCCGCCCGCTTGAAATAGGGCAGGACGTCCTCGTATCCCCAGCCGGCGAGCCCCGCATCGCGCCAGCCATCGTAATCGGCGGCCATGCCGCGGATGTACATCGTACCGTTGGTCGAGCTGCAGCCACCCATGACCTTGCCCCGGGGCAGGGGCTGCACGCGCCCGTCCATGTGCGGGTCGGGCTCGCTCATCGTGCCCCAGTTCAGGTCCTCGCGGCCGAGCAGCAGCATCCACGTCAGCGGCATGGCGATCAGCGGATCGGCATCGCTGCCACCGGCTTCCAGCAGGGCAACCTGCGCACCGGGATCCTCGCTCAGCCGCGCCGCCACCACGCAGCCCGAACTGCCGGCACCCACCACCACATAATCAGCTTCGGTCATCGTCTGTCCTCAAAGGTCACCGTGCAGCAAGATAACGGATCGGCCCGCCGGTCAACCGCCCCACTGACGGAAAGGAAAGGTTTTTCATCGCGCACCGTAAGTTGGGCATGAGCGCCGCTGTGGCGCGTCCTGCGGACGACCAGCGGTCGGGAGTGCCGCGAGATGTTTGCCGGCGGTCAGCGGCCAACTGGCTGATCCGCAATGGCTTTATCCCAGGGCTGTCTGGCCCTGTTTCGATTACGTGCAAAGATTTATAGTTAATTCAATGATTTACTGCGAGTCGCGGCATGTGCCAGATACTGTCTTGGCAAAGAGGACCATCCGCTGCAGGATCGCGTCCAACAACAAGGGGCGGGGCGGTCAAGTCGCGTCCGGGGGGATGATGATCATGGCCAAGCAGTTTCGCCTGCTTCCCGTTTCCTTGCTTCTTGCGCTGGCGCTGCCGTTGGGCCCGGGTGCTGGCCTCCATGCCCGGGATAGCCACGCCCACGACCACGCCGGAATGGAGTCAGGAGCCGACGCTGCGCCTCAGGCCCGCCGGACAATGCGCTGGTCCGATCCCGCCACCTGGCCCGAAGGCAGGGTTCCCGCTGCGGGCGATGCTGTCGTGATCGCGCGGGACATGGATGTCCTGCTCGACATCGATGCCCCGGCCCTGCGCAGCCTGACCATCGACGGCAGGCTCAGCTTCTCGGACGAACGCGATATCGAACTGGAGACCGAGTGGATCTATGTGCGCGGCGGCGAACTGGAAATCGGCACCGCCGACAATCCCCATACCCGCAAGGCGACGATCACCCTGACCGACGCTGTCCCCGGCGAAGACATCAACACCATGGGCGATCGCGGCATCCTGCTGATGCGCGGCACCCTGAACCTGCATGGCGACCGCGAGCACACCTGGAGCAAGCTGGCCCGCACGGCAGAGGCCGGCAGCACCTGGATCGAGGTGCTGGATGCCAGCGGCTGGCGGCAGGGTGACGAGATCGTGCTTGCCTCGACCGACTTCGATCCCAGGCAGGCGGAGCGGCGCACCATTGCCGCCATCGCCGGCAACGTGATCACGCTCGATCGCCCGCTGGACTACATGCATTTCGGGGAGATCACCTTCGGGGTCGACCAGCGCGGGGAAGTGGGCCTGCTGACGCGCAATATCCGCATCCGGGCTTCGGCAGACGCGGACGAGACCTACTTTGGCGGGCACATCATGGCGATGGTCGGGTCCCGGATGTTTGTCTCGGGCGTAGAGCTTGATCGCATGGGGCAGCACCTGCACCTCGCCCGCTATCCGATCCACTGGCACCTTATCGGCGAAGGGCAGGGCCAGTACATCCGCAACTCCGCCATCCACGATACCTACAGCCGCTGCGTGACGGTGCATGGCACCAACAACCTGGCGGTGGAAAACAACGTGACCTACAACACCGTGGGCCATTGCTTCTTCCTGGAAGACGGGATCGAGACCGGCAACCGGTTCGTCCGCAACCTCGGCATCCAGACCAGGTGCCATCCGACCCTGCCGTGCGAGCCGACCAACCTTGTCCTGGCCCACCAGTCCACCAACGGCCAGCGCTCGCCCCATGTCCTGATCCCTTCGGACAACACGGCATCGACCTTCTGGATCACCAATCCCGATAACACCTACCGCGATAACGTGGCCGCCGGGTCGGACCAGATCGGGTTCTGGATCGCCTTGCCGATCCATCCGACCGGCCAGTTCGAGGGTACGCCCATCAGCGCCGCCACCTGGCCCCGCCGCACTGCCTTGCGCGAATTCAGCGGCAACGTGGCCCATTCCAACTTCGATGGCCTGATGTTCGATCGCGGCCCCGCGCCTGATGGCACCTTCAACATCGGCGGCGGCGGCCATCTCAGCCTGGCCGATCCGGGCGATGCCGCGAGCGCGCCGGTGGTATCGGTGATCGACAACTTCACCGGCTACAAGAACCGCAATGGCGCGATCTGGGGGCGCGGCGAATATCACCTGTTCACCGGGCTGAAGCTGGCCGACAACGCCATCGGCTTCACCCATGCCGCCGGCGCGCCCGGCCGGGCGCCCTACACGTCACGCGTGGTCGACTCGCTGTTCGTGGGCGAGAGCGACAATATCGGCAACCCCACCCGGCCCGAGGAGCTGGCCTACGGTCGCAGCCTGCCGGCTGCATCCGCGGACTTCCCGATCCGCGGTTACGAGTATTACGATTACCTCCATCATGTGGAGAACACGCGCTTCGTGAACTACGTGCCCAATGCGCTGCGCGATGCAGGTGCGATCTCCTACCTGTTGTTCACCAGCTTCGGCATGAGCACCGAGAATTCGGTGGAGGGCCTGACCTTCGAAAACGCCAACCCGGTCAGCTTCCCTCCGGTCCAGCGCCGCTGGGCATCCGATTATGGCCGCCGGGCCGCCTATATGAGCGCGGCCTTCCTTGACCGCGACGGCTCGGTCAGCGGCGTTCCCGGGGCCACCATCGTCATCGACAACGGCATCGCCTCGCATGAAGAGGCCTGCGAGATCAG
Source organism: uncultured Sphingomonadaceae bacterium (assembly GCA_964612175.1). Taxonomy (GTDB): domain Bacteria; phylum Pseudomonadota; class Alphaproteobacteria; order Sphingomonadales; family Sphingomonadaceae; genus Alteraurantiacibacter. The sequence goes on from CAZTED010000007.1 coordinate 34,620, forward strand.
GATGAACTGGGGCGCTGCCGTGTGTCGGGGCGACATGGGCCGCTTCCACATCTCCGGCGATTTCGACGAGTTCGGGTTCGGCCCGATCGCCGAGCCGATCATGCTGCAGCGCCAGGGCAAGCGGTTCGAATACATCGGCGAGACGACCGTGGGCAGCGGTGCGGAGCTGCGGGTGGAAACCGGCCGCGAGACCCTGTCGTTGTCCTTGCGGGAAATGGACCGGGATTCCTTCGTGATCCTCCAGCTTCCCGGCTTCACGTCAACCGCCGGCGGTACCCGGCAGGACAGCCTCGCGGCATTGCGCGAAGCGCGCGAGACCGCATGGTTCAGGGACGACAACTCGCTGTGGGTGAAGCTGGTGGTGGAAGACCCTGCCGCCGATGGCCCGGTCCTCGTGCGGGTCGGCGCCCTGCGTGCCCAGGCCACGATCGACGTGAGCAGGTAAGCGCGACGAAGCGCCCTTGTGGCTCCAATCCTTTCCCGGACGGCATAGCCGGCCAGCCGCAGGGATGCGGATCGCTGTTCCGAAAGCACATGGGGTCACAGCAGGATTATTGCAGGAAGCCGCCCCACAAGCGGGCCATTCCGCACCCCAGAAAATCCGCATCGCTCGCCATTGACCCGACTGCAAAACCCGCTAAACCGCGCGCTTCCGGGCCTGTTCAAGGCCCAGGGGCGATTAGCTCAGTTGGTAGAGCATCTCGTTTACACCGAGAGGGTCGGCAGTTCGAGCCTGTCATCGCCCACCATTCATTCACCCTCCCCTCCAGACCAATGGTCTCGATTGATTATGGCGTGCCAATTTGTGCCGCCATTTCCGAGCCATGCACGCAAGATCAGCAACTTCGCCAAGCGCGCGGAGGTTCTCTTCGTTGGCGTCTTTGGCCCGCTGAATTGTGCAAGCGCTCCAGTTGCGGATTTCGCTATTGGGGGATGCGTTGGGGACATGCTGCAGATGTGCACCTCTAAAGGATTGCTTTGACTGCGGACTGCCGTGAGGTAAGATCCGGTCACAAGGTCATGAGCGCCAGGCAACTATTACTCAGGCTCACGCTGTATTATGCAGTAGTGATCGCTTCCGTGCTCGGGATGAGCGCGCTGATGCCCGGTTTCACGGAATATCTGCCGGTAGGTGGCGCCCAGGGGTTGCTCGGAGAGCAGACTTCCGACCCGTTCGACAGCATCGAGATCGGCGCAAGGCGCGTGGCCGACCTGGCCGGCAGCGTCATCTGGCTGCTGTGTGCCATGTTCGGCGCGCTGGCGACCGTTCTGCCAGTCACCTGGACCTACATCGCCTGCCGCAAGCGCAAGGCCTATGATCAGGCTCTGGTCGAAAGCATGGTCATTCTGCCGATCGCCGTCACGGGCATCGTCCTGATGGTCCACAACTCGCTGGCGCTGGCCTTTTCGCTGGCCGGGATCGTCGGTGCCGTCAGGTTCCGCAATACGCTGAAGAGCACTGGAGATGCCCTGTTCATCCTGGTCTCCATCGGCATTGGCCTGAGTGCCGGGATCGGGGCGCTCGAAATTGCGCTGGTCATGTCCCTCGTCTTCAATTTTGTCTTCTTCTTGCTGTGGGTCACTGACTACGGCGCGAAACGGGAGGGACACCGCTACCTGCGCGAAAGTCACGATGAGGAAGTGGACGATCCGGACAAGGTCGACGACGCTGAACACGGTGACCAACCGCCCGACATGATCCGATGAGATGGCGGGCGGCGTTACTGTCCGGATTTTTTGCATTGTCCGCCTGCACGCCTGCGCCCATCCCCGACCACACCGTCATTTCCCTTCCGCTCTCCCTGGAAGAAGTCTCCGGCCTCGCCATGGCAACGGAAAACAGTGTCTTCACCCACAATGACGAACACGCGATCATCCATGAAATCGATGTTTCGCAGGGGCGCACGTTGCGGGTCTTTGCCATGGGAGATCCGACCATCGAGGGCGATTTCGAAGGTATCGCCTATGCCGCCGGCCAGGTCTATCTGATCACCAGCGACGGGATCATCTATGTTGCCACCCCCGGCGCCGATGGCGAGCGCGTCCCCTATCAAACATACGATACGGGGATCGCCCCGATCTGCGAGATCGAGGGCCTTTCGAATGCTCCGGCCACCAACCAGTTGCTCGTGCTCTGCAAACGGCTTCACAGGGCCGAGGAAGAACGGAGGCTGGAGATTTATCAATGGACGCTGGGTGCCGACCGTGCCGAACCCGACCCGTTGCTTTCGATTCCGCTGTCAGCAATCCTCGAGCCTGACGACTTCGCCGAGTTTCGCCCTTCTGCCCTTGAATGGGATCCGCTCCGGGAGCGATTGATCATCGTTTCCGGGAAAAGCCATGTATTCCTCGAGATTGACCTGGAAGGCCGCTTGATCGAAAGGCGGCATCTCGACCCAGACATCCATCAACAGACCGAAGGTGTTGCGATCCTGCCGGAATGCCGGCTGGCGCTGGCTGACGAGGGCACCGAGACCCGGCAGGCGCGCCTTTCCGTCTATCCTTGCCCGTCCTAGAGGCAGTCGGAAAACAGGTTCCGTTGGATTGAAGCCGGCGTTGCGATGTCATCGAAGAAGCCGGCAAGATAGCGCTGCATTGTTTCTCTGCTCGCTTGCGACAGGCCGGGAATGGTCAAAAGCATGGCTTCCATCTCGGGCCGGGCCTGCCGGAACCTCTCGGCTTCCTCAATCGCCAGCTCGTTAAGCGAACAAAACCCGCGATAATGTCGCTCGGTGACCTGGCGGATCGGCAGGGACGAGTTCGTGGCCGCGTAAGGCGCATCGACAAGGCCCGACATGTCGAAATCGTAAGGCAGGGCGATAAGCTGTCCGGCGCTTGCAGCGTCCATGCCGACCAGCTTTGAATTGTGGCAGCATTCCTCGCCAACGGGACCGGCCGTCATTGCCCAGTCGGTATTGCCGATCATGTACTGGAACAACGAGAAGCGTGCGGCGGCGCGGGAATCGAGGGCGTTGCGGGGAATCCGATTGATCTCGATCTGATGCCCTCCCAATCGCCTTGCCGCATCGCCGATGTCCTCGATGAAGAAGCCCCATCTGGTCATGGCCTCTCCATCATCGTCGCGATAGGTTACCCTGAGCAGTCTGACCCTGAAGCTTTCCGGCGTAAGCAGGTTGTAGAGCCGGTAGGCAGCATATTCGCGCAGCAGATACTGCTGGTAACGGTCGCCTTCATTGCAGTGGGTGACCAGCTTGAGCCTGCCCTGGTGATCGAACAGCGATGTCTCGTCCGGATTATCCGGAATCTCGACGCGCAGCGGCGGAAAGCGGCAGTTTTCGCGACTGCGCCGGGAAATCCCGCGTGCGGACAGTTCGATCGCAAGAGTTTCGTCACCGGCCTGCAGGATTGCCGGATAAGCCTTGGTGGAGTGCTCCGCTCGGCTGGCAATCCTGTGTATGGGCCCCGACAAAGTGATGTCGAGCGGCGCCTCATCATGAAACAGCGGCAATACCTCGCCCTGGTTGTGTGCCGCAGCCGAGGCAGCAAGCGAGAGAAGCAGGGCGGGGCCAGTCGCCAATCTCACTGGCCGTCCTCCTGCATGGCTGTTGGCAATTGGTGCCACTCCCACTCTCCGCCATGCTGTCTCTTCCAGGCGATAGTGAAGGCGCCATGCAACTCGAGATAGCTGTGTGGTCCGCCATAATAGGTCGAGATGCCCGTATCGGCCCGGATCAGCCGCCCATCAGCCGCGCTGACTATCCCTTCCAGTGAAGGCGTATGCGCGATGACCATCCTGTCCGCACCATAGGTGGAGAGAACCAGGTCGAGCTCGTCCTCGATCGAGAGGCGGCCAATCCGGCAAACCTGCTCTTCGACAGTCGGCGCATCCGGCGCGAGACGGGGATCCTCGCAAAGCGAAGGATTGATCGCCCCACCGTCATCAACCGCAAGGCCCAGATCCTCGGCGTCTGCCGCCTCCCGAAACACGTTCCCTCGATACCAGAGCGGGCCAAGCGGGTCCTCAAGGATCGAAGAAGGAGAGCTTTCCGCCAGTGAAAGGGCATCACCGACCATCCGGTTGATCTCGTCCAGCGTATGGACCGCGTACTCTGCGCTCAGTCCACCATGCACGAACAGCGTGCCATCAATCAGGACTGCGGCCGGCAATTGCCTCACCCATGATCCGATCTCGCCCTCTGGATGCCAGGCAAGACGATGCTCGACCATGCCAAGCGGGTAACTTGCGAGCCATGCCGCCCGGGCCTGGGCCGCATCCAGCGGAGGCTCGGTCGTGGAATAGAAGGCCTCGATTACGGCGCGATTCGCCAGGTACACCTGCTCTCGCCGCGATTGTGAATTCCCGTCGCGAAAGGCGGCATATTCGCCTTCGCTGACATATCTCAGATCGCCGATGACATTCATGGCTTCGTGGTTGCCAACGAGGACAATCACCTGACCGCCCCGCCGTTGTGCCTGCCGCGCCAGCGCGCGCAGGTCGCGTATGATGGCAAGCGAACTGGGGCCGCGGTCGGTCATGTCGCCCATCTGGATCAGCGTGGTCCTGCCCCCCGTCCAATGGCCTTCGCGGTCAGATACGCCAGCGGCGGAGACGATATCACGGTAAGCACTGTAATCGCCGTGCAGGTCGCCGATCACGACAATCCGATCAGCCTGGCCTCCCTGTGCCTGGGCGGGGAAGTTGCCACCCATCAGGGCAGCCATGGCCAGCAACAGGGTCAGCACATGCCGCAGGATTGTCCCCATGGGCATCGATTGCGCTGCAACCCAAAGCACATTGCGCGCGATCGCCAGCGGCCCCACCTCAGCGGATCGATTTGCTCTTCCCCGGCAAGAACATGCGGAGCATTGAGCATCGCGAGCGCGGGAGAAGCTCAAGCCAGACATGTCAGGCGCGGGCAACATGCAGCGGATGGTGCATCATTCGCCTTCCTGCGCGAGTATACGGGCGATTTCCGTAACCGGATGCTTGGTGAGATCCTTGGCGATTTCGGCAACGATGCGCGATGAAACGGGCCGGCCGAATGCCTTGCGCAGGCTGGCAAGGCACCTTGGCGGAGCCACGACCACGAGCTCATCGAAATCACCCGCATCGGCCAGCAGGCCCAGCATTTCGGCAATGCTGGTTGCAAAGCGGTCCTCCTCGATCTGGTGCCAGTCTGTCTGGTCCATGGCGCTGCGGGCCTTATTGACGCTGGAGAAGGCGCGGCCGGGCTGGTCGCTGCCCTGCTGGCGGGTGGACGGGTTCTCCTTCTCTCCTCCGCCCTCGTAGGCGAAGGCAACCCGCCGAAGATCGCCCGAGTTGCGGAACAGGAGGTACTTTGCGCCGTCCGCGACAAGTACCAGGGCATCATGGCGGATGATCATCGGATTGATCCTGACTTGCGGTTGCGCCTTGCAGCGCGAAGGGGCCGGTCGCGACGGCACCATGGCCGTCGCGTCATGGCAGGCGACCGGGCGGGGGTGCAGGGCGGGGCGAAGTGCCCCGGCCCAACGTCCGCCCGATCGGCGATGCGACGACTAATCAATGGTGATCTTCCTGGTTCCCGAGCGGTCCGCCTTGGGAACGGTAAGGGTAAGGATGCCATTTTCGTAGGCAGCCTTGGCCTTCGATTCATCGACCGCGCAGGGCAGGGTGAAGCTGCGCTGGACTGCCCCGAAATAGCGTTCGGAATGCAGCACCTTCTCGTCGTCGGTCCTGGTTTCGGACTGCTTCACTTCGGCCCTGATGGTTGCAATGCCATTTTCGACCTCGACATGGATGTCCTTCTTGTCGACGCCTGGTATCTCGGCACTGACAATCAGGTCGCTGCCGTTTTCCCGCACATCGACCTTGATCTTGTCCGGCGGGGGCAGGGGTTCGCCATGAAGCGGCCGGATCGAAAAGGTGGTGGGGAAATCCCTCAGGAGCTCATCGAAGAACCGGGGCCGTGGGATGATGGTGTTCATGGGACGCTCTCCTTTCCTGGTAAATGACATGAACGCGATCTTCATCGACCTGGACGACCTGCGCGTCATTGCGCGCGCTCAAATCCCGGATTCCGGGCTGCGCAATGCTTGCCCCCACCATTCCTTCATGCTCACCCAGCGTCTTGCTGTCGTCTGCGCCGCCAAGCCGGGCGGTGGCGGTGGGCGCTTGCGTCGCTGTCCGGTCCGGCGCAGGATGGACAGGGTCTTGCAGCAAGGGGGGTAATCGGTGAGCCGGCGTTCGCGATCATGCGGCGTGCTGAGGCTGGCATTTGCTGCCGGCCTGCTGGTGTCCGCCCCGGTCCTGGCCCAGCAGAAGCCAGCGCCATCCGCTCCTGCTCCCGCCTCTGCTCCCGTCGCCGCGCCAGCACCGGCCAAGCTTCCCGAAGGCGAGGCGCTGCTGGCTTTTGCGCAGGCCGATCCGGCAGGCGCCGCGCAGACGCTGGCCGCGGCGATCAGCAATGCGCGGGCAGGGGATCCCGGCTTTCCCACGCTGACTCACCTTGCCTGGCTCGATGCCCATGCGCTGGCGCTGGTGCAGGGCGGGCAGCTGGTCGAGGCGGCGGCGATCTACGAGGAACTGGGCCAGCTGTGGGGCGGGCGCGCGGAGATCACGCCCGACGAGCTGGCCGACCTGCGCCTCCAGCTGCGCGCCGCGCGGACCCGCTTTGCCGAAGTCCTGTCGGAACAGGCGCGATACGGCGAGG
>CAZTED010000008.1:0-1673 GCA_964612175.1 uncultured Sphingomonadaceae bacterium
TCCTGCGGGAATTCGGCGGCGAGTTCGTGCGGGGTATGGGACATGGCTTGATCCTCCTGCTTGCTTGTGTCCCATCCCTGCTAGCCGCACCCTGACGCTGCGACCTTGCGCGAGGTCAAACGAAAAGGGCCGCCCCTTGCGGAGCAGCCCTTGTCAACTTCCAGCCGAAGCTGCCGGGATCAGCCGACGATTTCTTCCGGCTTGAAGAAATAGGCGATCTCGATCGCGGCGTTCTCGTCGCTGTCGGAACCGTGGACCGTATTGGCCTCGATCGATTCGGCCAGCTCGCGGCGGATCGTGCCGGGTTCGGCATTGGCGGGGTTGGTCGCGCCCATGATATCGCGGTTGCGCTGCATGGCGTCTTCGCCTTCCAGCACCTGCACCACCACCGGGCCGCTGATCATGAATTCCACCAGTTCACCGAAGAACGGACGCTCCTTGTGGACCGCATAGAAGCCTTCGGCCTGTTCGCGGGTCATGTGGATGCGCTTGGAAGCAACGACGCGCAGGCCGGCTTCTTCCAGCATCTTGGTGACCGCGCCGGTCAGGTTGCGGCGGGTGGCATCGGGCTTGATGATCGAGAACGTGCGGGTAACCGCCATTGTCTATTCCTTCGAGATACGGGTCTGTAATCCGGCGAGGCCCGTCCGGGCCTGTCGGGCGCGCCCCTAGCGCCCCTCACCCGTTTGGGCAAGGGCGGGCTGCTGCCACTCAGCCTCCGCTGCCCTGCCCCACGATCAGCTGCCCGCTGGTGCCATCGCCATTGGGCGAAGCGCTGAAGCTGAAGGTCCGGCCGCCGGATCCTTCGCCATTGATCATGGCATTGCCGTTGACCGTGGCGTTCATCTGGATCTCGATCCCGGCCGCTTCGGCCTGCTGGCGATAGAAGGTCACCAGTTCCTCGGGGCTCGCGCTGCTCTGGATCAGCACCATGCTGCCGCCGCCGTCGTTCGAATTGACCACCGTGGAGGAGACGACCGTGGCCCCGGGATAGATCGTGAAGCCATCCGGCAGGCTCGCCGCGCCCGAACCGGAATTGGCGGTAACGGTAGAGCCATCCTCGCCGGTAATGGTCACATTGGTTTCACCGCCGGACTGGTCGACATCGTAGCTGACCTCGCCATCCCCGGTCTGGATAGTTCCTTCATCGCCCGAGCCGCACGAGGCCAGCAGCACGGCCGCCGCACTTGCCGTCAGAACCTTACGCATCGCTATCTCCTTTGTCCGGCCGGCACCTTGCCCGCTCAGGCCTTGTGAATCCAGCGCCCGCCTTCCAGCTCGTGGAATTCCCGCTGCACGCCGTCCTGGCCATCGAACAGGCGCCATGTATCGCGGGCAGCGCTGCGGCCGCCCTCGTCAAAGAACAGCAGGGCGCGGGGGAAGGCGGCAGCTTCCTCGCGCCACAGCCCGTCGGCCAAGGCCACCACCGCCGCGCCGTTTACCGGGGTGCACATGTCGGCCAGCAGGATCGGCTGGCGGGCATCGTGCGGCCCGCCGGCATAGTCGTGGGCGAGGAACTCTGCCGGAAACTGCTCCCACAGCGCCTCGCTCAGCCGGGCCAGTTGCCCTTCATCGCCCGAAACCACGAGCAGCCGCTGCCCCTGCCCCATCGCCGCACGGGCAATCAGCGGCAGGACCCGCTCGACCGGCTGCTGGCCGTGGAGGTAGAAGCC
>CAZTED010000008.1:1773-41067 GCA_964612175.1 uncultured Sphingomonadaceae bacterium
GGGCAATCAGCGGCAGGACCCGCTCGACCGGCTGCTGGCCGTGGAGGTAGAAGCCAAGACGCACTCCCTAGCGGCCTGCCGCTTCGCTGCCTGAGGCCAGTTTTCGGCCTGCCGCTTCACTACACGAGGCCATGGGATCACTTCTCGCAGGTATCGCGGACGAAGCGGTCGATCAGGCGCACGCCATAGCCCGTGGCACCCTTGTCCCAGGTGGCGCCGGGCTTGTCGGCCCAGACCATGCCGGCGATGTCGAGGTGCGCCCAGTCGGTGCCTTCCTCAACGAACCGCTGCAGGAACTGCGCTGCGGTGATCGATCCGCCAAAGCGCCCGCCGATGTTCTTCATGTCGGCGATCGGGCTGTCGATCAGCTTGTCGTATTCCGGGCCCAGCGGCATCCGCCACAGCCTGTCGCCGCTGGCCTTGCCCGCTGCCAGCAGCTTGTCGGCCAGGGCATCACTGTTGGAGAACAGGCCGCCATGCTCGGTCCCCAGCGCGATCATCATGGCGCCGGTCAGGGTGGCAAGGTCTACGATCGTCTTGGGCGCGAATTCCTTCTGCGCCCAGGTCATCGCGTCGCACAGTACCAGCCGGCCCTCGGCATCGGTATTGATCACTTCCACGGTCTGGCCCGACATGGTCGTGACCACGTCTCCGGGACGCTGGGCATTGCCGTCGGGCATGTTTTCCACCAGCCCGCACACGCCCACGACATTGGCCTTTGCCTTGCGCAGCGAGAGCGCCAGCATGGCACCTGCCACGGCCCCGGCACCGCCCATGTCCCACTTCATGTCTTCCATCCCGGCGGCCGGCTTGATGGAGATGCCGCCGGTGTCGAAGGTCACGCCCTTGCCCACGAACACAGTGGGCTTGGTGCCTGCCTTGCCGCCCATCCACTTGATGACCAGCAGCTTGGGCTTGCGGACCGACCCCTGCGCCACGCCCAGCAGCGCGCCCATGCCCAGTTCGCGCATTTCGTCCTCGTCGAGCACGGCGATTTCCGCCCCGGTGCCGGCAAGCCGCGCGTGGCAGCGTTCGACGAAGGTCTGCGGGTAGATGACGTTGGCCGGCTCTGCCACCAGCTCGCGGGTGAATTCGACGCCCTGCGCCAGCGCCTGTTCGGTTTCCCAGGCAGCAGGCGTGCCCGCCGGGGCACCGGCGACAACAATCTCGACAAGGCTGCGCTTCTGTTCATCCTTCAGCTTCGTACGATAAATGTCCCAGCGCCAGGCGCGCAGGCGCATGCCCAGCAGCACTGCGGCGGCTTCTTCTGCAGTCAGCCCGCTGCCCGACAGGTTGAGCGTCAGCGTGGTCTCTCCCGAAGTCAGGAACCGCGCCACCAGCGCCGCTCCGGCGCGTTCGAGGTTGGCAATGCGGCCGTTGCCGTTGGTCTTGCCAAGGCCAGCCAACGCCAACCGCACAACCACGCCGCCCTGTTCGGCAAAGCCTTCAAACACCTGCCCGGTCTTGCCGGTAAAGCGCGAGGCCTCTGCCCCCTGCAGGATCGCCACCGGCAGGTCTGCGGGCAACTTGTCCTGTTCGATCAGGCGGGCCACGAGGCGGGGCTGGGGCGGCAGGCTATCGGTGAAAGTGACGTTCATGGGTTCTCCGGTGATCCGAAAGGCGATCGGGACTTGGTGCGCGGCAGTCCGACAGGACAGCGCGAATGCTGGCGTTGCAGTTAAGCGCGGGCGGTGCGATAGGCAAGCCATGCTCCCCGCCCCGCAGTCAGCCTTGAACCCTGGTTCCTGCCGCCTTTCCCTGCGCTCTTTGACCCTGCGCCCGCTGGCCCTGCTTCTGGCGGTCTGCGCGCCACTGGCCCTGCCCGTTGGTATCGCGGCGCAGGATGCGTCGGCCCCGGCAACCCAGGACGAGGAACGGCGCATCGCGTTCGAGGCCGATGCGCTGGAGTATGACAGCAATGCCGATGTGGTGACCGCCGCAGGCAATGTCGTGGCCCGGTCGGGCGACGAATCCGTGCGCGCTGACCGGATCAGCTGGAACCGCGCAACCGGGCAGATCGTGGCCGAGGGCAACGTCCGCCTGGTGGACGCAGACGGCAACCAGCTTTTCACAGACCAGGTCGAACTGACCGACGAGCTCAAGGCCGGGACCATGGCCAACCTGCTGCTGGCCTTCCGCCAGGGCGGGCGGCTGGCGGCCGAAGGGGCAAGGCGCGACGACGCCGGCAACATCGTGCTCGACCGCGCAGCCTATTCCTCCTGCGCGGTCATTGATTCCGAAGGCTGCCCCAAGCGGCCGAGCTGGCGGGTGACCGCGCAGCGGGTCCGTTATGACCAGGCGACCGACCGTATCCACTTCGAAGGCGCGCACCTGGAACTGTTCGGCGCGCGCGTGCTGCCCCTGCCCGGCCTCACCATCCGCGCCGATGGCAGCGCGACTTCGGGCGTTTTCATTCCCGATATCGGCATCACCGCATCGAACGGGCTGGAGATCAGCGACAGCTATTACTGGCGCCTTGCCGAAAACCGCGACCTGACGCTGACCGGGCACCTCTACAGCTCGGCAACCCCGATGCTCTCCGCGCAATACCGCCAGCTGGACAGGCGGGGCGCCTTCCAGGTCAGCACCTGGGGCACCTATTCGCGGCGCATCCCGCTCAATTCCACCGTGCCCACGGCGGAAAGCAGCTTGCGCGGCTATGTCTTTGCCAATGGCCGCTACCAGCTGGACACGAACTGGAGCGTGACCGGATCGCTGCGCGCGGCAAGCGACCGCACCTTCCTGCGCCGCTATGACATCAGCCGCGAAGACCGCCTGCGCTCGACCGTGAACGTCGAGCGGATCGACCGTAACAGCTACCTGTCGATTTCCGGCTGGGCCACCCAGGCGCTGCTGGTGCAGGTGGACCAGGGGCAGGTGCCGCTGGCCCTGCCGCTGGTCGACTATCGCCGGCGGCTGGAAGATCCGGTGGCCGGCGGGCGGGTGGACCTGCAGTTCAATACGCTCGCCATCACCCGCGCCGAAGGGCAGGACACCCAGCGCGCCTTCGCCCGCGCCCAGTGGGACATGCGACGGATCACCCCCATGGGGCAGGAAGTGACCCTGACGGCCATGGTCCGCGGCGATGTCTACAATTCCGACCAGAACCTGCTGACCGTGACGCCCAGCTATCGCGGGCGGGAAGGCTGGCAGACCCGCGGCGTGGCGCTGGCGGCGGTGGACGTGAAATGGCCCTTCATCGGCGAATTCATGGGAGGATCGCAGATCCTCACCCCGCGCGTGCAGCTTGTCGCCACGCCCGATGTGCGCAACCTGGCCATCCCCAACGAGGATGCCCGCGCCATCGACCTGGAGGATTCGAACCTCTTCGCGCTCAACCGCTTTCCCGGATACGACCGGGTGGAGGACGGCGTGCGCCTGACCTATGGCGTAGACTGGGAAGCCAGCTTCCCCGGCTGGCGGCTGGAAACCACCGTGGGCCAGTCATACCGGTTCGATGACAAGTCCAGCATCTTCCCCGATGGCACCGGGCTGAACGAGCAATGGTCGGACTTCGTCGGGCGCACGACGGTGCGATACCGCGATTTCCTCAAGTTCACCCACCGCTTCCGGCTCGACAAGGACAACCTTGCCGTGCGCCGCAACGAGATCGACGCGACGATCGGCAACGACCGCACCTATGCCGAAATCGGCTACCTGCGGCTCGACCGCAACGTGGACCTCAATTTCGAGGACCTGCAGGACCGCGAGGAGCTGCGCGCCGCCGGGCGCGTGGCCTTTGCCCGCTACTGGTCGGTGTTCGGCTCGGCCGTGGTCAACCTGACCGACCGGGAGGAAGACCCGACCTTCCTGGCAGACGGGTTCGAACCGCTGCGCACAAGGCTCGGCATTGCCTACAACGATGATTGCCTGGAATTCGGCTTCACCTGGCGGCGCGACTATATCGAACTGGCCGATGCCCGCAGCGGCAATTCCTTCCGCGTCCACTTTGCCCTGCGCAACATCGGGTTCTAGGCCAGCTTTCCGGGCGGTCCGAGGCGGCCCGGCCGGGGAAAGCGGCGGGCCTGCATTGGCAGCGCCGGACAAAGGAGCTATCAGCCGCAAACTCAGCTTCGGTTAAGCCTGTCTGCGGCAGGTGGCGGGCAATACATGGGCGCAATCTCGCGCCATCGACAGGATTGAGAACGACGTGAACCGGTTCGCCAAGACGCTTGGAATTCTCGCTGCCACCGCCGCCATGGCGACAATGGCAGGCACCGCCGCCCTCGCACAGGACGATGGATTCAACTTCCCGCAGGACATCAACTTCCTGGCCCAGGCCGATCCCAATGTCCGGCGTGCTACCGCCCGGGTAAACGGCAACATCATCACCGGCACCGACGTGGACCACCGCGTGGCGCTGATCGTGGCCGCCAACGAGACCGAGATCCCGCCAGAGGAAATGGCCCGCCTGCGGCTGCAGGTGCTGCGCAACCTGATCGACGAAACGCTGCAGGTGCAGGAAGCCTCCGCGCTCGAGATGGAGGTGACGAGCGAGGAAGTGGACGCGGCCTATACCCGCTTCGCGGTGGAACGCTTCGAACGCGGGCCGCAGCAGATGGACGAGTACCTTGCCTCCATCGGTTCGTCGCCGCGCACGCTGAAGCGGCAGATCCAGGGCGAACTGGCGTGGGAGCGCCTGCTGCGCCGGAACATCGCCCCCTTCGTCAACGTCTCGACCGAGGAAGTGTCGGAAATCTTCGACCGGCTTGAAGCGGCGCGCGGCCAGTACGAATACCGCATCGGTGAGATCTACCTGTCGGCCAATGCCTCCAACCGCGAGGCAGTGCTGGCCAATGCCAACCAGATCGTGAACCAGCTGCGCCAGGGCGGCAGCTTCGTTGCCTATGCCCGCCAGTTCTCCGAAGCCTCGACCGCGGTCGTCGGCGGCGACCTTGGCTGGATCCGCATCGAACAGCTGCAGAACCCGATTCTGGAAGCAGCGGCGCGTGACATGGTCCCCGGCCAGTTGGCCGGCCCGCTGGAAATTCCCGGCGGCTATTCGCTGCTGCTGCTGATCGACCGCCGCCAGATCGGCATGGCCGATCCACGCGACGCCGTGATGAGCCTGAAGCAGATCTCGCTCGATTTCCCCCCCGGCCTGCCCGAATCCGAAGCCCAGCTGCGCGCCGAGCAGTTCGCTGCTGCCGTCCAGCAAATGAACGGCTGCGGCGAAGTCGATGCCGAAGCGGCCGCGATCGGGGCCACTGTTGTCGGCAACGACGAAATCGCCGTGCGCGCCCTGCCCGATGCGCTGCAGCAGGTCATGCTGGAACTCAATGTCGGCGAAGCGACTCCTCCCTTTGGCGACCTGCAGCAGGGCGTGCGCGTGCTGATGCTGTGCGGGCGCGACGATCCGGCGATGGTCTCCGGTCCCTCGTTCGACGAGGTGATGAGCAATCTCGAGAACGAGCGGATCAACCGCCGTGCCCAGCGCTACCTGCGCGACCTGCGCCGCGACGCGGTGATCGATTACAACTGACCGGGCCGTGGCCGGACTGCCTGATCTGCACCCACTCGTCCTGTCCTTGGGCGATCCGGCAGGAATCGGCCCGGAACTGATCGCTGCCGCATGGGCCGCCCGCGTGGACCTGGACCTGCCGCCTTTCGTGGTGGCAGGCGGCGAGGCGGTGCTGCGCGAGGCAGCAGCACAACGCGGGATCGACCTGCCGGTTGCTGAAATTGCCGATCCGGGCGGGGCCGCTCCCCTATTCGCTGATGCCCTGCCCGTGCTGGCATCGGTGGGCGATGCCTCCAGCCAGCCCGGCAAGCCTGACGAGGATGGCGCCCGGCTCGCGCTCGCCTCGCTGCAGGCGGCTACGGCGCTGGCCCTGGCGGGCAAGGCCGGCGGCGTTGTCACCGCGCCGGTGTCCAAGGCCCGGCTGGCCGAAGTCGGTTTCACCTTTCCCGGCCAGACCGAATTCCTCGCCCACGCCTGCGGCGTGGCAGAGGAAGACGCAGTCATGATGCTCGCCGGACCCAGCCTCAGGACCGTGCCGCTCACCGTCCACATCCCCATCAGCGCGGTTTCCCAGGCGATCACGCAGGAACTGATCCTGCGTCGCTGCCGGGTGATCGCCGCCAGCATGGTGCGCGATTTCGGCCTTGCCTGCCCGCGCCTGGCCATTGCCGGCCTCAACCCCCATGCCGGCGAGAAGGGCCGTATGGGCGGCGAGGAGGAGCAGGTGATCGCCCCGGCAATCGCGCGGCTGCAGGCCGAAGGGATCGATGCCACCGGCCCGCACCCGGCCGATACCCTGTTCGCCCCGCACAAGCGCGGCACCTACGATGTTGCCATTGCCATGTATCATGACCAGGCGCTGGTACCGCTCAAGACGCTCGATTTCGATGAAGGCGTGAACATGACGCTGGGCCTGCCGATCGTGCGGACTTCGCCCGACCATGGCACCGCGTTCGACATTGCCGGGCAAGGGATCGCCCGTCCTGCCTCGCTCGTTGCGGCAATCCGCATGGCCGCGGCTGCCGCCCAGTGCCGGGCGCGACAGTGACACTGCCCCCCTTGCGCGAAGTCATCGCCGCGCACGGCCTCAGCGCGTCGAAGGCGCTGGGACAGAATTTCCTGTTCGACGAGCAACTGCTCGACCGGATTGCCCGCGTCCCCGGCGACCTTGCGGGCCGGCGCGTGCTCGAAATCGGCCCCGGTCCCGGCGGCCTTACCCGCGCCCTGCTGCGCGCCGGGGCAAGGGTGACCGCGATCGAGATGGACCGCCGCTGCCTGCCAGCCCTGGCAGACCTTGCCACGGCCTTTCCCGGCCAGCTGGAGGTGATCGAAGGCGATGCCCTGAAGATCGACCACGGCGCGCTGATGCAGGGAGAGCCGTTCGCCGTGGTCGCCAACCTGCCCTACAATGTCGGCACGGCGCTGTTCGTGCGCTGGCTTGATGGCGAGGACTGGCCGCCGCAATGGACTTCGCTGACGCTGATGTTCCAGCTGGAAGTGGCGCAGCGGATCGTCGCGGAACCGGGCAGCGGTGCCTATGGCCGGCTGGCCGTGCTGGCGCAGTGGCGCTCGGCCGCGAAGCTGGCGATGAAGGTCCACCGCAGCGCCTTCACCCCGCCCCCAAAGGTGATGAGCGCGGTAGTCCACGTCACCCCGCAGGCGGCTCCCGCAGGCGTGCGCATGGCAAGGCTGGCACAGGTAACGGAAGCCGCATTCGGCCAGCGGCGCAAGATGCTGCGCCAGAGCCTCAAGGGCGTGCCCGGCGCAATCGCCGCGCTGGACGAACTGGGTATCGACAGCACGCGGCGGGCAGAAACACTGGCCGTCGCTGATTTCGTGGCGCTGGCGCGGCTGCTTTCGGCCTAGCGCCCGGCCAGTGACAGGGTCTTGCCCAGCGGGCCGAGGCCGGCCGCCACCCCCTCGTTGATCAGGTAGGCTGCGGCCAGCGCCGCACACAGCAGCGCCAGGGTCTGGACCATGCGGCCCAGCATCGCGGGGTTGGCGCGAATGGCCTGCCACCCGCCGTGCCCGCGCCGGGCGACCGCGCCCGAACCGGCGAGCGCCACCGCCCCCTCCCCGCCTTCAACCAGCGCGGCAATGCTGACCCGTTCGCGCAGGGCCAGGCCAAACCGGCGTTCGCTCGCCCACTTAACCTGTGCGGTCATGCAGTTGCGGCCGACGGTCACTTCAATGAATTCGCCGCGGGCCGGCGGGCGGGCACAGGTGGCCAGCAGCCCGCGGGAGGAAATGTCGATGATGCACATGTCCCGTTCCCCGGCATCGTCGCGCAGGCGCGCTCGGACCATCCGCCGCACACGCGGTTCGGCCCGTGGCTTGCCGGATCCTGCACTGGACATGCGCCCGCCTCCCTTCAAAGGAGACCCTAGCACCCTGCCCTTAGCCGTGTGTTAAGGCGCAACATTGACAGGGCGATCCATTTCCCTACACCCGGTTGCACATGAAACAACTGTCGCACATCGAACAGGCCCTCGTCGAACGGGTGGACCAACGCGCCATGCTCGACCAGACGCTGGCCTGGGCGGCGATCAACACGGGCACGGCAAACCTTGCCGGGCTGGAGACAGTCGCCGGCCTTCTCGCCGATGCCTTTGCCGCGCTGCCTGGAGAAGTAACGCTGGAAGAGCCGGCGCCGGTCGTCGCGGTCGATGCCGCGGGCCGCGAAGTGGCAAAGGCGCATGGTCGCCATGTTGTGTTGCGCGTGCGACCCCAGGCGCAGCGGCGCTTCCTCTTGACCGGCCACATGGACACGGTGTTTCCGATTGACGATCCGTTCCAGCAGGTCCGCTGGCTGGATGACCAGACCATCAACGGCCCCGGCACCGCCGACATGAAGGGCGGCATCGCAGTGATGCTCGGCGCGCTCAAGGCTCTGGAATCCACACCGGAAGCAAGCGCGATCGGCTATGACGTCATGATCAATTCGGACGAGGAGACCGGCTCGCTGTCCTCCGCCCCGCTGATCGCGGCGCTGGCAAAGGGCAAATACGCCGCCCTGACCTACGAGCCATCGGCCCTGCCCGACGGCACCCTGGCCCATGCGCGCGGCGGCAGCGGGAACTATGCCGTCACCTTCCACGGCCGCGCCGCCCATGCCGGGCGCAACCCGCAGGACGGGCGCAATGCGCTGGTCGCCGCCGCCGATTGCGCGGTCCGCCTCAAGCACATGCAACACGCCGACCTGCCGATAAACCCGGCCAGGATCGATGGCGGATCCGCCAACAACGTGGTGCCAGACCTGGCCGTGCTGCGCTTCAATATCCGCCCGCGCACCAACCAGGCTGCAGAAGATTTTTCATCGGATTTCTGTGATTTGCTGCAACTTCTTGAAAAGCTGCACGAGGTCCGCACCCATGCCCACGGCGGCCTGTCGCGCCCGCCCAAGCCGGTCGATGCCCGCGCCCAGAAACTGTTCGACCTTGTGCGCGACAGCGGTGCGGCGCTGGGCCAGCAGATCGGCTGGAAAAGCTCCGGAGGGGTCTGCGATGGCAACAACATCGCCGCCTGCGGGGTGCCGGTGGTCGACACGATGGGCGTGCGCGGCGGCGCGATTCACTCTGCCGACGAATTCATGATAGTCCCCTCGCTGGCCGAACGTGCGGCCTTGAGCGCGCTGGTCCTGCACCGGCTCGCAACAGGGGACCTGGGGGACATCTGATGGGCTTCGTGATCCGGGCGGCGACGCCGGACGATCTGCAACCGCTGTACGAAATGGCCAAGCTGACAGGCGGCGGGTTCACCAACCTGCCGCCCGATCGCCACGCCTTGCGCACCAAGCTGGAAAAGAGCGCCGTCGCCTTTACCCGAGAGGGGGACGAGGTGGCCGATGACCTGTTCGTTTTCGTGCTGGAGAATACCCAGACGCGCGAAGTGCGCGGTACCTGCCAGATCTTCTCCGCCGTGGGCCAGAAGTGGCCGTTCTATTCCTACCGCATCGGGGCGCTGACGCAGCACAGCGAGGAACTGGGCCGCACCTTCCGCGCAGACATCCTGAACCTTTCCACCGACCTTGAAGGGGCTTCGGAAGTGGGCGGGCTGTTCCTCCATCCCGGCGAGCGGGCCGGCGGACAGGGCATGCTGATCGCCCGCAGCCGCTACCTGTTCATCCGCAACCACCGCGCCCGCTTTGCCGACCGCACCCTGGCCGAACTGCGCGGGGTGATCGACGAGGCCGGGGGATCGCCGTTCTGGGATGGCGTGGCCGGCCGCTTCTTCGGGATGAGTTTCCAGGAAGCGGACGAGTTCAACGCCCGCCACGGCAACCAGTTCATCGCCGACCTGATGCCCAAGCACCCGGTCTATATCGCCATGCTGACCGAGCAGGCGCGCAGCGTGATCGGCAAGCCGCACCCATCGGGCCGCGCTGCCATGCGGATGCTGGAAGACGAAGGCTTTGCCTGGGAAAACTATGTCGACATCTTCGATGGCGGCCCGACCATGACCGTGCGGACCGACCTGATCCGGTCCGTGCGCGAGGCGAAGGATGCCCTTGTCAGCCGCATCGACGGCTCCTCCGCCGGAGGGCCGGAAGGGGCCAAGTGCCTCGTTTCGACGGGACACCTCGTCAGCTTTCGCGCCACCTACGGCTGGGTGACGCCTGATGGCGAGAGCGTTGTGATCGACCCGGAATGCGCGGAAACGCTGCAAGTGGGCGAAGGTGATCGCATAACCCATGTGGCGCGGTGGTAAGGCCATGGCCCTTATGGAAATCAACTTCGATGGCGTGGTCGGCCCCAGCCACAACTATGCTGGCCTCAGCCTTGGCAACCTTGCCGCGACGAAGAATGCCGGCGGCACATCCTATCCCCGCGCAGCAGCCTTGCAGGGCCTTGCCAAGATGCGCGGCAGCATGGCGCTGGGACTGGCGCAGGGGTTTTTCCTGCCCCTGCCCCGCCCGAATGGCGCCTGGCTGGCGGATCTGTCGGCCGATGCCGATACTGACCGCGCGCTGGTGGCCGGCGCCTGGTCGGCCTCGTCGATGTGGACGGCCAATGCCGCCACCGTCTCCCCCGCCCCCGATACCGCTGACGGGCGCTGCCACCTGACCGTTGCCAACCTGGTAACGATGCCGCACCGCAGCCACGAATGGCCCGATACGCTGGCGCAGTTGCGGCTGGTTTTCGCGGACAGCACGCACTTCGCGGTCCACGGCCCGGTGCCGCCCTGCTTTGGCGATGAAGGCGCGGCCAACCACATGCGCCTTGCCCCTTCGCATGGAGAGCCGGGCCTGGAAGTCTTCGTCTATGGCCGGTCAGGCGGCCGCTTCCCCGCCCGCCAGCACGAACAGGCCAGTCGTATCGTCGCCCGCAAGCACGGCCTCGATCCTGATCGCGTGCTGTTCGTGGAGCAGGCCAGCGAGGCCATCGCCGCGGGCGCCTTCCATAACGACGTGGTGGCCGTGGCGAACGAGCGCGTGCTGTTCACCCACGAAAACGCCTTTGCCGACCCGGCGGCGACCTATGATGCGATCCGCACCCGGTGCCCCGGCGCGGAGGTTGTGGAAGTGCCCGCCAGCGCGGTCAGCCTTGACGAGGCGATCCGGTCCTACCTGTTCAACGCGCAGCTGCTCACCCCGCCTGACGGGGAAATGACCCTGGTGGTGCCGGGCGAATGCGAGGAGAGCCCGGCGGTGTGGGGCTGGCTCCAGGCCATGCTGGCGGGGAACGGCCCGATCCGGCGGGTCAAGGTGGTCGACGTGCGCCAGTCGATGGCCAACGGCGGTGGCCCCGCCTGCCTGCGGCTGCGGGTGGTGGCGGACCCGGCAAGGGTGGACCGGCGCTTCCTGCTGGACGAGGCAAAGGCCGAAGCGATGGAGAGCGTAATCGCCGCGCACTGGCCCGAACAGCTCGATCCGACGGACATTGGCAGCAGCAACCTTGCCGCCACGATCACCGCGGCGCGTGCCGCCATGCTCGACCTGCTGGGGGTGACCGAACTCGCCTGAACACACCAGCGACTCGCCATGCCTGTCGGGATGGCTTACACACGCTCTCCTGTTAACCGTCGCAAGGCGCCGGAACCCGCGGCTGGCACGGGCTTTGCTACTGTACAGGTTAACGAGGAAGGGGTGCAATGCTGCGCAAGGTCAAACGGCTGTTCGTGATCAAGACACGGATCGAAGCCTACCTGATCATCTATGCGCTGGCATTGGGTGCGACCACGCGTGGCGCGGCCTATCTCGACACCTATCCCGGCACCGGCGGCTGGCTCCTGTTCCTCGCCTGCACCGGCGCTGTGTTCCTGGCCGGCGCGAAGATCCTCGACTGCCTGCAATACGAGCGGGCGGAGCGGGAAGCGGCATCTGCCGACACCTGACCCGGCTTGTGTTCGACACGAACAGGCGACTGGTTGTGGAAGGTAGGTGGGGGATTCTGTTGCTAGGCTCCCCCGGGCCCCCGGTATCCGTTCTGTTGCCCGGTCGGTCCAACCGCGCTTCAGCTTTGTAAGATCAGGCCGTTAGGCCGTCAGGTTACGCAGCAACTGCGAGTGCTTCGTTATCGTTGGCACTTGTGTGTTGTGAGCCTATTTGCGGGTTACTCAGCCCGGGCGAAAACAGTGCTTTTCAACACACGTCGATCCTGGTTCGGCCCCGTCATTTCCCCCGCGATATCGAGGGAGGTGGTGGAGCCGCCGGGTACTGCCCCCGGGTCCGCTGTGCCTATTGCACACCGCATTTTATCGCCATAGCCGGCCGAAACCGGCAGGAACCCATATAGCGATGGAAAGCTGAATGGGAAGTGAGCGTGGGGAAAAGGCCCCACCCGGCTTCCTTCCGCCTGGAAAGTGCCGGCATGGGGCCGTTCGCCATCTACTTCTTCAGCGCGTCGCGGATCTCGGTCAGCAGTTCCACCTCGGTAGGGCCGGCCGGCGGCGCGGCTTCTTCCTTCTTGGGCATCAGCTTGTTGGCCTGCCGCACCAGCAGGAAGATCACGAAGGCAAGGATCAGGAAGTTGATCACCACGCTTACGAAATTGCCATAGGCCAGGACATTGGCCCCCGCCTCGCGCGCGGCGGCGAGCGAGGTGCCGGGCGCAACTTCACCGCTCAGCACCACGTAGAGGTTGGAGAAATCCACATTGCCCACCACGCGGCCGATCAGCGGCATGATAATGTCATCGGTCAGCGACTTGACGATGGTGCCGAAGGCCGCGCCGATGATCACCGCCACCGCCAGGTCCAGCACATTGCCCTTGGCGATGAATGCCTTGAATTCGTTCAACATGGATACGTTCCCCCTTCTCCTGTTATCGCGCAAGTGTCTGCCATTGCAGATGGTTAACGGCAAGCGTCCTTGAATGCGGGCACTGCCGTGCTATATCCGCAATACACCTGCGGGTGACCAGATTTTCGGGAGGATCACTTCGATGGCCATTCGTCTCAACCGCCTTGTCCTTGTCGCCATGGGCAGCCTTGCCCTTGCCGGTTGCGGCATCAATTCGGTGCCGACCAAGGAAGAAGCCGCCAAGGCGCAGTGGGCCAACGTGGAAAACGCCCTGCAGCGCCGCAGCGACCTCATTCCCAACCTCGTCTCCGTGGTCCAGGCTGCCGCCATTTCCGAAGGCGACATCCTGACCCAGGTGACAGAGGCCCGCGCCAGCGCGACCAGCATCAACATCACCACCGACGACCTGTCGAACCCGGACGAGTTCCGCCGCTTCCAGGAATCGCAGAACCAGCTGACCCAGGCGCTGGGCCAGCTGCGCACCGTGGTGGAAAACTACCCCCAGCTCGCCAGCCAGCCGCGCTTTGGCGACCTGATGGTGGCGCTTGATGAAAGCAACAACCTGATTTCCACCGAGCGCGGCCGCTACAACGACCTTGCGCGCGACTACAACACCGAGATCCGCACCTTCCCGGCCACCATTGCCGCCAACATCATCTATGGCGCGGAACCGCTGCAGTATTTCGAGGCGGCCGAGGGCGCCGAGGAGAACCCCGAGGTGAACTTCGACGGCATCACCGGCGACGCTGCCGCGGCAAACTGATCGCCGCCGGTGATCCGCACCCTGGCCCCTTCGCGCTGGCTTGCCGCCATTGCAGCACTGCTGCTGGCGCTGGCCCTCGCCCTGCCCGCCATGGCGCAGGACCTGCCGCCGCGCCCCGATGGCCCCGTCTATGACGGGGCGGACATTCTTTCGCCAGCGGTCGAGGCCCAGCTCGACCAGCGGCTGCGCGCCTACAATGCCGAAACGGGGCGCGCGCTGGTGGTCGCCACCATTCCCACCACCGGGGGCGAGAACATCGATCCCTATGCCACGCGGCTGTTTGCCGAATGGGGCATCGGCGGCGAGGCACGCGACCAGGGACTGCTGCTGCTGGTGGCGCGCGATGACCGGCGGATGCGGATCGAGGTCGGCTATGGCCTGCACCCCTACTTCGGCGGGATCATGGCCGGTCGCGTGATCAACGATGTCATAACCCCACGCTTCAAAGAGGGCGATTTCGATGGCGGCGTGACCAGCGGGATCGATGCGATCATGCAGCACCTCGCCCGCAGCCCGGCCGATGCCGCCGCCATAGAGGAAGCCGCGCGCGCGGCGCAGGAGGCCGAACAGGGCCAGGGCGGCATTCCCGTGGGCGGCCTGATCTGGCTGGGCATCCTGCTGTTCTTCTTCATCCTCCCCGCCTTCCGGGGCGGAGGCCGGAGGCGGCGCTATCGCGGCGCGGGCGGCGACGTGGCCGACGTTGTCGGCAACATCATCCTGTGGGAAGCGGGCAAGGCGATCATCGGCGGCCTGTCCAACCATGATGGCGGCGGCTTTGGCGGAGGCGGCTTCGGCGGCGGGGGCGGCGGTTTTGGCGGGTTCGGCGGCGGCATGTCCGGCGGCGGCGGCGCATCGGGGGGATGGTGACCATGGCGATCCTTGACGACAGCCAGCATCGCATCGTGACCGAAGCCGTCGCGCAGGCAGAGCTTGCCACCAGCGGCGAAATCGTGACCGTGAAGGCGCGCCAGTCCGATGGCTATACCGATGTCGCCCTGGTGTGGGCGGCGACCATTGCGTTCACCGCCATGTCGCTGTTCGCGGTGTTCTCCGATTCCTTCCTCGGCCTGTGGGACTGGCTGTTCCATTCCGGCTGGGCAAGCGACTGGGCGCGCGAGGAAGTGCTGTCACTGATGCTCGGCCTTGGCCTGCTCAAGTTCATCGCCGTGCTGGCGCTGCTTTCGTGGCAGCCCCTGCGCATGGCGCTGGTGCCCGGGCCAATCAAGGCCCTGCGCGTGCGCGCTGCTGCCGTGCGCCATTTCAAGGTCGGCGCGGAAAAGCGCACCCACGGCCGCACCGGCGTGCTGATCTACCTGTCGATGGCCGAACACCGGGCCGAGATCGTGGCCGACGAGACGATCGCCGCCATCGTCCCGGCCGAAGTCTGGGGCCTCGCCATGGCCGACATGCTGGCCGAAATCCGCAAGGGCTGCGTGGCCGAGGGCATCGCGGCAGGCGTGCGCGATGTCGGCCAGGTGCTGGCCGAACACTTCCCGCGCGATGGCGCAGACCAGAACGAACTGCCAGACCGCTTGATCGTGCTCTGACGCTCCGATAGGCGCAGGCCCATGGCAGTGGATGATGCAGATGCGCCCGAGGAGGTGATGTGGTCCGGCAGGTGGATCACCGCCCGCAGGCGCGGCAAGTGGGAATATGTCACCCGTGCCCGCGGCATCCGGGCCGCTGTCATCCTGCCGGTTGATGGCGACCACGTGATCCTGGTGGAGCAATACCGCGTGCCCGCAGGCGTGCGGGTGATCGAATTGCCCGCCGGCCTGATCGGTGACGACGAAGGCTCCGAGGACGAAGATCCGCTGGCCGCCGCGCGTCGCGAACTGGTGGAGGAAACCGGCTATAGCGCCGCCAACTGGCAGGATTGCGGCCTGTTCCTCTCCTCCCCCGGCCTTACCAACGAAGGTTTCACGCTGCTGAAAGCCAGCGAACTGACCAAGGTCGGCCCGGGCGGCGGCACCGATGCAGAGGATATCGTGGTGCACCGGGTGCCGCTGGCCGATATCGCCGGCCGGCTGGCCGCGTTTCGCGATCAGGGGCTGGCGATCGATGCCAAGCTGCTGGCCCTGCTGGGCCCGGCCATCATGGGAGACAATGCATGAAGGTCGCCATCCTGGGTTCGGGCGCAATGGGCTGCCTGTTCGGCGCGGCATTTCACCGGGCCGGCTGCGTGGTAACGCTGATCGATGTCAGCGCGTCCCATGTCGATGCGATCAACGCCCGCGGGCTGGAACTCGATACCCGCGCCGGGGTGGAACTGCTGTCGATCCCGGCCAGCCTGCCCGCCGATGCGCAGGGGCCGTTTGACCTGGTGGTGGTGTTCACCAAGACCTTCCACACCGAAGGCGCTCTGGCGGGCATTGCCCACGCCATCGGCGATGGCACACACCTGCTCAGCCTGCAGAACGGCCTTGGCAATGACCGCAAGCTGGCGGGCGTGGTGAGTGACGACAGGGTGATGGTGGGCGCCTCCATGCTGCCGTCGGACCTCGTCGGCCCCGGCAGGGTGCGCAGCCACGGCGAGGGATATTCGCGCCTCTATCCTGCCTTCGGCGGCGATCCGGCAATGGCGGCAAGGGTCGCCGATGCCCTGACGCGCGGCGGCCTGCCGGCCCAGCTCGATCCCGCAATCCACGCCGCGATCTGGTCCAAGGCGGTGTTCAACGCAGCAATGAACCCGCTGTGCGCCCTCACCCGCCGCACCCCCGGCTTCCTTGGCGCAAACTCGGAAGCGCGTGCCACGATCCGCGCCGTGGTGGAAGAAGGCGTGGCCGCCGCCCATGCCAACGGCGTGATGATCGATCCGCAGCCGATCCACGACCTGACGCAGGTCTCCATGACCGACCATGCCGATCACGAGGCCAGCATGCTGCAGGACGTGAAGGCCGGTCGCCGGACAGAGGTGGACGCGATCAACGGCGCGATCGTTCTGGCGGCTGAGGCCAAGGGCATCGCCGCCCCGGTCACGCGCACGCTGTGGCACCTCGTAAAGCTGGAAGAGGCGAAAATGGCCGAGGCTAGGCCAGCCTGATCTCCCGCAGCCGCTCCATCAGAAAGTCTTGCGCGGTGATCGGCTCCTCCCCCCCGGCAAACATCGGCTCGATCAGGAAATCGGGGCGGAAATGGAGGAAGAACGGCATCGAATAGCGCGATTGCCGCGCCGCTGGCCCCGCCGGGTTTACCACGCGGTGGGTGGTGGATCGCAGGCGGCCGGACGTGAGGCGCTGCAGCATGTCGCCCACGTTGACTGCAAGCGCACCCGGCGGCGGGCTAACCGGCAGCCAGCGCCCGTCGCGCGCCAGCAGTTCCAGCCCGGCAGCCTCAGCGCCCAGCAACAGCGTGATGGCATTGATATCCTCGTGCGCGGCGGCGCGGATTGCGCCTTCGGGAGCATCTTCTACAGGCGGATAGTGCAGCAGGCGCAGCACCGAATTGCCATCGCGCACCGCATCCTCGAAGAACAGCTCGTCCTCCCCCAGATACAGCGCGATGGCAGACAGGATGCGCCGCCCGGTCCATTCGAAGGCCAGGAACAGATCCTGGAACACGGGCCGGAATTGCGGCAGTTCATCCGGCCAGACATTGGGCCGCATGACGCCCGAAAAGCGGTGGCCCGGCGGCAGGTCGCGGCCGACGTGCCAGAACTCCTTGAGATCCTGCACCGATGCGCCCTTGGCCTGCTCGATCCCGAACGGGGTATAGCCGCGCGCGCCTGCCTGCCCGGTACGGTGGTACTGGCGCTTGGCCTCTTCAGGCAGGGCGAAGAATTGCCGCATCAGCGCGTCCGCGCGGTCGATCAGCGACTGGTCGATCCCGTGACCTTGCACCACGGCAAAGCCGAATTCCTCGAAACTCGCGCCAAGGGCGCCGGCAAGCTCGGGCAGTGGTTTTTCGAGGCTGATGGAGGCAATTTCGGACATGGTGCATGTGTCTCCCACTTTCCTTTTGCCGCATCAACCAATAGCAAGCCTGCAAGAGAGAGGAGCCAGCCATGGCCTTGAACAACACGATCACGTTTTATGACCTGACAATGGCGCACGGTGCCACGACCAGTCCGTTTGTCTGGTCGACGAAGTTTGCCCTGAAGCACAAGGGGTTTGATCTTGACGTTGTGCCCGGCGGCTTCACCGGCATCCTGGAACGGACCGGCGGCAAGACCGAGCGGCTGCCGGCGATCGTGGACGATGGCAAGTGGGTGCTCGATAGCTGGGGCATCGTCGAATACCTCGATGCGACCTATCCCGACCGGCCGATGCTGATCCCGCACGAAGGCGTGGCGGCGCTGACCAAGGCGCTCGACGCCTGGTGGTGGCCGACGGCGGCGGGGCCGTGGATGCGCTGTTTCTGCGCTGATTACCGCGACCTGTGCTTCGAGCGTGACAAGGACTATGTCACCACCAGCCGCGAGAAGATGGTGGGCATGAAGCTGGAGGAGATGCAGGCCGGGCGCGAAGATCGGCTACCGCAGATCTCCGCCGCGATCGAGCCGCTGCGCATGGCCCTGCGCGAGCACAGGTGGCTGGGCGGCAGCGAGCCGAACTATGCCGATTACCGCATCCTGGGCCCGATCATGTTCCTCGCCTCGGTCGGCACGGTCCCCGCGCTGGCGGAGGACGATCCCTTACGCGACTGGATCGAGCGGTGCCGCGACCTGTTTGGCGGGCTGGGCCGCCATCCCGGGCTGATGAACCTCTACGGCCTCAAGGTGCCCGAAGGCGGGCCCGAGCCCTACATGCGCGAAAGCTGGCGCGGCGGCATCTACAAGCGCAACACCGGCCCCGCATCCACCCGCGCCGAAACCGAACACATCACCAAAAAGGACTGACACCCGTGCCGCGCCTGAAAGTCCTCGTCACCCGCCGCTGGCCCTCTGACGTGGAGGCCCGGCTGGCGGAACGGTTCGACGTTACCCTGAACGAGACTGACCGGCCCCTGACGGGAGCCGAACTGGCCGCTGCGATGGGCGAGCACGATGTGCTGTGTCCCACGGTCTCCGACCGCATCGATGCGGCGGTCATCAATGGCGGCGACCGGGTGAAGCTGATCGCCAACTATGGCGTGGGTTTCGACCATATCGACCTTGCCGCTGCCAGCGCGAAAGGCATCGCGGTTACCAATACGCCAGGCGTGCTGACCGATGCCACCGCCGACATCGCGCTCACCCTGCTGCTGATAGCGGCGCGACGGGCTGGCGAAGGCGAACGGGAACTGCGCGCTGGCAGGTGGACCGGCTGGCGACCGACGCACCTGGTCGGCAGCGAACTGAAGGGCAAGGTGCTGGGCCTGGTCGGGTTCGGACGGATCGGGATCGCCACCGCGCGGCGGGCGCACCACGGGTTCGGCATGAAGATCGCCTATTACGCTCGCCGGCCATGCGAGGCGGACATCGCGCAGGAGCTCCGGGCCGAGTTTCATTCTGACCTGAAGAACCTGCTGCAAGTTTCTGATTTTGTTTCCCTGCATATCCCAGGAGGAGCAGAGACCGCCAACCTCATCGATGCTGCCGCGATAGCCGCGATGAAACCGGGCAGCTACCTCATCAACACCGCCCGCGGCGGGGTGGTGGATCACGACGCGCTGGCCGATGCCCTGCGATCCGGCCACCTTGCGGGGGCCGGGCTCGATGTCTATCCGGCCGAACCGGAGGTGCCGCCAGCCCTGCTGGACCTAGAAAATGTCGTTCTCCTGCCGCACCTTGGCAGCGCCAATTCACAAACGCGCATAGCCATGGGCATGTGCGCACTGGCCAACATGGAGGCTTTCGCTGAGGGCGCGGACCTGCCAAACCGCGTGGCATGAGTTCCGACACCATCGACGCGCTGATCGAAGCGCACGGCCTGCCCGCCTCCTACCGCACGGTCGTGGAGCAGTATTGGCAGCCACTCGCCGGGGCAATTGCCCGCCGGGCACTGGATCGCAAGCCGCTGATTGTTGGCATCAATGGCGCACAAGGGTCTGGTAAATCGACAGTTTGTGCCTTCCTCGAAGTGCTGCTTGCCGCCCGTGGCCTGCGCGCGGTCACGCTGTCGATTGATGACCTCTATCTTGGCAAGGCCGAGCGGCAACGGCTGGCCGAGGAAATCCACCCGCTCTTCGCCACCCGCGGCGTGCCCGGCACCCATGCCCCGGGCCTGGGCCTGGCGGTGATCGAGGCGATCCTTGCCGGGCGCGATTTCGACCTGCCCCGCTTCGACAAGGCGCGTGACGAGCGCCATGACCAGCCGGAGCGGATCAGCGGCCCCGTGGACGTGCTGCTGTTCGAGGGCTGGTGCCTTGGCTGCCGCCCCGAGGCAGACGAGGAACTGCTCGATCCGGTCAACGCGCTGGAACGCGACGAGGACCCCGATGGCCTGTGGCGATCTGTCGCCAACCTGTGGCTGCGCGGGGATTACCGGAAGCTGTTCGACCTGATCGACATGCTGGTGATGCTCAAGGTGGCAAGCTTCGACGTGGTCCTTGCCAACCGCACCCGCGCAGAGGACAAGCTGCGCAAGGCCAACCCCGGCGCCCCCGGGGTGATGGACGATGCCGCACTCGTCCGCTTCTGCCAGCATTACGAACGGCTCACCCGGCACATGCTGGAGGACCTGCCGCGCCGGGCCGACTATGTTTTCGAGATCGGGGCAGACCAGGTGCCAACTGCGCTTCCGGCCAACCTGCCCTCCTGACGATTTGCCCGCCTGAAGACTCGCCAAGATGGCGGCGGCATAATAACGTCCGTGAAGATGACGCCTGCAAAGGGCGCAAACACGCCCTGGGAGGGGACACGACGCATGAAACTGGCCCGAATCGCCCTGGCATTATCCCTTTCGCTGGCCCTTGCCGCCTGTTCCGGCAGCGAGATGGGCGCAGTGGACGAGGAGCGGCTGCTGGCCGCCGAGGACGATCCCGACAACTGGCTGGCCCATGGCCGCACCTATGCCGAACAGCGCTTCAGCCCGCTGACCGACATCAACGTGGACAATGTGGACGAGCTGTCCCTCGCCTATGCGGTGGAGTTCGATACCAACCGCGGCCAGGAAGCGACCCCGATCGTGGTCGATGGCACGATGTACCTGTCCACCGCCTGGTCAAAGGTGATGGCGCTCGATGCCGCCACGGGCGAGGTGCTGTGGCGCTATGACCCGCAAGTGGACGGAGCCAAGGGCGCCCACGCCTGCTGCGATGTGGTCAACCGCGGCGTGGCCGTGTGGGAAGGCAAGGTCTTCGTCGGCACGATCGACGGGCGGCTGGTGGCGCTGGATGCCGCAACCGGCGAGGAACTGTGGGACGTGGTCACCGTGGACCAGTCCCAGCCCTATACCATTACCAGCGCGCCGCGCGTGGTCCGCGACAAGGTGATCATCGGCAATTCCGGCGCGGAAATGGGCGTGCGCGGCTATGTCAGCGCCTATGATGCCGACAGCGGCGACATGGTCTGGCGCTTCTACACCGTGCCCGGCAACCCGGCGGACGGGCCCGACGGTGCGGCCTCCGATGCCGTGTTCGAGGAGTTTGCCACCGCGACATGGTCCGGCGACTGGTGGGAACTGGGCGGTGGCGGCACCGTGTGGGATTCGATCGTCTATGACGCCGAATTCGACCAGTTGCTGGTGGGCGTGGGCAACGGATCGCCGTGGAGCCACCGCGTGCGCTCGGACGGCCAGGGCGACAACCTGTTCCTCACCGCGATCCTGGCGCTGGATCCCGATACCGGGGCCTACAAGTGGCATTACCAGCAGAACCCGGGCGAGACCTGGGACTATACCGCCACCCAGCAGATGACGCTGGCGGACCTGACGATCGACGGGCGCGAACGCAAGGTGATCCTGCAGGCTCCCAAGAACGGGTTCTTCTACGTGATCGACCGGGCCGACGGGAAACTGATCAGCGCCGAACCCTATACCGAACAGACCTGGGCCGAACGGATCGACCTTGCCACCGGTCGCCCGGTGGAACGCGAAGGCGCGCGCTTTGCCGATGCGCCGTTCCTGGTGACGCCATCGGGCATTGGCGCCCATGCCTGGCATCCGATGAGCTATTCGCCGCTCACGGGCCTTGTCTACATCCCCACCATGCAGATTCCCGGCGCCTATGGCGATGATGCCGATTTCGAACGCAATATCGGTCGCTGGAATACCGGCGTCTCGTTCCTGGCCCCACCGGAGGGCCTTGTCCCCGGCGACACGCCCGAAGCGCGCCGTGCCTTCATGACCGCGATGACCAAGGGTCGGCTGGTGGCCTGGGACCCGGTCAACCAGCGCGAAGTCTGGGGCATCGACCGCGACTGGCCGTGGAACGGCGGTACCCTGGCAACCGGCGGCAACCTGGTGTTCCAGGGACTGCCCGATGGCCGGTTCAACGCCTATGACGCGCGCACCGGCGATGAACTCTGGTCTTTCAGGCAGGAGCGCGGCGTCATGGCCGGGCCGATCACCTACCGCGTCGACGGGGTGCAATATGTCGCCGTTCTGGCGGGCTATGGCGGATCGATGGGCATGGCCACCCAGACCGACTGGATGCGCCGCCCGCCGCCCAACGGGATGCTGCTGGTGTTCCGCATCGGCGGCACCGGCACATTGGAGCCGCTGCCCCCTGTCGCGCCGCGCCCCTATGTCACCACCACAGAGACATTCACGCCCGAACAGGTGGCCATGGGCCAGGGGGCCTATCTCGGCTTCTGCACCATCTGCCACAACGGTCCGGTCAACCCCGACCTGATGAAGAGCCAGGTGGCGACCGACCGGCAGGCGTGGCAAGCCGTGGTGAGCGAGGGCATCCTGGCCCAGCGCGGCATGATCAGCTTTGCTCCCTGGCTGACGGCAGAGGAAATCGAAGCAGTGCGCGCCTATGTGCTGACCGAAGCGGCCCGGCGCGCGGAGGCACAAGCACAATGAGCGACAAGACCGATGTCCTGATCGTGGGAGCAGGCCCGGTCGGCATGCTGACCGCCCTTGCCCTCGCCCAGGCAGGGGCCAGCGTGCGGGTGATCGAGCGCGAGGCGGGGATCATCAATTCCCCCCGTGCGGCGATCTACTTCCCCTCCACCCTGCTGGTGCTGGAGGAACTGGGCATCCTGGAAGAGCTTGACGCAATCGGCTTTCGCAACCGCATGTTCGGAACCCACGTGCCGGAATTCGGCTATTCCTCGGTGGTCGAGACAAAGCCGATCGAAGGCATCAAATACGATTACCAGCTCCACGCCGGGCAGCACGATGTGGCGCGGGTGGCGATGGAGCACGCGCAAAAGCTGGGGGTTCAAGTCCATTTCGGCCATGCCATCCACGGCTACGAGGATTACGGCGACCACATCGTTGCCATGGTGACCGGCCCGGATGGCGAGCGGACCTTCGATGCGAAGTGGCTGATCGGGTGCGACGGGGCGCGCTCCACCGTGCGCAAGCTGGCCGGAATCGAATTCGAAGGCCACACCTGGCCCGAGCGGTTCGTGGCCACCAACGTGATTTTTCCCTTCGGAGAGCTCGGCTACCAGCAGGCCAATTTCGTGTGCGACCCGGTCAACATGGCGGTGATCGCGAAGCTGGATACCCAAGGGCTGTGGCGCTGCACCTACATGGAGGATTCCGCGCTGCCGGAAGAGACTTGCGAGGAGCGCATCCACCTGCGCTACGAATGGTTCATGCAGGGGCGCAAGGACTACAAGATCGTCTCCTCCAGCCCCTACATGCTGCACCAGAGGGCCGGCGAGACGCTGCACAAGGGGCGCGTGCTGCTGGCCGGTGATGCCGCCCATGCCACCAACCCGTGCGGCGGGCTGGGCCTGACCAGCGGCATCTGGACCGGCATCGTCCTGGCCGACGTGCTGGGCGCGGTCCTGCGGGGCGAGGAGGACGAGGCCATCCTCGACCGCTTCAGCGACGAGCGGCGGCGGGTCTTCTGGGACGTCGTCACCCCGGCCGCGACCGAGAACAAGCGCATGCTGCAGGAGAAAGACCCGGTGCGGCGCCAGCAGGACCTGGGCTTCATCAGGGCGCTGGAAGAGAACCCGGAAAGCGGCGCAATGCTGATGCTGTTTGCCTACAAGGTGATCGGCGACGTGCTGCGCCCGGGCAGCCGCTGGGCCGACGCCGATCCGAGCGACCGGGTGGCGATCAACATCCGCGACCGCAAGGGCCAGCTTCATTGAGCGACCAGACGCGCCGCAGCTATCGCCCGGCGGACCTGCACGCGGCGGGCGCAGGGCAGCCGCTGCAGCTGGCGGCGCAGGGGTTCTTCTGGACCGGCGGCGAAATCATCGACCACCCGGCGGCCGGCAAGGCCATGCGCGGCCAGCAATATGTCGAATACTGGATTCCCGCCGATCTCCGGCACCCGCTGCCCATCGTGATGATCCACGGCGGCGGGGGACAGGGCACCGATTTCCTCGGCACTGCAGATGGCCGCGAAGGCTGGGTCCACTGGTTCGTGCGCGCCGGCTGGGCGGTATATGTGGTCGATCGGCCGCAGCATGGCCGCAGCCCGTTCAACCCCGAATTCCAGGGTGCAATGGCTCCGCCCGGGCCGACCCTGTTTCTCGAACTGCTGTTCACCCGCCCCGGTGCCTTTGCCGACAATTACCCGCAGGCAAGCCTGCACAATCAATGGCCGGGGACCGGCGAGATGGACGATCCGGCCTTCCTCTCATTCCTGGCGGGGACGGGGCCGACCCTGGCCGACCAGGCCGCTGCCCAGCGCGATGCCCGGCGGGCGGGTGCGGAGCTGCTCGACCGGATCGGCCCCGCCGTGCTGCTGACCCATTCCGCAGGTGGCCCGCCCGGCTGGCTCATCGCCGATGCGCGGCCAGACCTTGTCAGGGCCATCGTGGCGGTCGAGCCGCTCGGCCCGCCGTTCGCGGCGATCAGCGGACCGCTGCCCTTCGGCATCACCCATGCGCCGCTGGCCTTCGATCCGCCGCTGGACGAAGGGGAGGCACTGGCGAACATGGACGTGCCATCCCCCGGCCCAGGCCTCGTTGCCTACAAGGTGCAGGCAGAACCCGCCCACCGCATCCCTGCCCTCACCGGCAAGCCGGTTGTGGTGGTGACGGCAGAGGCAAGCTGGATGGCAGCCGACAACCACGCCATCGTCCATTTCCTGCGCCAGGCCGGCGTCAGCGTGGAGCACCTGCGGCTGGAGGATCACGGGGTCCACGGCAATGGCCACGCGATGCAACTGGAGGCCAACAGCGACGCGGTGGCCGCGGTGATCGGGCAATGGCTGGTCGATCAGGGGTTGAATTTATTTTCAAACAGAACGATTAGCTGGGCTACAGTTTTTGGCGTGGGGGATTCGGCGATGCGCAAGATCATGGCCATGGCGCTGGCCGCGACCATGCTGGGAGCCGCATCGCTTGCCCCGCTGGCGGCGCAGGACAGCACGATCTTGCCGGCCGATGGCGACTGGCCGCTCTATGCCCGCGACCATGGCGGGCAGCGCTTCTCCCCCCTGGCGGACATCAACCGCGAAACGATAGGCTCGCTGGAACGGGCCTGGACCTATCGCCTGCGTCCGGGCGGCGGCGGCGCCATCCTGGCGGGCACCGTGCCCATCGTGGTCGACGGGATCATGTACATGCCACTGGGCGATGCCGTGGTGGCACTGGAAGCGCATACCGGGCGCGAACTGTGGCGCCACCAGGTGACCGGGGCAACGATCCGCCGCAGCGTCACCTGGTGGCCGGGTGATGGCACACGCCCTGCCCGCCTGTTCTACGGCAAGGCCAATGCCATCGTTGCGCTCAACGCTGCCGACGGCTCGCTTGCCACCGAGTTCGGCGGGGATGGCGAGATGGAGTACGAAGGCACTCCCTATGCCTATCCGCCGAGCATTTTCCGCAATGTGCTGGTGATCGGCGCGCTGACGCCCGAGGTATCGCAGGGCCCCAGCGGCAACAGCCGCGCCTTCGATGCACGCACGGGCGAGAAACTGTGGGAGTTCAATGTCGTACCCCAGCCCGGCGAAGTTGGGCACGAGACCTGGCTGGACGATGGCTGGCGGGGGCGCCCGGGGAACAACATGTGGGTGTGGTATACCACGGCCGACGTGGAGACCGGCCTCATCTTCATAACTCTGGGCGGCCCCGGCCCCAACTACTGGGGCGGCGACCGACCGGGCGACAACCTGTTCGGCAACTCGGTGGTGGCCGTCGATGCCGAGACTGGCGAATACCGCTGGCACTTCCAGACCATCCACCACGACCTGTGGGACTGGGACCTGCCCGCCCCGCCGGTGCTGGTGGACGTGACCGTGAACGGGGAGCGCATCCCGGCGCTGGCCGAAACCGGCAAGCCGGGCCTGATGTATATCCTCGATCGCCGCACGGGCGAGCCGGTCCACGGCGTCAACGAACACATCGTCGCATCGGCCAACGTGCCGGGCGAATGGTATTCTCCCACCCAGCCGATCCCGGTGAAGCCCGCCCCGCTCAGCCGCATGTGGTGGAACCCGACCGATGTGGTGACCGAGGCCGATACCACGCCCGAACACGTTGCCGCCTGCCGCGCCCTCCTCGACAGCTATGGCGGCACCTTCTTCAACGCCGGCCCCTTCACCCCGTTCTTCCTGCACGAGGACGGCGATCCTCCCCGCGCCTCCATCAACCTGCCGCACAACGGCGGATCGAACTGGGGCGGCAGCGCGGTGGACCCTGACAGCGGATACATCTTCGTCAACACCAGCGAGAGCGGATCGATCGGCTGGATCGAGGCGCGCGACCCTGCGGGCGATTACGGACGCGGCACGGCCGGCTCCGCCCAGCCCTATGACCGTGGCAGCCTGTCAGGCCCCGGCGCCTATGCCAGCTTTTCCGCCAGCTTCGAGACGGCAGACGGACGGCGCCTCAACCTGCCCTGCATCCGCCCGCCGTGGGGCCGCCTCATCGCGGTGGACGGCAACAGTGGCGAAATCGCATGGGCCACCCCGCTTGGCACCACGCCAGAGCTTGGCCCGGACAAGCAGGAAACCGGCGCCAACAACACCTTCGGCGGCCCGATGGTGACGGCCGGCGGCCTCGTCTTTATCGGCGCCACTTCGGACAGCGTGCTGCGCGCCTTCGATGCGGCGACCGGAGAATTGGTCTGGTCCGAACAGCTCGATTACGCGGCGATGACCATCCCGATGAGCTATCGCGGGGCCGACGGGCGGCAGTACATCGCCGTCTTTGCCACCGGTTCCGCCTTCGGTCCGCCGGTGCGCAGGGCAGACGGGGTCCCGGCCAACAACGAAAGCCTTATCACCTGGGCGCTTCCGGAATAGGATGCCGGCGGGAGAGACAACGATGACGATGACAGCCAATTCCAGACGCGCCCTCGCCGCCGCTTGCGCCATGCTGGCGCTGGCCGCTGTCCCGGCAGTCGCGCAGACCGTGACCACGCCCGAAGGCGCGGTGATGGAGACCGGCGCGGACCTGGCCTATGCTCCCGGCGAGCTGACGCAGGAGCAGCTGGATGGTACGGCGCGCCACCTGTTCAGGCAGGAATCGGCCAATGTATTCCGCCGTTTCCCGCGCGAACTGACCGAACAGATGGTCAATTTCTACGTCAACGCACTGGCGCTGCGGGCATTGAACCCGATCCAGCTGACCAGCACCCAGCAGATGATCCTGACAGGCGTCGGCAGCGGGCAGGTCAAGCTGTCCGCCGGGCAGCAGGGTGACCGGCTGTACCATCTGGAAGGCGGCTATGCCGGGGGAACGGGCATCCGCTTCTTCGCATTCAGCTACCCCGATGCGGCCACGGTGACCCGGCGTTTCACCGAGGCCGGGTTCGCCGCGCCCCAGTTCGCCGCCCGCGAGGACGGGTTGCAGCAGGCGCTGGTAAAGGACCCCGCTGGCTTCGACATCGTCATCCTGGTCAGCCCCGATGCCGCCGACCATTCGGACGATGGCGTGGGCGTGGGCGTGCACGTTTCGGACCTGGCCGCTGCCCGCGCCTTCTACCGCGATTTCGTGGGGCTGGACGAACTGGACCCGGTCGAATCCGGCCTTCTGGGCACCACGCTGTACCCCTATGCCCATGCCGAGACGACGATCATGCTCTATCACATGGGCGAGAACCTGCCGGCGGACACCGGCAGCGCCGGGATCCAGTACGTCGTCAGCGATGCGCCCTATGTCGCGGCCATGGCCGAGCATCGCGGCGTGACGGTGGAAACCCCGCTCAATCGCCTGCGCGGGTTCGACCTGACGACGATCTGGCTCAATGACCCGGACGGGGTGACCAACTATTTTGCGCAAGTGGGCCCCAACAGCCGCACAGCGCGCGGGGAAAACTGAACGGCCCACGAAAAAGGGGGCCGCGAAGCCCCCTTTTCACCGTCTCTCGCTGGCCGCCCCTGATGGGGTGGTGCAAGGCTTACTGCTTCACCTGCATGATGTAGGCCGACACCAGCTCGATCTCCTCGGGGCTCATCTGCCCGCCAAAGCTGGGCATGGCGCCCTGGCCATTGGTGATGCGGGCCATGATGAAGGCCTGGTCCATGGCGGCATTGCCATCCAGCGCCGGGCCGATCTGGCCAAAGCCGTTGGCATCGCTCAGTGCATGGCAGGCCCCGCACGACCACGAATTGAACAGCTGGCGGCCCTGCACAAGCTGCTCCGCCGTCAACGCGGCAGCGGAAGGCGCGGCAGCTTCTTCTGCCGGGGCGGGCTGGGTCGGGTCGACCGGGGTTGCGAGGGCACCCGCCAGCGGAACGGCCAGCACCGCTGCACCAAGAGCCGCGAGGCCCGTGAACTTCCAGTTGCCGGAGAAACCCTTGCTAGCCATTCCCAATTTCCACCTTCCAAGATCCGGACCGGGCGCGGCATTGCGGCCCTAGTCAACAATCGTGCTACCCGACTCAAGATTTACCGCACATTTATGCGGGGCCTCCCTGTCAAAACAATCCGGACTTTGTCAACCACTGCAACAGCGGGATACAATGATTCGGTTGCGTCAGGCGTCCGGCGGGAGGACATAGGAGCAAAATCGGGAGATATCGAATCGTGACAAGATCGAACCAGGCCCTGGCGCTTCTGGCATCCTGCGCGTTCCTCGCTTCATGCTCCGGGGAACCGGCGGACCTGCCCCATGGCACCACGCAGCAATTCATGGCCAACGAAGTCCAGCCGACGGCAGAAACCTACTGGAACGCGGTGGGCGCCGTCAGCGAACTGATCGATGGCGAACCGGTGTTCCGGGAGTTCGAACCGGAAACGGACGAGGAATGGGCCGCCGTTGCCGCCGCCGCCGTGAAGCTGCGCGAATACGGCGAGGTGCTCGCCACCCCCGCCTATGCCGAAGGCCGCGGGCAGGACTGGCTCGATTTCGCGCAAGGGATGCAGGATGTGGCCCGCCAGGCAGAACAGGCCGCGCTCGACAAGAGCCCGGAAGCCGTGTTCGAGGTGGGTGGTACGATCTACAATGTCTGTACCGCCTGCCACCAGGCCTATCCGCCGGCCGAACTGCCCGAAGGCGTGACGGTGGATGACCTGGGATCGGACGCAGCCGAAACCGGCAACCGCCCATCGGCAGACCAGTCGCTCGAAGAATACCAGCAGCAGGGCGCCAACTAGCCCATGCCTCGCGCTGTCCGGTCCACCCCTGCCCGGCTTGCCGCGGGTGCGGGGCTGGCAGCCGTGCTGCTGCTCCTGCCCATGCTGGCGCTGGCCCACGACGTGGCAGAAGGCGACAAGGCCTTCGTCCAGTCGATCGACGGGCCGGCGATTTTCCCCTTCATGTACCTTGGTGCCAAGCACATGGTGACCGGGTACGATCACATCGCCTTCCTGGTGGGCGTGGTGTTCTTCCTTCACCGCCTGCGCGACGTGGTGATCTATGTCTCGATGTTCACCATCGGCCATTCGCTGACCTTGCTGGGCGGAGTCCTGCTGGGCACCGGGGCCAATGCCTATGTCATCGATGCGATCATCGGGCTGTCGGTGGTGTACAAGGGGGTCGAGAACATCGGCGGCCTGAGACGCATCGGCCTCAATATCGATACGCGCCTTGCGGTTCTGGTGTTCGGACTGTTCCACGGGCTGGGCCTTGCCACCAAGGTGCAGGACCTCAACGTGTCGCCCGATGGCCTGCTCGCCAACCTCATCGCCTTCAACGTGGGTGTCGAACTGGGCCAGGTGCTGGTGCTGGCCGGCGTTGTCGCGCTGTTTGCCGCATGGCGCCAACGGCCCAGCTTTACCCGCTATGCCTTTGCCGCCAATGTGGCGCTGATCCTGGTGGGCCTGGCGCTCACCGCCTACCAGATGGAAGGATACCTCTCGTCATGACCGAAGCGACCTCGTCCAGGAAACCACTCCTGATCGGCGGCGCGGCCGTGGGCCTTGCAGCGATCGCGGTGCTGTTCGTCTTGCCGGCGGAAACCGGCTGGGACCCGACCGGCGTTGGCAAGGCGCTCGGACTGGTCGAGATCGCCGAACCGGTGAACGCGGAACTGGAGCGCGGCATGGCGCGGATGGAGACGCAGGACGTCCTGCTGCTCTCGGACACCCCTCCGCCAGCGGAACCCGGCGTGACGGACGTGTTCGAATACGAGCTGGCCCCCTACGATTCGATCGAGTTCAAGTACACCATCCCCGAAGGCGCGCGCATGGCCTTCCGCTGGGAAGGCACCGGCCCGCTGAACTACGACATGCATGGCCATCCCTTCGAAGGCGGCGTGGATATGACCGAGAGCTTCGGCGTGGCCGAGGCGCAATCCGTACAGGGCCTCTACATCGCCCCGTTCACCGGCATCCACGGCTGGTACTGGCAGAACCGTTCGACAGACAATGTCACCTTGCGGCTTGAAGCGAGCGGCGGCATGACCACCTCGACGATCTTCGGCGCCGCGGGCGAGAGCGAGCGCCCGCTGCAGGGCGTGGAGAACACCGTGGAAGGCGCTGCGGCGGGCCATGCCATGCAGGACGCGGACGCGCCGGCCGAATGATACAATTGACGACAAAAATTTCGGATTAAGTCAATTCGGCGGCCTTATAGGGCCTTGTTGTCGCGGGCCGCTTGGCGCTAGGTTCGGGCCATGACCGGGCCCTGCCCGGAATGGGCGGCGGGCAGGATTCCCGCACATGGGATACAAGGGAGCTGGGAGTGATCACACAAGGGTTCATCGGCGGCGCAATCGCCGGCATGGGACGTCGCGCCGTGCGGCTGGCCGCGATATCGACACTGGCACTGGCGGCTGCGGCCTGCACCACCGCGAGTGGCGGCGGGGCAGCAATCTCTCCCTCGGCTGCGGTCCCTGCCGGGGACTTCGACTATGTCGGCTGGGACGGTTACCTTGGCGGCGGCGACAGCTCGCAGTATTCCGCGCTCGACCAGGTCAACCGCGACAACGTATCGCAGCTGCAGGTCGCATGGACCTATGCCACCGGCGACGGCCAGGCGCCGACCTTCAACCCGGTCGTTGGCGGCGGGCGGATGTTTGTCCAGAACGGCCAGGGCAAGCTGGTCGCGCTTGATCCTGCCACGGGCCGCGAACTGTGGGTCAGCAACCTCGAGGGGCGCGTGGGCAGCCGCGGCGTCAACTACTGGGAAAGCGCGGACGGCAGCCAAGGCCGCCTGATGGTGCTCAACGGGGGCATCCTGCGCGCGGTCGACGCCGCGACCGGGCAGATGATCCCCACTTTCGGCACCAATGGCGGGGTGGACCTGCGCGATGCCTTGCCCGACGATGTGGCCATGCCCAACGCCCCGCTGATGACCAACAACCCGGGCCGCATCTACAACAACACGATCATCATCTCGCTGCCCGCCGGCGCCTATGACTATGCCTCCTCCCCGGCCAACATCCACGCCTATGACGTGATTACCGGTGAGCTGAAGTGGACTTTCAACGTCATCCCGCAGGAAGGCGAATTCGGGTACGATACCTGGCCCGCAAGCGGGGACCGGTCGAGGTTCGGCGGCGTCCACAACTGGTCGGAAAGCACGGTCGATACCGAACTGGGCATCGTGTTCATCCCCACCGGCACCCCGCGCTACGACTTCTATGGCGGCAACCGCGAGGGCGACAACCTGTTCGGCAATTCGCTGATCGCGATCGACGCAGAGACGGGCGAGCGGATCTGGCATTTCCAGACCGTGCACCACGACCTGTGGGACTTCGACCTGCCGGTCGCCCCCAAGCTGATGACCATCACCCGCAACGGGGAGCGGATCCCGATCGTGATCCAGGTGGTCAAGCACGGCTTCATCTTCGCCTTCGACCGGCGCACCGGTGAACCGATCTGGCCGATCGAGGAACGCCCCGTCCCCGCATCGGACGTGCCGGGAGAACACGCCAGCCCGACCCAGCCGTTCCCCACCTGGCCGCAGCCCTTCATGCGGATGGAATTCACCGAAGACGACATCAACCCCTACCTGCCCGAAGCCGACCAGGAGGCGCTGCGCAACTCCCTGCGCAACGAATGGCGCAACGACGGCATCTTCACCCCGCCCAGCTTGCGCGGTTCGGTGTCCATGCCGGGCCACAACGGCGGCGCGAACTGGGGCAACGTGGCGGTCGATCCGGTACGCCAGCGGCTCTACATCGTCAGCCGCGAGCTGCCGCTGCTCTTGAAGATCAACCCCGATAACCGGCCAGAGGCGCTGGCGGCCATGCCCAATGCGGACGAGGAGGACATCCCCTATCGCTGGCCGGTCAACTTCATGCTGCAATCGAACGGGATGGTCGCGATCAAGCCGCCGTTCTCCAACCTCACCGCCTATGACATGAACACCGGCAACCAGCTCTACCATATCCCCAATGGCGAGATCCTGACCCTGGAAGCACAAGGCATAACCGGCGTTGGCGCCCAGGCACCGCGCAGCGGCCCGATCGCCACCGCCGGCGGCCTGCTGTTCGTCAACACCGCCAGCGACCGCGCATTCCGCGCCCGTGACGCGGATACCGGCGAGGTCCTGTGGGAACACCGCTTCGACGCGGCGACCGAAGGCGTGCCGGCGGTCTACATGGTTGATGGCCGGCAATACATCACCGTGCCGGTCGGCGGCGTGGGCCACTTCCTGGGCGGACTGCGCCTGCCCACTCCGGGCCCCAGCCGCTATGTGACCTTCGCCCTGCCGCAAGGGTCCAACTGATGCGCCGGGATGCGCTTCCTTTCGCCCTGGTCGCAGCCAGCCTGCTGCTGGCAGGCGGCGCATCCCTGCCCGTCATGGCGCAGGAGGGGGAGGACCTGACAGTCCTGCCCACCCCTTCGGACGAGTACCGCCCCGCGCTCACCGCCTGGGGCGATCCGGATTTTCGCGGCGGCTGGCCGATCGACCACCTCAACGGCCGCACCCCGCTGCAACGCGCGCCGGAACATGGCAACCGGCAGCTGCTGACGCAGGAGGAATTCGCCGCCCGTGCGCAGATGGTGGAGGCCCTCGAACAGCGCTACCAGAACGAGGATACCGGCGGCACCATGGGCATCGGCCACTGGGCCGAAGTGGCCGCCGCCAACCGCCGCACCAGCTGGATCACCGCGCCTGCCAACGGCCGCCTGCCGGCTTTCACCGAAGAAGGCCAGCGCCTGTCCGATGCCATGCGCAGCACCTGGGCGCAGGGCCAGCCGTTCGACAGCTGGACCGATTTCGACAGCTGGGACCGCTGCATCACCCGTGGCCTTCCGGCATCGATGTTCCCGTTCATGTACAACAACGGGATGCGCGTGTTCCAGGCACCCGGCCTGGTCGCGATCCAGATGGAAATGGTCCATGAAACGCGCATCATCTATACCGACGGACGCGACCCGATCCCGTCGCAGATCATGCACTGGCTGGGCGAAAGCCGGGGCACATGGGAAGACCACAACACGCTGAAGGTCACCACCACCAACTTCATGCCCGGTCCCAGCGCCACCAACATCGGCACCACCGGTTCGCCGCCCAGCAACAAGACTCCCGTCAGCAACCAGGCACGGATGGTGGAGCGCTTCCACATGGTCGGCCCGGACGAGATCATCTACGAATTCACCTGGGAAGACCCGGTGGTGTTTGCCGAACCCTGGTCTGCGCGGCTGGAATGGGCGCGTGACGAGGCCTTCCAGATCTACGAATACGCCTGCCACGAAGGCAACGTGCAGATCCGCAACTACATCAATGCCAGCCGGGCCGAGCGTGGCCTGGCGCCTCCGGTTTCGGGAGCATCGGAATGAGGGTTTGTACCGCCATCGCGATCGCACTGCTGGGGGGATTGTCCGGCCCCGCGCTGGCCGAGACGCCCGTGCCCGATGACCTGACGGTGATGCCTCCGGTGCAGGACGATTACCACCCGGCCACAACGCCCTGGGGCGATCCGGACCTGCGCGGCACCTGGCCGATCAACGATATTGGCGAACTGCCGGTGCAGCGCCCGGCCCGCTTCGGCATGCGGCACTGGAAGACCGACGAGGAACTTGCCGCCGAACAGGGCCGCGTGGAACAGCTCGAACAGGCCTATGCCAGCGAGGACGAGGAAGGCACCATCGGCCTTGGCCACTGGATCGAATACCAGGCCGGCAGCCGCCGCACCTCGATGATCGTCGAACCGGCCGATGGCCAGTTGCCCGCGCTGACGCCACAGGGCGTGCACGATGCCTCGCTGATGCGGTCGAGCTGGGTGATCGGCCAGACCTATGACTGGGTGGACGATTTCGACAGCTGGGACCGCTGCTGGACGCGTGGCTTCCCGGCCTCGATGCTGCCGTTCCGCTACAACAACGGGATCCGCATCTTCCAGAGCCCGGGCCATGTCGTGATCCACCTGGAAATGCTGGGCACCCGCATCATCCCCATCGGCGACACGCCGCAGTGGGGGCCGGGACTGACCGGCATGTTCGGACAGAGCCGCGGCCGCTGGGAAGACCACAACACCCTGCTGGTGGAGACGACCAACCTCCAGCCGGGCGCCTCGCCGCTCAACCTGGCCACGCGCGGCGTGCCGCCCAACAACACCCTGCCGATGAGCCTGCAGGCAACCACCGTGGAGCGGTTCCACATGGTCGGCCCGGACACCATCACTTATGAACTGACCTATTCCGATCCCGTCATGTGGGAGGCCCCCTTCACCATGCGGATGGACTGGACCCGGGACGATACCTACGAGTTCTTCGAATACGCCTGCCACGAAGGCAACGTGCAGATCCGCAACTACATCACCGCCAACCGGGCGGCACGTGAGCAGGAGTATGCCCGCGGGCGCATGGTCGACCCGGTCGATCCCGATGCCCCGCCGCCCCCGGCCATGGACCCGGCCAGCCGCGGCGTGGGGAACAACCGGAACTGATTTTCGCGGGCAGCAAGGCCCGCCTCGGACAGCAATTCGAATTCAGGAGAGAGAGACCCAAGATGACCAAGACCAAGACTTTCCGGACCGGCCGCCTGATGGCCGCCCTGTCCGTTGCCGCGCTCGCCTGCGCGGCGCTGGCCGCGCCCGTCGCCGCCCAGCCCGTGCCAGACGACCTGACCGTGATGCCGCCGGTCCCGACCGACTACCAGCCGGCCCGCACCCCCTGGGGCGATCCGGACCTGCGCGGCATGTGGCCGATCGACAATATCGCCAGCCTGCCGATGAACCGCCCGGCCCAGTTCGGTAACCGTTTCTGGCTGACCGAAGAGGAATATGCCGCCCGCCAGGCGCAGTACAACGGCTCCGACGCGCGCTATGCCGCCGAGGACGAGAGCGGCACGATCGGCATGGGCCACTGGGTGGAATCGGACAGCTCCGGCCGCCGCACCAACCTGCTGGTCTCGCCCGCCAACGGCCAGCTGCCGCCGATGACCGAGGCGGCCCAGGCCCGCTATCGCTCGGGCCGGTCGAGCTGGACCCCCAACACCCAGTTTGACTGGGTCAGCGACTTCGACACCTGGGACCGCTGCGTCACCCGCGGCTTCCCGGCCTCGATGCTGCCGTTCCGCTACAACAACGGCATCCAGGTCCTGCAGTCGCCGGGCTTCGTCGTGATCAACCTCGAGATGATCCATGACGCCCGCGTTATCCCGATCGTGTCCGGCCCCGAAGCCGTGGCCGCCCGCCGCTGGCCGGAACAGGTGCGCACCTGGATGGGCCAGTCGATCGGCTACTGGGAAGGCAACACCCTGGTGATCGAGACGACCAACATCATCGCCGGCGACAGCGTGCCGGAGAACGCCTACGAGCGCGGCCCCAGCCCGCTGAACATGGCGACGATGGGCGTGCCGCCGTGGAACACCATCCCCACCAGCGAGCAGGCCAAGGTGGTCGAACGCCTGACCATGACCGGTCCGGATTCGATCATCTACGAACTGACCTACGAGGATCCTGAGGTGTTCACCGCCCCGTGGACCGCGCGCCTCGACTGGACGCGGAACGACGAATACACCTTCTTCGAATACGCCTGCCACGAAGGCAACGTGCAGATCCGCAACTACATCACGGCCAGCCGTGCGGGCGTGGAACTGTCGGGTGCCGCAGGCGGCGTCGAATAGGCGACCGGACACGGGTGGCGCGGGCGCACATATAGCCCCCGCGCCACCCGCATCGTTCTTCCGAACACAACAACCAAGTCATTCGACCCGCCGTCAGGTGCGGGCACGCCATGGGATGGACGCCTGATGATGCAATCGCTCCGCAAGACCGCAATCGCCTGCTCTCTGCTCGCCATGTCGGCGGCCTGCGCCACCACCGGCGTTGCCAGTGCTCCTGCCAGCGCGCAGGAGACCATCGCCAGTGCTCCCGTCCAGACGCGGCAGGGCCTGGTGCAGGGCGTGCCCGGGGCGCTTGACGGCATCACCGTTTTCAAGGGCATCCCCTTTGTCGCGCCGCCGGTTGGCG
This sequence comes from uncultured Sphingomonadaceae bacterium, assembly GCA_964612175.1. Classification (GTDB taxonomy): domain Bacteria; phylum Pseudomonadota; class Alphaproteobacteria; order Sphingomonadales; family Sphingomonadaceae; genus Alteraurantiacibacter. The sequence continues at coordinate 37,993 of CAZTED010000008.1, forward strand.
ACCTGCGCTGGGAGCAGCCGCAGCCGCCTGCAGCATGGAACGGCGTGCGCATGGCCGACAGCTGGGGCGATAACTGCGTGCAGAACCCCGCACCGCAACGCTTCCCGGTCAATTCCGCCACCGACATGCCAGACAGCCCGGGCGTGTCGGAGGACTGCCTCTACCTCAACGTCTGGACCCCGGCGACCTCCGGTGACGAACGGCTGCCGGTGATGGTCTGGCTCTATGGCGGGGCCTACAACGAAGGCGGCGGATCGGCCCCGTTCAGCCATGGCGACCACCTTGCCGCCAAGGGCGTGGTCATGGTGACGCTCAACTACCGCGTCGGCTCGCTCGGTTTCTTCAGCCATCCGGAACTGACAGCGGCTAGCCCGCACGGTGCATCCGGCAACCAGGCGCTGGGCGATGCAATTGCCGCGCTGCAATGGATCCAGGACAATATCGCGGCCTTCGGCGGCGATCCTTCGCGCGTGACGATCTTCGGCGAAAGCGCCGGGGCGGCCATGGCCGGTGGCCTTGTCGGCGCGCCCGCTGCCCGCGATCTCGTCCACCGGGCGATCCCGCAATCGGGCGCGTGGATGGGCCTTGGCATTGCAACGATGGTCCCGCGCGAGCGGGCTGAGGCGCAGGCCCTGCAACAGGCTGAAGCGCAGTTCGGTACCACCTCGCTGGCCGCGCTGCGTGCTCTGCCCGCCAGCGAAATCCACCAGAAGATCCGTGGGGCGGGCATGATCGTGGACGGCCACATCATTCCCGAGGACGTATCGATCGCGGTGGCCAACGGCCGCCAGAACCCGTGGGACGTGCTGGCCGGATCGAACGAGGATGAAGGCAGCTTCACCGCCGCCTTCGGCCCGCCGCCCACGCTGGCAAGCTTCACCGCCGGCGAAGCGCAGCGCTATGGCGCGCATGTCGAGCTCGGCCGCGCCGCCTATCCCGCCGCAACCGATGCCGAAGCGGCCCTGCAGGCGCAGCGCCCGTTCTCCGACGCGATGACCTGGCACATGCGCCAGTTCGCCGACGGGCAGGCACGGATCGGGCGGAACGCCTGGCTCTACTACTTCACCCACGATCCGCTCTACGATGCGGACCGGGCGGATCTGGGTGCGGCGCACACGGGCGAAATCCCCTATGTCTTCGACAACCTGTGCGCCCCGCGCACCTTCCCCGGCGGCTCCTCGGTGCAGCTGATGTGCGGCAACCCGCGCGAGGAAGGCTTTGCCGACCAGGTCTCGCAATACTGGGTCAACTTCGCCGCCACCGGCAATCCCAATGGCGAAGGGCTGCCGCAATGGCCCGCCGCCGGGCAGCTGCCACGCAGCCAGGTGATGCGGCTTGATGCGGATGGCTCGACCCCGGGTCCGTGGCTGACGGCGGAGCAGGACGCGCTGTACAACGCCCAGTTCCGCGACCGCGTGGCAACCCCGCTGAACCTGCCCGCAGGCGAATAGGCAAGCGCCCATTTCTGCCCCAATCCCGCCCTTGCGGTAGCCCGAGCTTGCGCCATAGTGGCAGCAGAGGATCGTCCGGAGGGAGTGGGACAATGGGTAGACTGACAGGAGCCCTGCTGGGCTCGGGTGCAGCGCTTGCGCTGGCGTCGGGCGTGCTGGGCGGGGCAAACGCCACGGCGCAGCAGGGCGGCGCAGCCCCGTCTTTCGCCGATCAGGTAGAGGCAGGCCGTGTGCTCTATGCCGCCAATTGTGCCGCCTGCCATGGCGAGACGCTGGCAGGCGGACAGTTCGCCGGCACTTTGACGGGCGCGGTATTCCTTGCGAACTGGGGCGATGTCCCGGTGGGTGACCTGGAACGCTACATCCGTACCTCGATGCCGCCGGGCGGCGGCGGGCGGATACCGCCGGAAGCCTATGCCGCGCTCACCGCGCTGCTGGTCCACGAAAACGGCGGCACGCTGGACGGGCCGGTGGTGCGTGACCTCGCCACAGCCATGCCCCCTGCCCCGCCGCCCGAGGTGCGCAATGCGATGGGGATTGGCGGCATTTCCGCAAACCACCCGCTGCCCGTCAGCGGTCCGCAGCCGGTGGACCGGTTCGCCAACTACACCCCTTTGACCGCCCAGCAGATCGCCAATCCGGAACCGCACAACTGGTTGTCGTGGCGGCGCGGGCACAACGGGCAGGGGTTCTCCCCGCTCGACCAGATCAACACCGCAAACGTCGACCGGCTCAATGTCGCCTGGGCACAGGCCCTGCCCGCCGGGCCAACCATGAACGAGCCCCTGGTGCGCGATGGCGTGCTCTATGTCTTCGGCTATGGCGACGAGGTGTTCGCCTTCGACGCGGCGACCGGCCGGCCGCTGTGGCGCTACCAGCGGCAATTGCCCGAAGACACCAGCGTGCTCTCGAAAAAGACCATCGCCCTGTGGGACGACAAGGTGATCATCGCCACGTCCGACCTGCACCTGATGGCGCTCGATGCCCGCACCGGCCGGCCGCTGTGGGACGTGCGTATGGCCGAGGACCCGACAGGACTTCGCAGCAATGGCGGTCCGCTGGTGGCAGATGGCGTGGTGATGGCCGGGGTGGCCACCCAGCGGCCGGGCGGCGGCCTGATCGTGGCGGTGGACGCCACCACCGGGGAACACCTGTGGACCTTCGAAACCGTCGCCAAGACCGGCACACCGGGCGGTGACACCTGGAACGGCGTGCCCGATGCGGAGCGCAACGGCGGTTCGGTCTGGACCAGCGGCACCTATGACGCGGTCAACGGCCTGGCCCTGTGGGGCGTGGCACAGACTTACGACACCGGCCCGGTGCGCGACCGCATCCCCGGCGGCAACAACGACGGGCTGTTCACCAATTCCACCCTCGCCTTCCGTCCGCGCACGGGCGAACTGGTGTGGTACTTCCAGCACATGGCGAACGACCAGTATGACCTAGACTGGGTGTTCGAGCGGGTGATCGGCACGCTGAGGATCAATGGCGAGGAGCGCCGCGTGGTCATGACCGGTGGCAAGGAAGGGCTGTTTGATACGCTGGACGCGGCGACGGGGCAGTACATTTCCACCGCCGACCTCGGCTACCAGACCTTCATCGTGGCCATCGATCCGGTGACGGG
>CAZTED010000009.1:0-40925 GCA_964612175.1 uncultured Sphingomonadaceae bacterium
AACCGTATGTCATCCTGATCGCCGGAAACGACCGCACCGGTTTGGCATTCGACCGGTTCTGGACAGCCCACGGCGACCTTCGACAAGGCCCCATGCACCGCTGCCCGGGAGCAAGCCACGCCTATCTCGAACCGCACTCTGCAGACTGGCTTGAAGCGCAAGTGATTGCGATGCTGCGCGGTTAGACAGTTATGCGCCATCCTTGAGGAACAGGCTCGCCAGCTCGACATGGGTTGACCATCGGAACTGGCCGACGGGGCGAACCTCTGCCAGCCTGTATCCGGCCTCCGCCAGCAAGGCCCCGTCACGCGACCAGCTCGACGGGTTGCAGCTGACATAGGCGATCCGCTTTACTCCGCTTGCCGCCAGCTGCTCGACCTGCGTCCGCGCCCCGGCGCGCGGGGGATCGATCACCACGCCGTCGAAACGGGCCAGCTCTGCCGGTTGCAGCGGGTTGCGGAACAGGTCGCGATGCACCGCATCCACCGGCAGGCGATTGCGCGCGGCAGCCGCCTTGCAGGCGAGCACGGCATCGCGCGCTGCCTCGCAGGCGGTCACGGACATGGTCGGGGCCAGCGCAAAGGCGAAAGTGCCCAGCCCCGCGAACAGGTCAGCCACCTGGGTGCAACCGTCCAGCCATTCGCGAACGGCAGCGGTCAGCGCGTCCTCTCCGTCCTGCGTTGCCTGCAGGAAGGCCCCGCTGGGGTAGGGTACGGGTACGCCGCCCAGGGCCACCGTCACCGGCTCCGGCTCCCAGAACGTTTCTGCGCCATAGCCCTGGTCGAGCGACAGGCGGGCAACGCCATTGTCGCGGCAGAAATCGAGCAGGTCCTCGGTCTGCTCCAGCCCCTCGACCTTGAGGTTGCGGATAGCGCAGTCGACGCCCTGATCGGTCAGGGCAAGATCGATTTCCGCAGAGTATTTCGATTTTCTTTTCGACAGATAATCACGCAAGGCACCAACCAGCGCGAACAACGGCGGGGCCATGACGTGGCAATCGCGAAGGTCCACCACCCGGTGCGATCCGCGGGCGTGAAAGCCGATCAGCGCGCGGCTGCCACCGTTCACGGCATGGAGCGTGGCGCGGCGGCGGGTGCGCGGCGGCGAGAGATGCGCCGGCCTGACAATGGCGGGCTCCATACCCTGCGACCGTGCAGCATGGACCACGCGGCCCGTCACCATGTCCGCCAGCGCCCTGTCATCCACATGCTGCAGCTCGCACCCGCCACACTGGCCGAAATGGCCGCAAGGTGGATTGGCGAAGTGTGGTCCGCGAGTGATTGTGCCATCGCCCGCAACCATGTCTCCCGGCGCGGTCCCGGCAACATGGCGGCCCGATGCCGTGACGCCATCACCCTTGGCGGCGATGCGGATGATCTCTTCAGTCACGCTCACAGCAGGCCCCGCCACGCATCGGGCACGTGAGCGACGAGGTCCCCTGCAGAGAAGGCCGGGCCCGCATGGTGGGCCGCCTCGCGGTGCAGCCAGCACCCCTCGATCGCGGCAGAAACCGGATGGTCTGGCGAGGCGGCAAGGCGACTGGCGACAAGACCTGCCAGCACGTCGCCCGTTCCGGCCGTGCTGAGCCACGCACTCGCCCCCGGCATCATGAACGGCGGCTGGCCCGGGGCGCCGATCATGGTGTCCGGTCCCTTGGCTACCACAACCCCGCCCAGCGCTTCCGCCAGCTCTGCCAGTTCTTCCATCCGGTCCATGCCGACAACCCCTAACGCGGCACACAGGGCATCGCGCTCGCCCGCGTGGGGCGTGACCACCAGCGGGGATGAGCGGCCTTGCAGCATCGGCGGTTCGAGCAGGTGCAAGGCATCGGCATCGCACACCGTGGGAATATCCATCTCAAGCACCCGCAACAGCAGGTCCCGCGCGGCCGGACCGCGTCCCAGCCCCGGGCCGATCAGGACCGCCGATATCCGCGCATCGTCGAGCAGGTCATCAAGGGGCACATGCCGGACCACGATTTCTGCCGGGGCAGGAAAGTCTTCATCCCAGCAGGTCTCGATCCTGACATACCCTGCCCCACCGTGCTCGGCCGCCCGGGCCGCAAGGATCGCCGCCCCCTGCATGACACCCCCTACCACCGCAAGCAGGCCGCGACGGTACTTGTGCGAGGATGCAGCAGGTGGCGAAAGGCGCGGCCGTTCGGCCAGGATAACGGCACCGGGAACCTGACCGATACCGATGTCGACCAGCCGCCGCTGCCCCATAGAGGCCATCGCCGGCATCAGCCAATGGGCCCGCTTCCAGGCACCCAGAGCGATCGTGAGGTGGAAGTCCGGCAGATCGGGATTATGGCATTCTCCGTCGTCCGCATTGATGCCGCTCGGCAGGTCGACAGCGAGGCGCAGGTCGTGAGCCGAACCAAGGCTGCGCAAAAGATCGGCCATGGGCTCGTCGAGCGGCCGCGTCAGTCCACTTCCGAACAGGCAATCGACCAGCACGCCGCCGCGTGCCTGCTCTACCGGCACCCCGCCCCACGCGGCGCGGGCTGCGCGCGCGGCCTGCGTGCGCGGCTCGATTGGCGCGATCACACGCACCGCCAGGCCCCTTTGCCCAAGAACCCGGGCAATCACGTAACCATCGCCGCCATTGTTTCCTGGGCCGCACAGCACGGTGACCGGGCGCCCCGCAGCCATGCGCCAGATGTACTCCGCCGCGCCTGCGCCGGCCCGCTCCATCAGGCTCGATACGGTTTCCCCGCCATCGATCAGCGCATGTTCCGCCGCCTGCATCTGCGCAACGGTCAGGACCTGGTTGCGCACCTGCCCGATGTGAGCCCGGTCACGCGGGGCCATCGGCCGCTTCCGGCGCCTGATCGGGTCCGGCGATGGTCGCGGGGAGGATATAGCGATCTCCCGCCACGGTCACCTCGATCTCGCCGTCGAACACGCCGATGGTGGCAGCATCAGCACCATCGGCACTTATCACCCCGCTGCCATCGGTCATCACCCGCAGCCGGCGGAAGCCGCCGTCCTCGTGGTGGATCACCAGGACCAGCGCGCCATCCTCGACACTGCGCTCCACCGCGCAGTTACGGGTGAGTTGCGACGCACCGCCGATGGCGCAGGCGATAAGGCTGTCCTCGTCAGCTTCGGCGACTGCACCACCCTCCCCGCCCGAGGAGCAGGACGCCAGCAGCAGCGCCGCTGCAAGGGCAGGAAGGCGCAGGTCAGCCACGCTTCAACTGCGTTATGTCGCGCACCGCGCCGCGTGCGGCGCTGGTGGTCATCGCGGCATAGGCCTTCAGCGCGACCGACAGCTTGCGCGGCCGATCCTCAGCCGGTTGCCAGGCCTTTTCGCCCCTCGCCTCGATCGCGGCACGGCGGCGGGCGAGTTCCTCCTCGGAGACCTGCAGCTCGATCGTTCGGCCCGGAATGTCGATGGCGATCACGTCGCCGTCCTCCACCAGCGCGATCTCCCCGCCTTCGGCCGCTTCGGGGGAAACGTGACCGATCGACAGTCCCGATGTGCCACCGGAAAAGCGCCCGTCGGTCAGCAGGGCGCAGGCCGCGCCCAAACCCTTCGATTTCAGGTAGCTGGTGGGATAGAGCATTTCCTGCATGCCAGGGCCGCCCTTGGGCCCTTCATAGCGGATCACCACCACGTCGCCGGGCTTGACCTGGTCGGTCAGGATGGCGGTGACCGCGGCATCCTGGCTTTCATAGACGCGGGCCGGGCCGGTGAACTGCAGGATGCTCTCGTCCACCCCGGCCGTCTTCACGATGCAGCCGTCGCGGGCGATGTTGCCATAGAGCACGGCAAGCCCGCCATCCTGGCTGAAGGCGTGTTCCTTGCTGCGGATCACGCCATTCTGCCGGTCGAGGTCGAGCTCGTTCCACCGGCGGGCCTGGCTGAAGGCGACCTGTGTGGGCACCCCGCCGGGCGCAGCGCGATAGAATTCGTGGACCTTGGGATTGCCGGTGAGAGTAATGTCCCAGTCGGCCAGCGCATCGCCCATCGTGGGGCTGTGAACGGTGGGAAGCGCCGTGTGGAGCAGACCGGCGCGATCCAGTTCGCCCAGGATCGCCATGATCCCGCCTGCGCGGTGGACGTCCTCCATGTGTACGTCGCTCTTGGCCGGGGCGACCTTGCTGAGGCACGGCACCCGGCGGCTGAGGCGGTCGATGTCCTTCATGGTGAAGTCGACCCCGGCCTCGTAGGCGGCGGCGAGCAGGTGGAGCACGGTGTTGGTGGACCCGCCCATTGCAATATCGAGGCTGACGGCGTTCTCGAATGCCTGGAAACTGGCGATGGAGCGCGGCAGGACGCTTTCATCGTCTTCCTCGTAATAGCGCTTGGCCAGCGCCACCGACAGCCGCCCGGCCCTCTCGAACAGGCTCTTGCGGTCGGCATGGGTCGCCAGCACCGAACCGTTGCCCGGCAGCGACAGGCCGAGCGCCTCGGTCAGGCAGTTCATGGAGTTGGCGGTGAACATGCCGCTGCACGATCCGCAGGTCGGGCAGGCGGAACGCTCGATCTCTGCCACCTGCTCGTCGGTATAGCTGTCATCGGCAGCGGCAACCATGGCATCGACCAGGTCAAGCGCGTGCTCCTTGCCATCGAGGATCACCTTGCCCGCTTCCATCGGTCCGCCGGACACAAAGACGCAAGGGATGTTGATCCGCATGGCCGCCATCAGCATGCCGGGGGTGATCTTGTCGCAGTTGGAGATGCACACCATCGCATCGGCGCAGTGGGCATTGACCATGTATTCCACGCTGTCGGCAATCAGGTCGCGGCTGGGCAGCGAATAGAGCATGCCATCGTGACCCATGGCGATGCCATCATCCACCGCGATGGTGTTGAATTCCTTGGCCACGCCGCCAGCCGCCTCGATCTGGCGGGCGACAAGCTGGCCAAGGTCCTTGAGGTGGACATGGCCCGGCACGAACTGGGTGAAGGAATTGACCACCGCGATGATCGGCTTGCCGAAATCCTCGTCCTTCATGCCGGTGGCGCGCCACAGGCCGCGGGCGCCGGCCATGTTGCGGCCATGGGTGGTGGTGCGGGAACGGTAGGCGGGCATGGGTATCTCCTTGGTCCCGTCGCTCTTGCTGCCTTGACCGCAAGGGTCAAGCGCTTTGCAATCGCGCAAGGCTCAGCTCTTCCTGTCCTTCCCCTCGTGCCCGATGGTCATTGTAGCCGCCGGACCGCCTCTCGCGCAATGCGCATCAGCATATCGGCCAGTCCCTGCTGGAACGAGGCGCGGCCAGCGATGTCCTGCCGCAGCTCGATTCCCACGTAAGGCAGGCTCACCGGCTCGCAATGGCGGTTCATCGTCGCGTTGAGGAGGACGCCCGAATACGGCTCCTGATCCCCGACCACCAGCCCTTCCATCTCCAGCATGGCGATGGCGATGCGCGCGGCGCGCTCGTCCCGGTTGTAGAGCACACCTACCTGCCACGGGCGCGGCTTGTCACAGGTGGCGAGCGCCGGGGTGAAGCTGTGCAGCGAGATAACCAGCGCCGGCCTCGCCTCCACCAGAAGCTGCGCCAGCGCGGCATGGTAGGGATCGAAGAAGCGGGCAATGCGCGCCTCGCGATCCTCCGGCGTCAGGCGATTGCCGGGTATCGCTCTGCCATCGCTGGCAACGGGCACCACGCCCGCGCTGTCGCGATCGCGGTTGAAATCGCACACAAGGCGGCTGACCCGGCCCTGAAAGGCGCTGACGCCGGGTTGTTGCGCCATAATCGTGCCGATCGCCTCCACCCCGATGTCGATGGCGATATGCTCATCCATCAGATGCGGGGCGATGCCCAGCTCGATGTCCTGCGGCACGAGGTTGCTGGCATGGTCGGAGACGACGAGGATGCCGCCAGCCTGCGGCGTGCCGATGATGCGATAGGCTTCGTGATCCATGCCGAGGAACTAGCGCAAGTTGCCCGCCAATTGCCACCATCCGGCTTGCGTTTCCCGCAGCCTTCCCGCCGCCGCGTCCCGCTCCGCCGCGCTCGAATAAAGTGCGAAGCAGGTGGCGCCGGAGCCTGACATTTCCGCCTTCCACGGCCCGGTCGCCTGAAGCGCGGCCAGCACATCGGCGATCACCGGGCAGAGCGCGATCGCAGGCGCGGCAAGATCGTTGCGTCCGGCCAGCGCGATCTCGCGGGCGGAACCGGTTGGCAGGGGCCCGCGGTCGAGCCCGTCCCACCCCCTGAACACCGGCCCGGTGGAGAGCGGCACGCGCGGATTGACGAGCAGCACGGGCGTACCGCCAAGATCGTCCACCAGCTCTTCCCGTTCGGTCCCGGTGCCGCGCCCGATATGGGTGGTGGAATCGACGCAGGCCGGAACATCAGCACCCAGTTTCGCGGCATGTTCACGCCAGTCGTGCGGCAGGCCATAGGCCGCATCGATCATCCGGAAGACGGCGCCCGCATCGGCCGAACCGCCACCCAGCCCCGCCGCTACGGGCAAGTTCTTCTCCAGCGTCACGCAAAGTCCGCCGGGATGTGGCAAGGCCGACAGCGCCTTTGACACGATATTGCCGAAAGGATCGTCCAGAGCCCCGGCAAACTCGCCGGTCACCTGCAGCCAGTCGGCCTCGCAGGGGCTGGCCACAAGCTCATCGCCCTTGTCGACAAAGGCAAACAGCGTCTCCAGCTCGTGATAGCCATCATCCCGCCGCCGCCGCACGTGCAGGGCAAGGTTGATCTTGGCGTAGGCGGTTTCCCTCAAGGCCTTCCCATCACATGTTCGGATAGGTCGGCCCGCCGCCGCCCTCCGGCGTCACCCAGGTGATATTCTGGTTCGGATCCTTGATGTCGCAAGTCTTGCAGTGGACGCAGTTCTGCGAATTGATGACGTAGCGCGGCTCCTGTCCCTCTTCCTGCAGCCATTCATAGACCCCGGCCGGGCAATAGCGCGCCGAAGGGCCGCCAAAGACGGCCAGTTCACTTGACTTCTGCAGTTCCGGATCGGCCAGTTTCAGGTGGCACGGCTGGTCTTCGGCGTGGTTGGTGCCCGACAGGAACACCGATGACAGGCGGTCGAAGCTCACCTTCCCGTCCGGCTTGGGATAGGCAATGGGCTGGTAGAGGTCCGCACGGCCCGTATTCGAAGCATCGGTGTGGTGCCCCATGGCCCCGGTGATGCGGATGCCCAGAGTGCGCAACCACATGTCGGCCCCGGCCAGCACCGTGCCGATGTCACCGCCAAACTTGGCCACCAGCGGCTGCGCGTTCTGCACCTTCTTCAATTCGGTCGCAATCCAGCTGTCGCGAACCGCTGCGTCATAATCGGCCAGTGTGTCGTTCGCCCGCCCTGCGGCAACCGCCGCGGCGATGCTCTCGGCAGCCAGCATGCCGCTCTTCATCGCAGTGTGGGTGCCCTTGATACGCGGCACGTTCACGAAGCCCGCCGAGCAGCCGACCAGCGCCCCGCCGGGGAAGGCGAGCGTGGGGACCGATTGCCACCCGCCCTCGTTGATCGCGCGGGCGCCATAGGCCACGCGCTTGCCCCCTTCGATGATCGAACGGATCGCCGGATGCTGCTTCCAGCGCTGGAATTCCTCGAACGGCGAGACGTAGGGGTTGGCGTAATCAAGGGCGGTCACGAAGCCCAGGGCCACCTGCCCGTCGGCCTGGTGGTACAGGAACCCGCCGCCCCAGCTGTCGCTTTCGGACAGCGGCCAGCCCTGCGTGTGGATCACCCGGCCCGGCTCATGCCGGTCGGCAGGGATATCCCACAGTTCCTTGATGCCCAGGCCATAGACCTGCGGTTCGCAATCGGCATCGAGGGCGTAGCGTGCCTTCATCTGCTTGGTCAGGTGCCCGCGCGCGCCTTCTGCAAAGAGGGTATACTTGGCGTGGATTTCCATTCCGGGCTGGTAATCATGCTTATGATTTCCATCAGCGGCCACGCCCATGTCCTGCGTGGCAACGCCCATTACGTTGCACGCTTCGTCAAACAGCACCTCGCTGGCAGGGAATCCGGGGAACACCTGCACGCCCAACCCTTCGGCCTGTTCGGCCAGCCAGCGGGTAAGATTGCCCAGCGATCCGGTATAGTTGCCGTTGTTGCTCATCAGCGGCGGCATCATCAGGTGCGGCATTTCCCACTTGCTGCCACGCGTCAGCACCCAGTGGTGGTTTTCCGTAACCGGCACCTTTGCCAGGAAGCAGGTTTCCCGCCACTCCGGCAGCAATTCGTCGAGGGCGCGAGGGTCAATTACCGCGCCCGAAAGGATGTGCGCGCCAACCTCCGCGCCCTTTTCAAGCACCACGACTTCCAGGCTGGCATCAAGCTGCTTCAGGCGGATAGCTGCAGACAGGCCCGCCGGGCCTGCGCCGACAATCACGACATCGACCGGCATGCTTTCGCGGTTGCTCATGCAAATGACTCCATAAGTGGGCAGTTTATGGCGCGAGGACTTGATCGCTGCCCGGCGTGAGGTCAAGAGCAGCCTATGAATAGCTGTCCGCCCCCGGGCCTTGCCGAGCACTATGCCGCCGCGCTCGATTGGTGGCAGGAAGCGGGCGTGGACATGGACTTTGCCGACACGCCCACCGCCTGGCTAGGCGAACCGCAGCAAGACCGGGTTGAGGAAAGGCAGCAGGCTGTGCCGCCCGTCCGCAAGGCTGCCCCGGCCCCGTCGCCTGCACCCCGCATTGGCGGTGACCGCGATGGCTGGCCTGCCAGCCTCGACCAGTTCGCCCCATGGTGGATGGCGCAGCCGCTGCTCGGCCCCATGCCCGGCCGCGTACCCCCTCGCGGCGCTGCCAATGCCGACCTGATGGTGCTGGTACCCATGCCCGAAGCCGCCGACACCGACACGCTGCTGTCGGGCCCTGAAGGCGCGCTTGTCACCGGCATGCTGCGGGCGATGGGAATTGCCGGCGATGCCGCCTACATCGCCTCGGCACTGCCCGTCCACCAACCGCTGCCGGACTGGGGCAGCCTCGCGCAGGCCGGGCTTGGCGAGATCCTGTTGCACCACATCGCCCTTGCCGCCCCGCGCCGCGTGATCGTGCTGGGAAGCGACCTGCTGCCCCTGATCGGCCTCGAAAAGCGGCAGGGCGTGCGGGAAGTGCCGGTGAACGGGGGCGCGGTACAGTTGCTGTCGAGCTATGCTCCGGAATATCTGCTGGCCAGTGCGAAGGCGCGCGCCGGCCTGTGGCGGCGCTGGCTCGAATGGACGGTCGTGACATGAGGATATCCGCTCCGGGCATTGCCGCCGTGCTGCTTGCCGCGCTGGCGCTGTCTGTACCGGCGCGGGCTCAGGATTCGCGCGCCTATTTCGAAGCGCACATTGCCCGCACCGATGCCCCTCGCCAGCTGTCCGATGCCGATGCCGCCTGGTATCGCGGGCTGTTCCGCGCGATCGAGGGAGAGAACTGGGCCGAGGTGCAGCGCCTGTTCGCCGATCGGCGCGAAGGTCCGCTGCATGCCGTGGCGCAGGCCCAGTATTACCTTCATGCCCGTTCCCCCCGCGTTGAACTGCCGCAGATCACCGCCTGGCTGGACGCCGGACGAGACCTGCCACAGGCGGCGCAGATGGTGCGTCTGGGATCGCGGCGCGGGCTGGAAAGCCCGCCGGATCTTCCCCGCCAGAGCCAGTTCCGCTCGGTCGGCAGCTTCCCGCGCCGGGTGCGCCCGTCCTCGATCGACGATACCACCATGCCCGACGAGGTGAGCGCCGGGATCAACCAGGCAATCACCAACGATAGCCCGGATGGCGCGCGCCAGCTGCTGGACGGCGTCGACGCCACGCTCAGCCCGGAAGCGCGGGCAGAATGGCGCACCCGCGTCGCCTGGTCCTACTTCATCGAGAACATGGACGCCCAGGCGCTCGCCCTTGCCCGCACCGCCAGCGAAGGCCGCGGGCCATGGGTGGCCGAAGGCGAATGGACCCGCGGCCTTGCCGCCTGGCGGCTGAACGATTGCGGCGAGGCGCTGGACGCCTTCCGCACAGCGGCGCGGCTGGCCGAGAATGTGGAACTGCGCGCCGCCGCGCTCTACTGGGGCAGCCGTTCGGCCCTGCGTTGCCGGATGCCGCAGGAAAGCTCGCGGCTGCTGGCAGAGGCGACCGGGGAAGACCAGACGCTCTACGGGATGCTGGCCGCCGAACATCTCGGCCGCGCCCTGCCCGACCGCGTTGCCCGCGCCGACCTTTCGACCGAGGACTGGCAGCGGATCGGACGCCACGCCAATGTCCGCACGGCAGTGGCCCTGCACGAGATTGGCGAGGACGGGCTGGCAAGCGAGGTGCTGCTGCACCAGGCGCGCATCGGCGATCCTGCGGATTATCCCGCCCTGTCGCGGCTGGCGCGTGACCTTGGGTTCCCGCAGACCCAGCTCTTCATGGCCTACAACGCACCACCGGGCGCGCTGGCAGACCCGGCAAGCTATTACCCGGCCCCGCGCTGGGTGCCGCTCAACGGCTGGCAGGTCGATCCGGCGCTGGCCTATGCCCACATCCTGCAGGAATCGAACTTCCGCGCCAGCGCCCGCAGCCCCGCTGATGCGCAAGGGCTGATGCAGATCACGCCCATCACCGTGCGCCAGCATGCGCCCCGGCTGGAACTGGGGCCGGACCAGGTCGACATCTACGAGCCGCGCACCAACCTCGCATTCGGCCAGCAGAACCTGCTGATGCTGCAACAGGATCCGGCCACGCGCGACCAGTTGCCCAAGATCATGGCCGCCTACAACGCCGGCCTTACCCCGGTGCGCCGATGGGAGAGCGAGATCCGCGATTTCGGCGATCCGCTGCTCTACATGGAGGCGATCCCATACTGGGAAACGCGCAGCTATGTCGCCATCGTCATGCGCAACTACTGGATGTACGAAAGGCAGGCCAATGCCCTGTCGCCCAGCCGGGTGTCGCTGGCGCAGAATGAATGGCCGGCTTTCCCGGCTGTAGGCGCGACCGATGGGCGGGCCTATCTTTCGGCCCGGGCGGCCAGCGGGGACAACTGATGGCAATAGACACGTCGCGAACCTTCAAGCCGATCAACATTGCGCTCCTCACCGTTTCCGATACCCGCGGGCCGGACGAGGATACCTCGGGCGACATCCTGGCTGAACGGATCACGTCCTCCGGGCACCGGCTGGTCGACCGCACGATCCTGAAGGATGATGCCGGCCTGATCGAGGACCGGCTGCGCCAGTGGATCGCCGATCCCGCGGTCGATGCGGTCGTTTCGACCGGCGGCACCGGCCTTACCGGCCGCGACGTGACGCCAGAGGCGCTGGACCGGGTGAAGACCCGCGAGATTCCCGGCTTCGGGGAGCTGTTCCGCATGGTCAGCTACCAGACCATCGGCACCTCCACCATCCAGTCGCGGGCCTGCGCGGTGGTGGCGGACGGAACCTACATCTTCGCCCTGCCCGGCTCCAACGGCGCGGTGCGCGACGGGTGGGACCTGATCCTTGCCGAGCAGCTGGATGCCCGCAACCGCCCGTGCAACTTCGTGGAACTGATGCCGCGCCTGCGCGAGGTGTAACAGGCGCGCACCCGGCTCTCGAACTGGCAGTCGAAAGCCACCTGCCCGCAAGGATCAGGCGACTAGCCGCAGCGAGGATACGGCCTTGCGCGGCTTCAGCGTGACATTCGCAATGCCCGGTTCGCCGGCCAGCATATCGACCAGTTCGCCCGACAGCGCGAAATCGCGCCCCAGCCGAACAAGCGGGTCCGCCGGGTCCCCGATCCGCAGGCGCACCAGCACTTCGCCATGACCGGGCTTGCCCGGCTGCAATTGCTGGCACAGGACCGCCAGCGCGCTTTCGCTGTCGACTTCGCATTCCAGCACCATGCGCGATGCACCGGTAACCTCTGCCAGTGGCCTTGCCCCGCGCACGGTGATGCGCGGCGGATCGTCGGCGCTCGGCTTGTCCAGTTCCACCGTCAGCAGCACGCAGGTGCCATCAGCCGCCCAGCGCGGGAAGCTTTCCACCAGTGCCTCTTCAAAACAGGCAGCGGTGAACTGGCCGGAACTGTCGGAAAATGTCGCCCGCACGAAGTCCGCGCCGCGCTTGGTCTTGCCCTTGCTGACGCCTTCCACGAGCGCGGCCATGACTGCCTGGGCATTCTCGCCCACCAGATCGGCCTGCATCAGCGAGCCATAAGTGCGCGCGCCGTGGGCTGAGGCGGCCATGCGGTATTCGGTGACCGGGTGGGCGGCGAAATAGAAGCCGAAATTCTCCCGTTCCGCCTCCATCTGCTGGGCGCGGGTCCAGCCCGGGGTATCGACCAGCCGCAACGAGGGTTCGGCATGGTCATCACCGCCGAACAGGCCCGCCTGCCCGCTCGTCCGTTCGCGCGTGGCGGCATCGGCCACGGCGAGCAGCATGTCGGCATTGGCGAGCACCCGGGCGCGGTTGGGATCAAGGCAGTCGAGCGCGCCGGCGCCAGCCAGCCCTTCCAGCATCCGCCGGTTCATCGTGCCGGCAGGGGCCCGGCGGAACAGGTCTTCCAGGGTTTCGAATGCGCCGTTCGCTTCCCGCTCGGCAACAACCTGCTCCATCGCCTTTTCGCCCACGTTGCGAATTCCGGCCAGGGCATAGCGCACCGCGTGGCCATTCTCGGTCTGCTCGACGCTGAATTCGGCTTCGGAGGCGTTGATGTCCGGCCCCAGCAGCACGATCCCGTTGCGCCGTGCATCGTCCACGAACACGCACAGCTTTTCCGACTGATGCATGTCGAAGCACATCGAGGCAGCGTAGAATTCTTCAGGATAATGGGTCTTGAACCAGGCCGTCTGGTAACTGAGCACGGCATAGGCGGCCGCGTGGCTCTTGTTGAAGCCGTAACCTGCGAACTTGTCGATCAAGTCGAACAGGGTGTTCGCCTCTGCCTTGGGGATCTGTGAAACCTCTGCGCAGCCATCGATGAAGCGCTGGCGCTGCGCGTCCATTTCGGCCTGCACCTTCTTGCCCATGGCGCGGCGCAGCAGGTCGGCATCGCCCAGCGAATAGCCGGCGAGGATCTGCGCCGCCTGCATCACCTGTTCCTGGTAAACGAAAATGCCGTAGGTTTCGGACAGGATCCCTTCCAGCTTGGGATGCGGGTATTCGATTGGCGCCTCGCCGTTCTTACGCTTTCCGAACAGCGGGATATTGTCCATCGGACCGGGCCGGTAGAGCGAGACGAGCGCGATGATGTCCTCGAACACGGTCGGTCGCACCTGCGCCAGCGTGCGCCGCATCCCTTCGGATTCCAGCTGGAAAACGCCAACCGTGTCGCCGCGCTTGAGGAGGTTGAAAACTGCCTCGTCCTCCATCGGCAGACGGTCAAGCTGCACCTCGATCCCGCGCCGGGCCAGCAGGTCCACCGCCTTGCGCAGCACCGACAGGGTCTTGAGACCCAGGAAGTCGAACTTGACGAGGCCGGTGTCCTCCACATGCTTCATGTCGAACTGCGTCACCGGCATGTCGGACCGGGGATCGCGATAGAGCGGGACGAGCTGGGCCAGTGGCCTGTCGCCGATCACCACGCCGGCGGCATGGGTGGAGGAGTTGCGCGGGAAGCCTTCGAGCTGGAGCGCGAGATCAACCAGCCGCTTCACCTCGTTGTCGTTTTCGTACTCCCGCCGGAAATCGGCAGCGCCGTTGAGCGTGCGGGCCAGGGTCCATGGATCGGTGGGATGATTGGGGATCATCTTGGTCAGCCGGTCCACCTGGCCATAGGGCATCTGCAGGATGCGACCGCAATCGCGCAGCACGGCACGGGCCTTCATCTTGCCGAAAGTGATGATCTGGGCGACCTTGTCGTGCCCGTAGCGATCCTGGACATAGCGGATCACCTCGCCCCGGCGGGTTTCGCAGAAGTCGATGTCGAAGTCCGGCATGGAAACGCGTTCGGGGTTGAGGAAGCGTTCGAACAGCAGGCCAAGCTTGAGCGGATCGAGATCGGTGATGGTCAGTGCCCAGGCCACCAGCGACCCCGCGCCGGAGCCACGCCCCGGTCCCACCGGGATGCCCTGCGCCTTGGCCCACTTGATGAAGTCGGCCACGATAAGGAAGTAGCCGGGAAAGCCCATGCGGACGATCACCTCGACCTCGAAGTCCAGCCGGTCGGTATAGACCTGCCGTTCCTCGGCGGTCATGTCCGGATAGGCTTCCAGCCGCAGCGCCAGCCCCTTGGCCGCGTCGTCTGCCAGCAGCCGCGCCTCGCCTTCCTGGTCGCCCGCCAGACTGGGCAGGATCGGCTTGCGGCGGGGCGGCGCATAGGCACAGCGCTGCGCCACCACCAGGGTATTGGCGGCCGCTTCCGGCAGGTCGGTAAACAGCTCGTCCATCATCCGGTCGGACTTGACCCATGCCTCGGGCGAGGAACGCGGGCGATCGGCACTGTCGATGTGGGTGGAATGGGCGATGCACAGCATGGCATCGTGCGCCGGGTGCATGTGCGGATCGGCAAAGTTGGCGGGGTTGGTGGCCACCAGCGGCAGGTCAGCGGCATAGGCGAGGTCAATCAGTGCCTCTTCAGCCGCTTCCTCCACCGGATCGCCCCGGCGGGAAAGCTCGATATAGAAACGGCCGGGGAACAGGGCGCACAACTGCGTTGCAAGGTCCGCCGCCCGTTCCGCCCTGCCATTCGCGCACAGCCGCGTGATGCCGCCCTCTGCCCCGCCCGACAGCGCGATCAGGCCATCGGTATGGCCGGCAAGGTCCGCCAGGGCCACGTGCGGTTCCAGCTCCAGCGGCCGGTCGAGGTGGGCGCGGCTGACGAGGTGGCACAGGTTGAGCCAGCCCGCTTCGTCCTGCGCGAACAGCGGCAGGTAATCGATCGGGCCATCATCGCCGCGCGAGAGGCCCAGCAGCGTGCCGATGATCGGCTGGATCCCGTATTCCTTGCAGGCACTGGCGAACATGGTGGCGCCGTAAAGACCGTTGCGATCGCAGATGGCGATGGCGGGAAAGCCGCGCTCCTTGGCCAGCTTGGCAATCGCCTTGGGATCAACCGCCCCCTCCAGCATCGAGTAGGAGGAAAAGACGCGCAAGGGGACAAAGGGTGCGAAGGCCATGGGTCCAGACTAGGGCCTGTGACGGCTGGAGCAACCGCTGATGCCCGCTTTCAACAGGCTTATCCGGCCCCGTAAACAGCGGGCCAGAAGATCAAGTCGCGAAGGCTATCCCAGCCGACCTTCGTGCAGGCGCACCACACGGTCCATGCGGGCGGCCAGCCGCTCGTTATGGGTGGCCACCAGCGCCGCACTGCCGTGGTTGCGCACAAGGTCGAGGAACTGGTCGAAGACCTTGTCCGAGGTCTTCTCGTCGAGGTTGCCGGTCGGTTCGTCCGCCAGCACCAGCTTGGGGCTGTTGGCAAGCGCCCGGGCCACGGCCACGCGCTGCTGCTCGCCGCCGGAAAGCTGGCTGGGGCGATGGGTCAGGCGGTGACCAAGGCCGAGCGATGAGAGCAGCGCAGTGCCCCGCGCCTCGGCCTCGGACCGGCTGCGTTCCACCAGCAGTTGCGGGATCACCACGTTCTCCAGCGCCGTGAAATCGGGCAGAAGGTGATGGAACTGGTAGATGAAGCCCAGGTGATCACGCCGCAGGGTGGTGCGCATGGCGGCATCGACATTGCTGGCATCCATGCCGGCCATGCGGATCGTTCCGGAAAAGCCACCTTCCAACAGGCCCACGGCTTGCAGCATGGTGGACTTGCCCGATCCCGAGGGACCGAGAAGGGCCACGATCTCGCCCGGCATCACGTCAAGATCGACGCCGCGCAGGACCTCGATCACCTCGCCGCCCTGCTCGAAATTGCGGGCCAGGCCGCGCAGCGAAACAATCGGCTCATTCATAGCGCAGGACCTCCACCGGATCGGTATTGGCCGCGCGCCAGGCCGGGTAGAGCGTGGCGAGGAACGACAGGCCCATGGCCATGGCGGCGATCAGCACCACTTCGACCGGATCGACCCGCGCCGGCAGTTCGGTAAGGAAGCGCACCTCCGGGTTCCACAGTTCCTGGCCCGACATCAGCTCGATCACCGAAACAATCGGCTGGCGGAAGGCCAGGACCAGCAGGCCCAGGGCCAGCCCGGCAAAAGTCCCCAGCATCCCCACGATCGAGCCGGTGGTGACGAAAATCTTCAGCAGGCTCTGCCGCCGCGCCCCCATCGTGCGCATGATCGCGATGTCGCGGGTCTTGCTGCGCACCAGCATGACCAGCGATGACAGGATATTGAAGGCCGCCACCAGCACGATGATGCCCAGAGCAAAGGCCATGGCCACCCGCTCCACCTGCAGCGCCTCGAACAGTGATGCGTTCATTTCCTGCCAGATGGTGACCACGGCCCGGCCATTCAGCGCCTCTGCCACCGGTTCCATGATCTCTCGCGCGCGCTCGGCATCCTCGGTGGTCACTTCGATGGCGGTGATGGTGTCGCCCATCAGGAGCAGCGTCTGGGCGTTGGCCATGGGCATGATCACCATGCGCTCGTCAAAATCGTAGATGCCGACCTCGAAGATCGCGGTCACGGTATAGCCGATCTGGCGCGGCACGGTGCCGAACGGCGTGGCGCGCCCCTGCGGGTTGATGATCGTGACCACATCGCCCAGCTGCAGCCCCATCTTGAGCGCCAGACGCGAACCGATGGCCACGTTGCGCTGCCCGTCTACCAGGGTGGCAAGGTCTCCCATCAGCAGGCTGGAATTGAGGCGCCCGATGTCCGCTGCCTGGCTGCCGCGCACCAGCACCGCATCGGCCCGCCCGTTGAACGATGCCAGCAGCGGCTGCTCCACCATCGGGACGGCGCGGGTGACGCCGGGGGTGTCCTGCACCTGCGAGAGGACATCCTCCCACTGTTCCAGGCGCCCGCCATAGGCGATCACCACGGCATGGCCGTTGAGCCCGGTGATGCGGTCGATCAGTTCGGCGCGAAAGCCGTTCATCACGCTCATCACGATCACCAGCATGGCAACAGAGAGCATGACCACGCCGATCGAGATCGAGGCAACGAGCGTGATCACCGCCTCGCTGCGCCCGGGCATCATGTAGCGCTTGGCGATGGTCCATTCGAATGGGGAGAGGATCATGCCGCGTGCTGTAGTTTTGCCAGGCAGGACAGGCAACGAAAAAGGGCCGGCCCGCCGGGGGCCAGCCCTTTGTCATGACAGGCTTTGCTGATCACGCAGCGGCCGGCTGGTGCAGGTATACCGCGCGTTCGTGGCTGAAGGCCTTGAATCCGAAATAGCCGTGATAGCTGCCCGTGCCACTGGCGTTGACACCGCCGAACGGCAGGCGGTTTTCGAGGTAGTGCGAAAACACCCCGTTGACCGTCGCCCCGCCGGAGGACGTGCGGGCGAGTACCTTGTCCACGTTCGCCTGATCCGGGCTGAACACATAAAGGGCCAGCGGCTTGTCCCGGGCCGAGATGTAATCGATCGCCTGGTCGAGGCTGTCGTAGGTCATTACCGGCAGTACGGGGGCGAAGATCTCCTCCTGCAGGATGGTCATCTGCGGGGTCACATCGGTCAGCATGGTCGGGTGGATCGTCAGGTCAGCTTCGTCCATCTGGCCGCCCACGGCAACGGTCGCACCCTTGGCGATGGCATCATCCACCATGCCCTTAACCCGGTCGAAATTGCGGCGGTTGACGATCTGGGCGATGGCCGCCTTGTTGATCTTGCCGTCTTCGCCATAGAGGTTCTTCTGCACGTTCGCGGCAAAGCCATCGACCAGCGCCTGCTTCTGGTCCTCGCGTACGAAGACATAGTCCGGGCAGATGCAGGCCTGGCCGCCGTTGAACTGCTTGGCGCCTGCCAATGCGGCCGAGATGGCGCCGATATCCGCGCCTTCGTCGATGATCACCGGGCTCTTGCCGCCCAGCTCCAGCGTCACGCTGGCAAGATGCTTTGCGGCTGCGGCCATCACCACCTTGCCCACGCGGGTGCTGCCGGTGAAGAAGATGTGGTTGAACGGCAGGTCGAGCAGCGCTTCGGCGACGTCGACCTCGCCCTCGAACACGGCGACCTCGTTCTCGTCGAACACCTCGCCCACGATCGCCTTGGCGATTGTCGCCACGTTGGGGCACAGGTCTGTCAGCTTCAGGATGCAGCAGTTGCCGGCGGCGACCGCTGCAGCAAGCGGCCCGAAGACGAGGCCGAGCGGGAAGTTCCACGGTCCCAGGATCAGGCACACGCCGCGCGCCTCGTACATGATCATGGCCTTGTCGGTGGCAACCTTGCTCGGCGTCACCGGGGTCGGGGCCATCCAGTCATCCAGGCTGTCGATGTTGAGCTGGATGTTGCCGAGGATATTGAGCACCTCGGTCACCCGGATCTCACCCTCAGGCTTGCGGGTGTCCTTCAGCACGGCGGCCACGATATCGTCGGCATGGGCCTCGATCGCGGACTTCAGCTTTGCCAGCTTCGCCTTGCGCACATCAACCGAGGAGGCCTTCACCTCCCACTGATGCGCCTGCTGCGCGGCAAAGACGCGGGCGATTTCAGGGGCCAGCTCGGCGGCGGTGGGGAGCTTGTCGGACATCGTGTTTCCCATGCTGTATGCTTTGCCTGCCCATATGGCATCGACTTGCGGTAATGCCAGACGCATCGCCTGCGGCGTGCCTCAAAAGCGATGCTGCCAAGATGGCCGGCCAGAAGGCAAAACGGCGACCCTCTGCATCAGAGGGCCGCCGCTTGATGCCAATGACCCTGCGCCCTAGTCGCGCCCGCGGTCGGCGATACCGGGGATGTCAGGTTCGATCTCGGATATCTCGACCTCGTGGACTTCAACCTGGCCGCGTCCCAGATGGCTGCTGCGGCGGCTATAGGCAAAATAGACAATCAGGCCGAGCGCCGCCCAGCCAAGGAACATCAGCTTCGTTCCGCTACCAAGGCTCCAGAACAGGTAAACGCAGCCGGCAATCGCCAGAGGGGCGGTGACGGCAATCATGGGTGTGCGGAAAGGCCGCTTGCGGTCCGGGTCGGTGCGGCGCAGCACCAGCACGGCGATCGACACGGCAGCAAACGCGAACAGCGTGCCCGAGTTAGAGATGTCCGCCAGCTTGCCCACCGGGAAGAAGGCCGCAAACAGGGCCACGAACAGGCCGGTCAGCAGGGTAATGACGTGCGGCGTGTTGTACTTGGGATGGATCTTCGAAAATGCCTGGGGCAGCAGGCCATCGCGGCTCATCACGAAGAAGATGCGGGTCTGGCCGAACATCATCATCAGGATGACCGATGGCAGTGCGAGCCCTGCGGCAAGTCCGATCAGGTTGCCGATCTGCGGCCAGCCGATCTCGCGCAGGGTCCATGCCAGTGCTTCGTTGGAACAGACCACCGCCTGTTCGCCCAGCGCGGCGCATTGGGCCGCCAGTTCGGTGCTGCCCGGGGCAAGCGCCTCGCCGCCGGAACCGTAAACAGGTTGCGCACCGACACTGCCGATCACCCCGGCTGCAACCAGCAGGTAGAAGATCGTGCAGATGCCGAGCGAGCCGATCAACCCGATCGGCATGTTGCGCTGCGGATTCTTGGTTTCCTCCGCAGCGGTCGAAACGGCATCAAAGCCAACATAGGCAAAGAATATCGACGCTGCCGCCGCGGAGATGCCGGCAAAACCAAGCGGTGAGAACGGCGTGAAATTCTCCATGTTCATGACAGGCACAGCCAGCACGATGAACAGGAGAAGCGCGGAAACCTTGATCACCACCAGGATCGAGTTGACCGTCGCGCTTTCCCGCGTACCGATCACCAGCAGCCACGTCACCAGCCCCGCAATGAGCATTGCAGGCAGATTGATGATACCGCCATCATAGGGCCCGCGAACGAACGCGGCTGGTATGTCGATACTGAACGCGTTTTCCAGCAGGCCCACCACGTAACCTGACCAGCCGACCGAGACTGCGCCGGCCGCAACCGCATATTCGAGGATGAGCGCCCAGCCCACCATCCATGCGATCAATTCTCCCATCACCGCATAGCTGTACGTGTAGGCCGATCCGGACACCGGAACCATCGCAGCCATTTCCGCATAGCACAGAGCAGCGACCGCACAGACCAGGCCCGCAATCACGAAAGATGCCATCATGCCCGGTCCGGCCTTCTGCGCCGCTTCGGCGGTAAGGACGAAAATCCCCGTGCCGATAACGGCCCCGATGCCCAGCATGGTCAGCTGAAAGGCGCCGAGCGAGCGGTGCAGCGATTTCTTCTCTGCCGTCGCCATGATGGCATCGAGCGGCTTTATCCTGTCAAAAAGCATAACAGTTTCCCCATTTCGAACGAGGTTGTAACGCAATTGATGGCTTGGGCAATCCACCTTTCCCCATCTTGTGTGAGCGGGGCCGTGCAACCACTATCAGCCACCCCGCAGCAAGGTCACACCCCAATCGCGCTCCAACAGGTAGAGCAGCACACGCGCCGCCTGCCCGCGCTGGGAATCGAGCCCGCCGTCATGCTCCACCAGCATCCGGGCATCGTCGTTGGCCGCCTGCAGCAGGCGCGCCACCTGTTCCAGCGTGGCGATGTTGAAGCCATCTTCACCCGATTGCCGGGTACCCAGCAGTTCGCCCCCGCCGCGCAGGCGCAGGTCCTCCTCGGCCAGCAGGAACCCGTCCTGCGTCTCGCGCATCAGGGCCAGCCGGGCGCGGCCGGTTTCAGACAGTTCCTCGCCGCGCAGCAGCAGGCAGGTCGATTTCTCGCTCCCCCGCCCCACCCGGCCGCGCAGCTGGTGGAGCTGGGCAAGGCCGAACCGCTCGGCCTGCTCGATCACCATCAGCGTGGCATTGGGGACGTCCACCCCCACCTCGATCACGGTGGTCGCCACCAGCAGTTTCGCTTCTCCGGCTGCAAAGCGGGCCATCGCCTCGTCCTTGCGCTCAGGGGGAAGCTGGCCGTGGACCAGCACCACAGCGTCACCAAGGCGGTGCCGAAGGGCGGCAAAGCGGGCTTCAGCGGCGGCGATATCGTCCTGTTCGTTGTCGCGCACCATCGGGCAGACCCAATAGGCCTGCTGCCCGGTGGCAAGGTGCCGTTCCAGCCCGGCAATCACGTCATCCATCCGGCCGGTCGAAACCACCCGGGTATCGATCGGCTGGCGGCCCGGCGGCATTTCATCCAGCCGGCTGACATCCATCTCGCCATATTGCGCCAGCACCAGCGTGCGCGGGATCGGGGTCGCGGTCATGGCCAGCGTATGCGGGGTGACCCTGCCCTTCTGCGTCAACAGCAAGCGCTGGCCCACGCCAAAGCGATGCTGCTCGTCAATCACCACCAGGCCCAGGTTGCGATACTGCACCGTGTCCTGGAAGATTGCATGGGTGCCGATGACAATATCGATCGAACCATCCACCAGACCCATCAGCACACTTTCCCGCGCCCGGCCCTTGTCGCGGCCCGTCAGCAGCGCGACCTCGACGCCGGTTGGCGCGGCGAGCTTGCGGATTGTCTCGTAATGTTGCCGCGCAAGGATCTCCGTCGGCGCGAGCAGCGCGGCCTGCGCGCCCGCTTCCACCGCCAACAGCATTGATTCGAGAGCCACCACGGTCTTGCCCGCGCCGACATCACCCTGCAGCAGGCGCAGCATCGGCACGTCCTGCGCCATGTCGCCCGCGATCTCGGCAATCGAGCGCTGCTGCGCGCCGGTCAGCGGGAACGGCAGTTGCAGCAGCCCGCGCCGCGACCCGTCCCCCGCCAGCGGCTGCCCGCGCCGCTTGCGGTTGGCTTGCCGCACCAGCATCAGCGCCAGGGCATTCGCGAACAGCTCGTCATAGGCAAGCCGGTCTCGCGCGGCGGCATGGTCACCCTTGTGCGCCAGGTGCAGGGCATCGCGCCAGGCCGGCCACTTGTGTCTGGCGAGCATCCCCGGATCGATCCATTCGGCCAGTTCAGGCGTACGGGAAAGCGCCTGCGTCACCATCCCTGCCACCCGCGGCTGGGTGAGCCCTTCCGCCAGGCGATAGACCGGCTCACAGAGATTGCCGGAAAGGCCGGAACTTTCAGGCGAAATGTGATCGGGATGGACGATCTGGCGCATCTCGCCATAGCGGTCCAGCCTTCCGGCCACCCAGCGTTTTTCCCCCACGGGCAACTGCTTGCGGGCGGTGTAGCTGGCCTTGCCGAACCAGGTTAGCGCGCAAATATCACCCTGTGCATCCTGCGCCAGCACGCGGTAGGGCGCGCGCGAGGAACTGCCCGCACGATGTTCCACCGGGGTCAGCGCGATGATGATCTGCTCGCCTTCGGCCGCATCGTCGAGCAGCGACACCGCCCGCCGCTGCACGAACCGGTCCGGCAGGTGATAGGCCAGGTCCCTGAGGCGCGTCAGCCGCAGCCTTTCCAGCGGCTTTTTGAGCTTCGGCCCGACGCCATCAAGGCTGTCGGTCTCGGCAAACAGCGGGTTGAGGATATCGGGGCGCATGGCCCTTCATAGACCGAAGCCGGAAAAATGCGCCAGTTTTGACTTGGCGCAGATGCCCGGGTTTCCACCTCGTGCATTGTAGCGGGACTAGGCCCCACAACAGGAGGAAGCCCGATGCTTGTGCCCCACGGAACCATGATCGCGCTGGTCGATGGCGAGCGGTTCGAACTCTATCGCAACACCGGAAACGAAGCGGATCCCCACCTTGCCCCCGTCGCCCCTCCGCGGCTGCAGGGAGACAACCACAGCTCCGGCAGCCGGCACTATTCCAGCGCCGGCAACCCGCAGGATTCGCTGCAGGAGGAGGATGCCCATGCCGCTGCAGTAACCACATGGCTGAACAGCCAGGTGCTCGCCCACAAGCTGGATGGTCTGGTGGTAATCGCCGCCCCGCGCACGCTGGGCGAGATGCGCAAGCGCTACCACAAGCAGCTTCGCGCGATCCTGCTTGGCGAGGTTGCCAAGGACCTGGTCGGCCGCAGCGGGCCGGAAATCATCGCCGCCCTGCGCGCCTGACACGTCTGCCCGCCCTTGTGCGGCGGCCTTGGCTGGCCTAGTCGATGGCCCGATGTCATCGCTCCCGCTTCCCGCCCGCATCGCCCGCCTGAAGTTCCGCGCCTGGCATCGCGGCACGCGGGAGGCCGATTACATGATCGGCGGCTTCTTCGATCGCTATCATGGCACCTGGGACGAGGCGGAAATCGCCTGGTTCGAGGCGCTGGTGGACGAGGACGATGTGGACGTGATGGCCTGGGCGCTGGGAACGGCCCCGGCGCCGGAGAAGTTCCACGGACCATTGCTCGAAGCCCTGCAGCGGATCGACTACGTCGAAATCTGAGGCCCGGCCTGCCTGACCTTCGGGCAGGGTAGCGCCGACCAGCGGCCTGCGCTATCGGACCCGCTCCGCACCCCCTCCTCGTTCGAGAAGGGGGCAATAGCGTTTGTTCCGAAAGCACCCCATGCCCGATTTCACCCGCATCCTTTCCGCCCGTTCGCCGCTGACGCTGGCATCGGTCGCGCGCGGGGCTCAGCCATTGGTGCTGGCGGACCTTGCACGGGCCTGTGCGATCCAGAAGAATGGCGGACGCGCTGTCTTCATCGCCCCTGACGATGCGGCGATGCGTGCGGTGGCCGATGCGGCGCACTACTTCGCACCCGAACGGGAAGTGATCGACTTTCCTGCCTGGGACTGCCTGCCGTTCGACCGTGCCAGCCCGGCCCTGTCCGTCTCCTCCCGCCGGCTGTCCGCGCTTTACCGCCTGCAGGCGCCGCAAGGCGGCAGCCAGCTGGTTGTCACCACGATCAATGCCGTGCTCCAGCGCGTGCTGACCCCGTTCCGCATCCGCGAGAGCGTGCGCGAACTGAAGCCGGGTCTTTCCATCGGCCATGAAAGCCTGGCTGCCCTGCTCCAGCGGCAGGGCTACAGCCGCACAGATACCGTGGCCGATACCGGCGAGTTCGCGGTGCGCGGGTCGATCTTCGATATCTACCCCTCGGGCCTGGAAGGCGGCCTGCGGCTCGATTTCTTCGGTGACGAGCTGGAAAGCCTGCGCCTGTTCGATCCGGCCACCCAGCGCACCACGGGCACTGTCCAAGGCCACCTGCTGCTGCCCGCCAGCGAGGCACTGGTCGATGAAGCCAGCATCAAGCGGTTCCGCACCCGCTATCGCGAGATATTCGGCGCCACGGCCACGCAGGACCCGCTGTACGAGGCCGTGAGCGACGGGCGGCGGCTGGCCGGCATGGAACACTGGCTGCCCCTGTTCGAAGAGAAACTGGCAACGCTGTTCGATTACCTGTCGCAGAACGATCAGGTGGTGATCGAAGCAAGCGCGTTGCAGGCTGCCGAGGAACGGCTGGCCGACATTGCCGATTATCATCGCCAGCGGCGCGAGGTATCGGGCCAGGCCAAGGGCTCCTACCGTCCGCTCGACCCCGCCGAACTCTACCTCAGGCGCGAGGAACTGGCCGCCGCCACGGCCGCCATGCCGATCCACCGCGCAGGCATCTTCGCCGAGCCTGAAAGCGACAAGGTCATCGACTTCGGTTTCCGTTCGGGCCGCGACTTCACGCCCGAACGCGCGGCCGGGCAGAACGTCTATGAAGCGGCCGCCAGGCATTTCCTGGAAGCGGCCAGGGCAGGCAAGCGCCCCCTCTTGGCCGCCTATTCCGAAGGATCGCGCAGCCGCATCGCCTCGATCCTGTCGGAAGCCGGGACCGAGGTGCTGCTGGCCGATGGCTGGCAGGAAGCGCTGGGCAAGTCCGCGAAGGGGGCATCGGGAAACCGGGCCGTGGCCCTGGTCCTGCCGCTCGACACCGGCTTTGCCAATGACGAGCTCGATGTCATTACCGAGCAGGACCTGCTGGGTGATCGCCTTGTCCGCCGCCGCCGCAAGAAGAAGGATGCCGACGCCTTCCTGGCAGAGCTGCAGGCGCTGAGGCGCGGCGACCTTGTCGTTCACCTCGACCACGGCATCGGCAAGTACCTTGGCCTCGAAGCGATCACCGTGGGCAAGAGCCAGCACGACTGCGTGATGCTGGAGTATGCAGGCGGCGACAAGCTGTACATCCCGGTGGAGAACATCGACGTCCTCAGCCGCTATGGTTCGTCGGAAGAAGGTGCCGCGCTCGACCGCCTCGGCGGCGAGGCATGGCAGAAACGCCGGGCCCGCCTGAAGGAGCGGATCCGCGAGATTGCCGGCGAACTCATGCTGGTTGCCGCCGAGCGCGCCCTGAAGCACGCCCCGATTATCGAGCCGGAGGAAGCGGGATACAACCAGTTCGTCGACCGCTTCCCCTGGGCGGAGACGGACGACCAGGACGCGGCCATTGCCGATGTCCTGGCTGATCTTGCCGATGGCAAGCCGATGGACCGCCTGGTCTGCGGAGACGTCGGCTTCGGCAAGACCGAGGTGGCCCTGCGCGCCGCTTTCGTGGCGGCCATGGCGGGGCATCAGGTGGCAGTTGTCGCCCCTACCACCCTGCTTGCCCGCCAGCACTATAACGGCTTTGCGGAACGCTTCGCGGGCTTCCCCCTGAAAGTCGGGCGCCTGTCGCGCCTCGTTCCCGCGGCCGAGATGAAGGCCACGCGCGAGGGGCTGGAATCGGGCCAGGTCGATATTGTGGTCGGCACCCATGCGATCCTGTCGAAGACCACGAAGTTCAGGAACCTTGGCCTCGTGATCGTGGACGAGGAGCAGCGCTTCGGCGTCAACCACAAGGAACGGCTCAAGCAGCTGCGCACCGATGTCCATGTCCTGACGCTGACCGCCACGCCCATCCCGCGCACGCTGCAGATGGCGATGAGCGGGCTGCGCGAGCTGTCCACCATCCAGACCCCGCCGGTCGATCGCCTGGCCGTGCGGACCTACGTTATGGAATGGGACGACATGGTGATGCGCGAGGCCCTGCTGCGCGAACACCATCGCGGCGGGCAGAGCTTCATCGTGGTCCCGCGCATTTCCGACATGGAGCAGGTGTCAGACTGGCTGCACGAAAACGTGCCCGAAATCCGCTTTGTCGCCGCGCACGGACAGATGAGCCCGGGCGAGGTGGAAGAACGGATGAGCGCCTTCTACGAGAAGAAGTACGAGGTGCTGCTGTCCACGACCATCGTGGAGAGCGGGCTGGATATCCCCAGCGCCAATACCATCATCATCCACCGGGCGGACCGCTTCGGCCTGGCGCAGCTCTACCAGTTGCGCGGACGCGTGGGCCGGGCCAAGATCCGCGCCTATGCCTATCTCACCACGCCTGCCGACACTGCGTTGTCGGAAGTGGCTGAAAAGCGGCTGAAGGTGCTGGGCGACCTCGATTCCCTGGGCGCGGGCTTCCAGCTCGCCAGCCACGATCTCGACATCCGCGGCGCGGGCAACCTGCTGGGCGACGAGCAGAGCGGGCATATCCGCGAAGTCGGCTTCGAACTCTACCAGTCGATGCTGGAAGACGCGATCCTGGCGGCCAAGGCCGGGGCCATGGGGCTGGAACGCAAGGCAGAGGACTTCAGCCCGCAGATCACCGTCGATGCCCCGATCATGATCCCCGAGGAATATGTCCCCGATCTGGCCGTGCGCATGGCGCTCTATCGCCGTCTCAATGATGCCGAGGGCAAGGCCGAGCTGGAGGCGATGGCCGCCGAAATGATCGACCGCTTCGGCCCGCTACCGGAGGCGACGAAGAACCTCGTCAAGCTGATCGAAGTCAAGCAGCAGGCGATCGTGGCCAATGTCGCCAAGATCGATGTCGGCGCGCGCGGCACGCTGGTCACCTTCCACAAGGACGAGTTCCCCGATCCCATGGGCCTTGTCGCCTATGTCGAGCGCCTCAAGGGGACCGCCCGCCTGAGACCCGACATGAAGCTGGTGATCGACCGCGCATGGAGCGATCCACAAAGCCGCCTCAACGGACTGGTGCAGTTGACAAGGGGCCTGTCGGGTATCGTCAAGAAAGCCGGGAAGGCTGCGGCCTAGAGCGCGGCGAACATGTCCGCCGGCATCGCCCGGCCACCAAGGTAGCCCTGCCAGCTGGCGCATCCTTCGCGCACCACGGCATCCCGCTGGCCTTCCGTCTCGACACCCTCGGCAAGCACCGCGAGGTCGAGCGCGCTCGCCAGGGCCACGATGCCGCGCAGCACTTCGAGGTCGCGCTGGTCCTCGGTGATGCCCTCCACCATGCTGCGATCGAGCTTGAGGCAGTGCAGCGGCAGCTTCTTGAGGTAGCGGAAGTTGCAGAATCCCGCCCCGAAGTCGTCGAGCGCCACGCGGATGCCCAGATCAACCAGCTTGTGAAGCTGGGCGGCGGACCCGTCGAGGTCGCGCACCAGCGCCTGCTCGGTGATTTCGAGCGTCAGCCGCTCGGGCGCAAAGCCGCTGCGGCACAGGGCGGCGGCGACAAGATCCGGGAAGGCGGGCGTGGCAAGATCGGCCGCGGTAATGTTGAGCGAAAGGCGCAGGCCCTCCCTCCATTCCGCTGCCAGGGTCAGCGCACGGTCCATCACGTGGTCGGACAGCAGCCGCGCCATGTCGCTGCGCGCGGCAATGCGGAACAGTTCGTCCCCGGCTATGGTCGCGCGATCGGCAGGGCACCAGCGGACCAGCGCCTCGGCCCCGCTCACCTGCCCGGATTGCGCATCGAACTGCGGCTGGAACAGGATCTCCACCTCGTCGCGGGCAATCGCCCGGGCAAGGTCGCGCGCCAGCGGGTGCGCCGTGGCCATCCGCCGGTCATGGCGGCGGCGGCGTTCCTCTGTGGCATCGGTGCTGGTGCTGGTGTTCGGCATGGCCGGCGTCAGTGGACCAGCGCACACCATTCGTCACCCGCCTTCAAGCGCCGCGTTGCAAATCGGGACGGCGGGACTAGTGTCCGCTCCCATGACCGATACTGCACCCAGCGTGGATACCGGGCGCCTTGCCCTGCTCGCCTCGCCTACCGACCGTGCGCGCGCTGCCGCCGCGACCCTGGCGGATTGCATGGACTGGGTGCCGCTGGAGCAAGCGACCGGCGTGGTGGTGCTTGGCGGTGACGGCTTCCTGCTCGACGTGCTGCACCGGATGCTCGACGAAGGCCGGGTCCTGCCGGTCTATGGCCTGAACCTGGGGACGGTCGGCTTCCTTATGAACCGCCACAAGGGCTGCGAGGGGCTGGCAAAGCGCATCGCCAGGGCGCGGCCGATGCGGGTCTGCCCGCTGCGGATGGAAGCTGTGACGCAGGATGGCGTGCGCCACCAGAGCTGCGCGATCAACGAGGTGAGCCTGCTGCGCGAAACCCGCCAGACGGCCAAGATCGCCATCAGCGTGAACGACAAGGTGCGCATTCCCGAACTCGCGGGCGACGGCGTGCTGCTGGCGACCCCGGTCGGCTCCACCGCCTACAATCTCTCCGCCCACGGCCCCATCCTGCCGCTCGATTCGCAGATGCTGGCGCTGACCCCGATCAGCCCCTTCCGGCCAAGGCGCTGGCGCGGGGCAATCCTGCCCGATCGCAGCACCGTGACCTTCCGCATCCACGAGCCGGCCAAGCGCCCGGTCATGGTGGTGGCCGACCAGAAGGAGTTTCGCGACGTGGCCGAAGTGCGCGTGGAAATCGCCCGCGACATGGAGATGACGCTGCTGTTCGATCCCGGCCACGCCCTCGACGAACGGATCGTGGCCGAGCAGTTTGTGGTCTGATCGCGCATAGGCGCAGATGCAGGGTTGCAAAAGGGAATCGCGGCCCATATAGGCCCTCACCTGCCCGTCAGGGCTGCTCCCCGATAGCTCAGCGGTAGAGCATTCGACTGTTAATCGAATGGCCGTAGGTTCGAATCCTACTCGGGGAGCCACTTTCTTGACAAACCCTGGCCCCTCCACTCCCCGCAAAACCGCTGCCCACCCCGCCGAAGGTGCGCTGTGCCTTGGCTGCGGGATGTGCTGCGACAACACCATGTACGGCCGCGTGATCGTCAGCCGGTGGGAAGCGGCCAAGCTGCGGCGGCGCGGGTTCACGGTCACCACCTATGACGATGGTGAACGCAGCTTCGACCAGCCCTGCCCGCGCTTTTCCAATGGCGCCTGCGGCATCTATCGCAGCCGCCCGCACACCTGCCGCGCCTATGTCTGCGAAACGGTGAATGCCCTGCGTGCGGAACACATCGACGAGGCCGAAGCCCGCCAGCGGGTGGAGCAGACGCTGGCAGCGCGCGCCGCATTGGCACCGCAGGCGGGCGCCGAGGACCTGTTCGAATACCGCAACCGCGTAACCGATGCCCTTGCCGCCGGCGCCGATCCGGCCACGGTGGCCGGCTGCACGCCCGAACTGGTGCGGCTGGAAACCCTGCTCAACCAGTGGTTCCGGACGGCAGACTACGCCAAGACGGTGCCTGCGCCGGACGCCTGAGGATCAGCCGGGCTTCGGCACGCGGCCCGCCGGAACAAAGCCTCAATTTGTATCGGCTCACCTGTCAGGCGGGGCAGCCCTCTGGGCATCGAGCAGCCGCACCGCCTGCATGGCCACCAGGATAACCAGCCCGATCATGGCCGCGCCGACATACCAAGGCGCATCATGGCCCACCCGGGCGTAGATCAGGCCGAACACCGGCGGCGCAATGATCCGGGCCACTGCATTGGATGCCATCATCAGGCCCATCGTGCTGCCCTGCCGTTCGGGCGGGGTATTGCGGCTGAGCAGCGCACCGGAAGAGGGGAAGGCCAGGCTGTGCCCGGCCATCAACACGCCCATCAGCAATACGCCCGATACCGGCAGGCGGATAATCGGCTGCAGCAGCATCGACAGGGCCAGCAGGGCAAGCCCGATCACGATCACCCGGGCCTCGCCGAACCGGGCCACCAGCGGGCCGATCAGCACCAGCTGGGCGAACAGCCCGCCGCTGCCGATGGCAAGGAAGGCAAGGCCAAGGTCGCGCGCGCTCCAGCCGAAGTTCTTTTCGCTCCACAGGCCGTAGATCGCCTCCATGCTGGCGAACATTGCAATGCCGCAGAAGCTGATCACGAACAGGCGCGCCAACAGCGGCTCGCCGGTGACGAAGCGGAAGGCTTCGGAATACATCGGCAGCGGGCGCCCCTTGCCCATCGGCTCCACCGCGTCGCGCAGCACCAGGGCGCACCAGCCCGAGGCCAAGAGCGACAGTATCCCGGCAGCATAGATCGGCGTGCGGAAGCTTTCCGCCACCACCTGCTCGCCAGCCAGCAGCCCGCCCAGTACCGGCCCGAAGGCAAAGCCAAGGCTGAAGGCAGCGCCGAAGTAGCCCATCGTCCTGGCCCGTGTCTCAGGCGTGGAAACGTCGGCGATGAAGCCCTGGCACACGCTGAGCGTGCCGGAGAAGAAGCCGCTGAAAACGCGGATCAGGATGGCCGCCAGCAATGTCGGTGCCCAGGCGAAGGCGAAATAGGAAAGGCCAGCCACCAGCGTGGTGATCAGCAACACGCGGCGGCGGCCCCACACATCAGACTGACGACCCCAGTAGATCTCGCCGAACACATTGCCGAAAGAATAGGCGGCAAACAGCAGGCCCACTTCCACCGGCGAGGCGTCGAACACCTGCCCATAGAACGGCAGCAGCGGCAGGATCAGGCTGAACCCGGCGATGTTGATGAACACCGCGACGAGCAGCGGGGGAAGCCGCCTATCCATGATAGCGCGGCTCCGGCAGGCCTTGCACGCCAAGGCCATCGATGACGTAGTTCCAGCCATCCCCTTCCGCAGGATCGCGGCCAAGGAACGAGGGGTCGATGCTCGGCACAAACAGGCGGTCGAGTTCGGGTCCGAAGAACATGCAGCTGGCGGGCAACATGGTGGGCATCTCGATCACCCGCAGCACTTCGCCAGCGGGCGAAAGGCACAGCACCACCCCGCCCTCGCAGATCGCCACCCACATGTTGCCTTGGGCATCGATGGTCGCGCCATCCGGGATCGGGCCATAATCTGTGGTGTCGAAGAACAGCCGCCGGTTGGAAGCCGCCCCGGTGGCGATGTCATAATCGTAGGCATAGATCGCCTGCGCCATCGAATCGGCGTGGTAGAGCGTCCTGTCATCGGGCGACCAGCACGGACCGTTGCCCAGCGTCAGCCCGCTGTCGAGGCGCGAGATCGTGCCCTTGTCGAGGCTGAACAGCCCGCCCACCGGCTCTGCCGCCTTGCGGTGGCTGGTGCCGAACACGAAGCGACCGGCGCGGTCGACCTTGCCGTCAGCCAGCTGGATCGCCGGATCGACCGGCTCCATCAAAGCCAGCGGTGAGACTTCACCGCTGTCGAGATCAAGCGCGTGGATGCCGTTGACCAGCGCCACGATCGCGCCGCCCTGCTGGCGCAGCGCCATCGATCCGATCATGTCGGGCACGGCCCATTCGCGCTGCTCACCGCTGGCAGGATGCCAGCGCAGCACCTTCTTTTCGAGGATATCGATGTAATAGAGAGCCTGTTCGCCCTCGTCCCACACAGGGCCTTCGCCAACCGAGCGGCGTGGCAGGTCCAGTCGGCTGATCTGCATTGTCGGTCCCCTTCCCGCCGCAGACCATAACGATCGTTATGGTTGTGGCAAGAAGGGGATTTGTCAGCGGGTGGGCGTCAGGCCACAGCGCCGTGGCAATGCTTGTACTTGTTGCCCGAACCGCAGGGGCACGGGGCGTTGCGGTTGACGTTCATTCCGGCATAGGGATCCACGGTCCCGGGCGGGACCTGGGCGATGACCGGGCCGGCCAGGGCCCCGAACAGCGCCGGCTGCCTTTCCGAACCGTCACCATCGTTCGAGTTGTCCTCGCCGGTCAGCGGATCAATGTGGCCGGTCATGAACTCGGGCAGCTTGGGCAGGGCGGCAGGCGGCGGCGGCTCGGCAATGCGGAACTCGCTCGTCATCAGGATGCGGGTCACGCTCTCGCGGATCGAATCGAGCATCATCTCGAACAGGCCGAAGGCTTCCTGCTTGTATTCGTTGAGCGGCTGCTTCTGCGCATAGGCGCGCAGGAAGACCACCTGCCGCAGCGCGTCGAGCGTTGCCAGGTGCTCCTTCCAGTGATGGTCGAGCTGCTGGAGCAGGATGCCCTTCTCCAGCCGCCGCCACATGGCTTCATCCATCGCGGCGATCTTTGCCTCAAGCTTGTCGGTGGCGAGCTGTTGCAGCCGCTCGTCGATCAGTTCCGGCTCGACCGCCTCTTCCTGCAGCCAGTCCTCGATCGGGATGTCGATCCCCAGCACATCGGCGACCTTGGCCTTGAGCCCGACGATATCCCACTGCTCGGGATAGGATTCGGGCGGGCAGGCAGCGGACACGATGGCATTGATGGCATCGACGCGCATGTCGGCCACCACCTCGTCCACCTGCTCGGCGTCCATCACTTCGGCGCGCTGCTCGTAGATGACCTTGCGCTGGTCGTTCATCACGTCGTCAAACTGCACGACCTGCTTGCGCATTTCGTAGTTGCGCGCCTCGACCTTCTTCTGCGCCGTCTCGATGGCCTTCGACAGCCACTTGGAGCCGATCGCCTCGCCATCCTCGAGGTTGGAATTCATCATCTTGGCAAACAGCGTGTCCGGGCCGAAAATGCGCAGCAGGTCGTCCTCGAGGCACAGGTAGAAGCGGGAAAGGCCAGGGTCGCCCTGGCGGCCGGAGCGGCCGCGCAGCTGGTTGTCGATGCGGCGGCTTTCGTGGCGCTCGGTACCCAGCACGAACAGGCCACCGGCCTCCTTCACCCGTTCACGCTCGGCCAGCACCTCGGCCCTGATCTTCTCGATCGCGGCATCGCGTTCCGGCCCTTCGGGCATCTCGCTCAGTTCGTCATTGATGCGGAACTCGATGTTGCCGCCCAGCTGGATGTCCGTGCCGCGCCCGGCCATGTTAGTGGCGATGGTGACCGCGCCGATACGGCCCGCCTGGGCCACGATGTGGGCTTCCTGCTCGTGCATGCGGGCGTTGAGGATGGCGTGCTTTACGCCTTCCTTGTTGAGGTACTCGCTGAGCAGTTCGGACTTTTCGATGGAGACCGTGCCAACCAGCACCGGCTGGCCGATCTCGTTCTTCTCCTTGATCGCCTTGGCGATGGCCTGGAACTTGTCGGCGGTGTTCTTGTAGAATTCATCCTGCTCGTCGATGCGGGAAACCGGCTGGTTGGTCGGGATTTCCACCACGTTGAGCTTGTAGATGTCCCAGAATTCAGCCGCTTCGGTGGAGGCGGTGCCGGTCATGCCGGACAGCTTGGGATACATCCGGAAGTAGTTCTGGAAGGTGATCGAGGCCATCGTCTGGTTCTCGGGCTGGATCGCCACGCCTTCCTTGGCTTCCACCGCCTGGTGCAGGCCATTGGACCAGCGGCGGCCATCCATCATGCGGCCGGTGAACTCGTCGATGATGATGACCTTGTCGTCCTTGACGATGTAGTCGGTATCACGCTTGAACATGATCACCGCGCGCATCGCCTGGTCGAGGTGGTGGACAACCAGGGTATTCTCGATGTCGTAGAGGTTGTCGCTCGCCAGCAGTCCGGCGGCGATCAGGCGGCGTTCGACTTCCTCGACCCCGTCCTCGGTCAGCTGGACGTTTCGGGCCTTCTCGTCCTTCTCGTAATACTCTTCTTCCAGCCCCTTAACGATCGCGTCGATGGAGATGTAGAGGTCGCTCTTGTCCTCGGTCGGGCCGGAGATGATCAGCGGGGTGCGGGCCTCGTCGATCAGGATCGAGTCCACCTCGTCGACAATCGCGAAGTTGAACGGCCGCTGCACCATCTTGGCGCGGCTGTCCTTCATGTTGTCGCGCAGGTAATCGAAGCCCAGCTCGTTGTTGGTGGCATAGGTGATGTCGGCCATATAGGCCTCGCGCCGGGCGTGTTCGGGCATGTTGGGCACGATCACGCCAATGGTCAGGCCCAGCCACTTGTGCAGCTGCCCCATCCATTCGGCGTCGCGCCGGGCAAGGTAATCGTTGACGGTGACGACGTGGACGCCCTTGCCTTCGATGGCGTTGAGGTAGGTGGCAAGCGTTGCCACCAGGGTCTTGCCCTCGCCGGTCTTCATTTCCGCGATCTCGCCGCGATGGAGCACGATGCCGCCAACCATCTGCACGTCGAAGTGGCGCATGCCCAGCACCCGGCGGGATGCTTCGCGCACGGTGGCGAAGGCTTCGGGCAGCAGATCGTCCAGCGTCTTGCCCTCGGCCAGCTTGAGGCGGAACTTGGCGGTCTGGGCCTGCAGTTCGGCATCGGAGAAATCGGCAAGCTGGGGTTCGAGGGCGTTGATCCGCGCGACGATCTTGTCGAGCGACTTCACATAACGGTCATTGGCCGA
The DNA here is from genome assembly GCA_964612175.1 of uncultured Sphingomonadaceae bacterium. Lineage (GTDB taxonomy): Bacteria > Pseudomonadota > Alphaproteobacteria > Sphingomonadales > Sphingomonadaceae > Alteraurantiacibacter. The sequence goes on from CAZTED010000009.1 coordinate 34,091, forward strand.
GCCGAAGACGGATTTGGCGATTGTCTGCCACATGGGGGCGGTCCTGTCTGTATAAGGGATGCGGCCGCGCCAGTGCCGGGCGGCCGGAAAAATGCGGGGAATGTCAAGGGATTGCCGCGCTATTCGTGCGCGCGATCAACCTGCAGCAGTACGGCCGGCACGATGACCGGCAGGATCGCGTGGGGCGCAATCTCCGCGCGCGGAGCAGGAATGCGGCGCAGCGCCTGCGCTTCCTCCTGAACGACGGCGGCCACCTGCACCTGGCCTGTGGCCACGTCCTGCGTGATCGCAATCGCCTGCACCCGCCCATCCAGCGCGTGCGCCGGAGCGACCGCGGTGGTCAGGCCCGTCAGTACGGCCAGCAGGGTGAGCAATTGGCGAAGCATCGTGCCCTTCAGATAGCGATCTATTCGCGCCTGTCTACTTTACCGGTGTTACTTTGCCCTGAACGATGGGTGATTGTCGGCGGGGCGGTGAAGTCTTATGCGCGCCTGCATGGACCTTGCACGCTCGCCCCTCGCCCTGCCCTTTCCCGAAATGCCGCCGATCGACGGCGTTACCCTGCGCGTGGCGCGGGCGCGGTACAAGAACTGGGACCGGGCGGACCTGACCTATGCCGAACTGGACGCGGGCACCGTGGTAGCGGGCGTTTTCACGCGCAATGTCTGCTGTTCGACCGAAGTGGAACTGGGACGCGAGAACGTGGCCCATGGCCGGGCGCGGGCACTGGTGGTCAATGCCGGCAATTCCAACGCCTTCACCGGCCATCGCGGGCGCGCGGCGGTGGAACAGATCATGGGCCAGGTGGCGGAGCATCTCGGCTGCGATCCGGCAGAGGTGTTCGTCTCCTCCACCGGGGTGATCGGCGTGCCCCTGCCGCTGGACAAGGCGCGTGACGGGGTGGCGGCGGCGCTGGCGGCGCCTGAATGCTCGTGGGAGGACGCGGCGCTCACCATTTCCACCACCGATACCTTTGCCAAGGGCGTGACCGTATCAGCCATGCTGGGCGATACCCGCGTGACCCTGAACGGCGTGATCAAGGGCAGCGGCATGATCGCGCCCGATATGGCGACCATGCTGGGCTACATCTTCACCGATGCCGCCGTGGCGCCGGATTTCCTGCAGGCCTGCCTTTCGGGCGCCAACCAGCGCAGCTTCTCCTGCATCACGGTCGACAGCGACACCTCCACCAGCGACACCGTGCTGGCCTTTGCCACAGGCAAGGCGGGCAACCCGGTGATCTCCTGCTTCGAGGACGCGGGCGCGGATGCCTTCATGGCGGCGATGGAGGACATGTGCCGCCAGCTCGCCCACCTCGTGGTGCGCGACGGCGAAGGGGCGCAGAAATTCATCACCGTGAACGTGACCGGCGCGGTGAGTGATGAAAGCGCCCGGGTGATCGGCCTTGCCATCGCCAACTCGCCTCTGGTCAAGACCGCGATAGCGGGCGGCGATGCCAACTGGGGACGCGTGGTCATGGCCGTGGGCAAGGCCGGCCAGCCCGCCGACCGCGACCGCCTGTCCATCGCCTTCGGCGGCGTATGGGCTGCGCGCGACGGCCTGCCACTGGCCGATTACGATGAAGCGCCCGTTGCCGAACACCTAAAGGGCCAGGACATCGACATCGACGTGGACCTGGGCCTTGGCATGGGCCGCGCCACGGTGTGGACCTGCGACCTGACCCATGGCTACATCGCGATCAACGCGGATTATCGTTCGTGACCATGCTCGACCGCGAGATGCTGGCGCTGATGCGCCGCGTTTCGGAAACGGCGATCCTGCCGCGCTACCGCAACCTCAGGGCAGGCGAAGTGGAGGACAAGGGCGGTGACGATCCGGTCACCGTGGCCGACCGCGATGGGGAACTGCAACTGGCCGAGGGGCTGGCGCGGTTCGACGCCTCGCTCGCCGTGGTGGGCGAGGAAGCGGCCCACGCAGATGGCGCGATCATGGAGCGCCTGTCGGGTGACTGCTGGATCATCGACCCGCTGGACGGCACCCGCAACTTCGCAACCGGCAAGCCGCCGTTCGGGATCCTGATCGCCCGCAGCCAGGGCGGCATCGCGCAGTCCGGGTGGATCTACGATTGCCTGTCCGAACGCTTCTGCACCGCCCATCGCGGAAAAGGCGCTTTCGTGGACGGCCAACGAATTGCCGCCATTCCCACCGGGGAGGCGCAACCGGTTGCCGCGATCTCGCTCCTGTTCATGGACATGGCTAAGCGCGAACGGGTAATGGAACACATCGCGCCGCACTACCGCATGGTAGACGTGCCCTATTGCGCGGCGGAGCAATACCCGCGGCTCGGGCTTGGTGCCAACGATGTCTCGCTGTTCGAGCGCACCCTGCCGTGGGACCATGCGGCCGGCGTGCTGTGGCTGAACGAGGCAGGCGGCATGGCCGCACGGCCCGATGGCTCGGCCTACAGGGTCGACGGCGATCCCTTCGGCGGCCTGATCGGCGCTGCCAGCCCGGCGCTGTGGCAAGGCATGGCAGCGCGGATGGAAGCGCTTTAGAGGACGCTTTCGATCCAGCCCTTGAGCTGGCTCTTGGGTGCGGCACCCAGCTTGTGGGCGACGGGTTGGCCGTTCTTGTAGAGCACCAGCAGCGGGATCGACTGCACGCCGATGGCACCGGGGACTTCGGTGTTTTCCATGATGTCCATCTTGGCGATGGTCAGCTTGCCGGCCAGTTCCTGGCTGATCTCCTCCAGCGCGGGGGCGATCATCTTGCACGGGCCGCACCATTCGGCCCAGAAATCGACCAGCACGGGCACGTCCGAATTGATGACATCGGCCTGGAAGCTGGCATCGGTGACTGTCTTGGTGGCCATGGTAGTTCTCCTGCAATCTGTCTCGTCAGCCAATCTAGGCACGAGGCGCCCGACGGCAATATGTGCCGCCTATAGCTTTACTCCGCCGGGGCCAAGCCGGGTTTGTGCGCGGCCAGCATATCTGCCGGGATCGCCAGCAGCTGCGGGGTCTGGGTATAGAGCACCGCTGCCTCTACCAGCCGCCCCGGAAAGATCACTTCCAGCGCGGCAACATAGGCGGCCATCTGGCGCAAGGTGGCAAGCGGCACTTCTGCCAGCGAGGCCGGCGGGCGGCGGGCGGTCTTGAAATCGGCCACCATGACGCGGCTGTCGGTCACCAGCAGCCGGTCGGCCGTGCCGGCGATGACCTGTCCGCCCACGGTTGCGGCCAGCGGCACTTCTGCCAGTGCAGAGGGCCCGAACAGATCTGCCCAGCCGGGATGGGCGATCACCGCCACGGCGCGGCCAAGCATGTCCTCGCGCGCCGCCTGATCAAGGTCGGCAGCCATGCGGGCCAGCCAGGCCCGGCCCAGTTCGCCACGCCTGTCCGGGGCGATTTCGGGGAGGCGCTCGATCAGGCGGTGCATCAGCACCCCGCGGCGGGCAGCGGCGGCGGCTACTTCGGGCGGCAATGGCGGATCGCTGCCCTGCACTTCGCCCGCACTCGATGGTGCCAGCGGACGGGGCGGGCGTGGTTCCGGGCCGATGGGGGTCAGCGCCCATGCCGGAAGCTCCATGCGCGCCCCGTCGCCATCGGATACGACCTTGAGGATCGGCTCAGCCTGCGAACCAACCTGCTGCCGCCCGCCCCAGATGGGATCGGTTTCCGGCATGTCGGGGAACAGCGGCGCGAGGCGGGCATACCAGCTGTCGGCGTGGGGTTCCTTCTCCCGCTTGCCCAGCGCCCCGCCGATGAACAGCGCCTCCTCCGCCCGGGTCATGGCGACGTAGAGCAGCCGCCAGTGCTCGGCCAGGTGGGCGACCTTTTCCCGCTCGTCCTCCTCGATGACGATTGGCACCTTCTCTTCCTTGCGCAGCGCGGGCAGCGGCATGGCGGCGCGGCCCAGCACCTCGTCGGCGGGGAGTTCCTGCGCGCTCACCAGCGGCTTGTGCGGATCGCCGGTGGCATCGGCAAGGATCACGATGGGCGCCTGCAGGCCCTTGGATCCGTGCACGGTCATGACCCGGACCTGCCCGCCACCTTCGCCGGCCTCGCGCTTCAGTTCGCCCTCGCCCGCGTCGAACCAGCGGATGAAGCCCTGCAGGCTGGGCGTCTGTGCGGCGGAATAGGCGAGCGCGGCGTTGAGCAGTTCGTCGATCGGGTCATTCGCATCGCTGCCCAGCCGCGCGGCCAGCTTGCGGCGTGCCTGCCACGGCCCGATCAGCATCCAGTGGAGCAAGGCCTGCGGCGGCTCGAAATCGGCACGGGCGAGCAGGTCCAGCAGCATCGCGCTGGCCTGCCGGGGCAAAGTGGCATCGCGTTCCCTGATATGGTCCCACAAGGTGCCGCGTTCGCGGTAGCCGTGCTCCAGCAGGTCTTCCTGGCTCCAGCCGAACACCGGTGACACGAGCAGCGCGGCGAGGCTCAGGCTGTCCGCCGGCTGGGCTGCAAAGCGCAGCGCCGCCATCAGGTCCTTCACCGCCAGCGGCGCGCCAAGGCGCAGCCGGTCCACCCCCGCCACCGGCACACCCGCCGCGTGCAGCCGCGCCACGATCAGCCCGGCAAGATCGCGCCGCTTGCGCACCAGCACCATCACATCGCCCGGCCCGGCATTGCGCGCACCGCCCTTGGCCAGAGGGAAGCCGTGGTCGATCCAGGCCTTCACCTGCGTCGCGATGCGGTCGGCCATCCGCCGTTCGGGAACAGAGAGCCAGGTTTCGGCATCCCCCTCTCCATCCTGGTCGGCATCCTCTTCCTCCTGCGCACGGACCGGCTGCCACAGGCGGACAAGTCCCGGGCGGTCACGGTCGCCCTCGTGCTTCTCGTAAGCGTCGCTGAGGCCAAGCTCCCCCGGCCCGATCGCCTCCACCGCAGCATCGACGAAATCGAGAACATCCTGCGCCGTGCGATAGGACCGGCCAAGCGGCAGTTCGACCAGTTCGCGCGCATCCACCTGCATCCGCGCGGCCGCGGCATTGGCAGCCCGCTCGGCCATTTGCCGGCGATAGTCGTCACGCGCCCGGGCGAAGTTTTCCGGGCTGGTGCCCTGGAAGCGGAAGATCGCCTGCTTGTAGTCACCCACCACGAACAGCGTGCGCAGCTTCTCGTCGCGCTGGCCAAGGCCGGTAAAGAAATCCCCCGTCAGCGCGCCGATGATCGACCATTGCGCCTCATTGGTATCCTGTGCCTCGTCCACCAGTATGTGGTCGAACTGGCGGTCGAGCTTGTAGCGGATCCAGTCGCCCAGCCCCTGCTCACCCAGAAGGGCGGCGGCGGAGCGGATCAGGTCGTCGAAATCGAGCAGGCCTTCGCGCCGCTTGGCCTCGTCCCAGGCAAGGGCGAAGCGGCGGCCTGCTTCGAGGGCAGGACACAGCAGGTCAGCCAGGTCGAACATGGCCTTTCCGGCAAGGATCGTGCCGAGGCTTTCGAACAGGTCATCGCCGGCATCGCCGATCCCCGGATCCGCCTTCTCGATGTTCCTGATGTGCTTGAGCGCGCCTTCCTTGCCGAACAGCTTGTCGCGCAGGGTCGCGCAGGCAGCCAGCCGGTCTTCCGGACAAAGCGCCAGCCAGCTGGATATGGCATCGACGAACGGCTCCGCCGAGGGCGCTCCCCATTGATGGTAGGCATCGGCAATGCGCCGCAAGGTCGCACGGTCAAAGCTGGCATCATCGCACCATGCGACCACATCGGCGATTGTCTGGCCCTCGCCGATCCCGATGATCGACTGCACCAGCGGCCGCATCGGCGGCTGGAAGGATCCGGGTCCGAACCACGCTTCGCGGGCCGCGGCGCAGCGCATCAGCCAGCCGCGCGCCGCGTCCGGCCCCATCCGCAGCGACAGCATCTCGATCGCTGCAATCGCCCCGGTATCGCCTTCTTGTTCCCAGCGGACCAGCAGGTCGGACAGGACATCCTGCGCCAGCAGTTCGCGGTCGCGGTCCTCCATCGGGCGCGATCCCGGCTCCAGTCCGGCTTCCCCGGGAAAGGCGGCCAGCAGCCACTGGGCAAAGGCGTGGATCGTATCGATCCTGAGGCCACCACCGGGGCAATCGAGCACGCTGGCAAACAGGGTGCGGGCACGCGCGATGGTCTCGCTGTCCGGGTCGGCGCCGATCTTGATCAGGTCACCGCCCAGGGCTGTATCGTCCATCCGCACCCAGCCGGCGAGCACGGCATTGACGCGGTTGGCCATTTCCGCGGCACCGGCCTTGGTGAAAGTCAGGCACAGGATCTGTTCCGGCCGCACATCCGGGCGCAGCAGCAACCGCAGCACCCGGGCCGAGAGCACCTGCGTCTTGCCGGTACCGGCAGAGGCGGACAGCCACACGCTGTCCTGCGGATCGACGGCGCCAAGCTGCTCGGCGCTCAAGGGAAATACCTTGCCGCTCATGCCCCGTCGTCCTCGCGGCCCATCCATTCATCAAGGCGCATCAGGTGGTCGTAAGCGGCGTAAACCTTCGCATCGGGGTTCAGCCTGGCGGTGAAGCCCTCGGTTCCCAGGATCCAGCGGTCGATGGCTTCGTCGAGGAAGCGCCCGGCTTCGGGCAGGAACCGATCAGGTTCCACCCCGGTCCGCGCCCTGCCAGTCTTGAGCGGGGTTTCGATCGAACCGAAGCCGGTATCGCTGTCCTTGCTCTTGCCCAGCGACCAGTACTCGAACAGCGCCGGCCTGCCGCGCGCAGCAGGCCATGCACCGCGCGCTGCCATCAGCCCCAGCGTGCCCAACTGCATGGCAAAGCCCTGCGCCACCTGGCCCTTGGATGGCGGCTTGCCGGTCTTGTAATCGACGATGGCCAGCGTCCCGTCGGCCAGCCGGTCGATCCGGTCGGCCTTGCCGGTGATGGTCAGGCCGCGCCATT
>CAZTED010000010.1:0-40198 GCA_964612175.1 uncultured Sphingomonadaceae bacterium
GGATCCTCGACGTATCGGGCGGGCACCTGTTCCAGCTGGGCAGCTGGTCATCGGTGCTGATCGGCCAGCGCTGCATGCCTGGCGGCGTCCACGCCCTGGCCGACCGGGCCAGCCCAGAATTCGCCGCTGCCGAAGTGCGCAAGATCGCCAACGAATGCCGCGCCGCCGCACGGCAGCTCCCGACGCATGACGAGTTCATCCGTTCCTATTGCCGCAGCGTCGGGGAAGCAGTGGCCTAGAGCCTCAGTTCCATGCACTGGCTGAAACTGTCCTCGACATAATCTGCAAACGGCGGGCAGGGCGAAAACCCGTGTGCCCGGTACAGCCCGCGCGCCGGGGCAAAGGGTTCGGGCGTGCCGGTTTCAAGGCCAAGCCAGGCATAGCCCCGCTCCCGGGCCACCGCCAACAGGTGCACCAGCAGCGCCTTGCCTGCGCCCTTTCCACGGTAATCGGGATGGGCGCGCATCGATTTGAGTTCGCCGCACCTATCGCCCAGCGCCTTGATTGCGCCCACGGCAGCCAGCCGATCCCCGTCCCAAACCGAATAGAAGGTGACGTCCGGCTGGCGCAGCCGGTCGATATCGAAGGCGTGAACGCTTTCGGGTGGCGACCATTGGTGCATCTCTTCAAGGTGCAGCCTCAGCAGGCCTGCCACTTCCGGACCGGCGAGGTCGTCCTCAATGATCGTCCAGCCTGCCATCGGGCTACCCCCGCGGGCGCGCCGAGCGGTAGCTCCCCAGCATCCGAACTTCCTTGGCGTGGAAGGCCAGTTCGGCCATGGCCCGGTCCACGCCGGGTTCCCCCGGGGCGCCGACGATGTCGGTGTAGAACATGGTCGCGGCGAAGCTGGCGCCCTTCTGGTAGCTTTCCAGCTTGGTCATGTTGACGCCGTTGGTGGCAAAGCACCCCAGCGCCTTGTACAGCGCGGCGGGCACGTTGTTCACCTCGAAGATGAAGGTCGTGATCGCTTCCTCGCCCTTGAACGTGGCGGGATCCAGCGCCTCTTTCGCCAGCACCACGAAGCGGGTGGTATTGTCGGCAGCATCCTCCACCCTGTCGGCCACGATTTTCAGGCCATAAAGGTCGGCGGCGATTGCCGGGGCAATGGCGGCGAGCGAGGGATCGCCCTGTTCCTTCACGAAAGCCGCCGCGCCGGCGGTGTCGGCATAGGCCATCGGCACAATTCCCCGCTCACGCAGGAAATGGCGGCTCTGCCCCAGCGCCTGGGGATGGGAATAGGCTGCTTCGAACGGACCGTCTCCCAGTGCCATGAGGGCGGCATGGATGGGCAGGAAATGTTCGCCCACGATGGCAAGGCCGCTTTCCGGCAGCAGGAAATGGATGTCGGCCACCCGGCCGTGCTGCGAATTCTCGATCGGGATGATCGCCGCCCCGGCAGCGCCGGTCTTCACCGCGTCCAGCGCATCCTCGAAGCTGAAGCACGGGAGCGGCAGGCATTCGGGGGCATATTCCATCGCCGCGCGGTGCGAATTGGCACCGGGCGCGCCCTGGAAGGCAATCGCCCGCGCCGGATCGGCCGCAGCGGCGGCACGCATCTTCTCGACCAGTTCGAGCGCGGGGGCAGGGTAGCTGTGCATGGGGCAAGGCGCGTAATGCCACACCGGCGGGCCGACAAGCCATTATCGGTGCATCTATCCGCCTCTCTATCGTTGACTGCGCATTATCGGCACTTGCGCACAAGGCCATGCCTTACTAGAGCGCCCCCAAACAGGCTTCGGCCTCGGGTTCACTCTGGCAGATGATTCACCCATGACTGACCGTCTCAATACCATCTTCGGCTGGCTGCTCTTTGCCGGTGTCGTTGCCCTGCTGCTGCGTTTTGTGGTTGGCATGATCATCCCCGATACCGAGCGTCCGGAACAGCTTGGCTACGTGATCGAAGGCGTTGCCGCCGAAGGCGCTGCGGAAGGCCCGCCGCTGGCCGTGCTGCTGGCCCAGGGCGATGCCGCCGCCGGCGCCGCGACCTTTGCCAAGTGCATTGCCTGCCACACCATCGAACAGGGCGGTGCCAACGGCATCGGTCCCAACCTGTGGGCGGTGATGGGCACCGGCATCGGCCAGCACATGCCCGGCTTCGCCTATTCCGATGCACTGTCAGGCCATGGTGGCACCTGGGACTTCGAGAGCATGGACGCCTGGCTGAAGAGCCCGCGCGCCTTTGCCAACGGCACCAAGATGAGCTTTGCTGGCCTCAGCGACCCGCAGGAGCGCGCCAACGTGATCCTGTACATGCTGCAGAACGGTGGCGGTCCGGCCCTGCCGCCGCCGCCCGCCGAAGAAGCCGCTCCGGCTGAGGGGGACACCGCAGCGGCCGAGGCTGAAGCGGAAACGGTTGAGAGCGCTGACGCCGCTGCAGGCGTCGACCAGGGACCGGTAGAATAGGCCGCCCGCAACAGATCACCAGGAAGGGCCGGGAGCGATCCCGGCCCTTTCCTTTTGCGGCAGCGTTTTTCCGCAGGCAGCGCAGGGCGTGTGATCTGCGCAAGCGGAACATTCCGGTCTGAACCGCAGATCAGGCGGTGCCGGTGCGTCCCTTGAAGCCCTCGGCGATCACGTACCATTCGGAACTGCCCTTGCGGCTGGCGGGCGGCTTGGCATGCTTGACGCTTCGGAAGTGGCTCTTGAGGTAGGCCAGCAGCTCGCTGTCGGTGCCGCCGGCCAGCACCTTGGCGATGAAGGCGCCACCCGGTGCCAGGTTCTCGACCGCGAACCACGCGGCGGCCTCGACCAGGGCCATGGTGCGCAGGTGGTCGGTCTGCTTGTGGCCCACGGTATTGGCGGCCATGTCCGACATCACGAGGTCGGGCGGGCCGTCGAGTGCGGCTGTCAGCAGTTCCGGCGCCTTTGGGTCCATGAAATCCATCTGCAGGATGGTGACGCCCTCGATCGGCTCGGTCTCCAGCAGGTCGATGCCCACGATCGCTGCGCGCGGGGCGAGCTTGCGGACCACCTGCGACCAGCCACCCGGCGTGATGCCGAGGTCGACCACGCGGTTAACCCGCTTCAACAGATCGAACCGCTCGTCCAGCTCGATCAGCTTGTAGGCCGCGCGGCTGCGATAGCCATCGGCCTTGGCGCGCTTGACGTAGGGATCGTTGAGCTGGCGGGCCAGCCACTGGGTGGAGCTTGCCTTGCGTTTCTTGTTGCTGCGCAGGCGGCGTTCGGAATCCTGTCCGGCACGGGCCATCAGCGGCGCTCCTGTGGTCGGGATGGGGGGTGGTTCGCCACGCGGCCTGCTGGGGGCCCGGCCTGGCGGGCCGGACCACGCTGCCCCAGCGCCGCTGCAGCGCGGGTGCCGGTGATGTCGGTATTCATCAGGCCGCGCAGGATGCCTTCGCGGATGCCGCGATCGGCCACGCCGAGGCGCGATGCGGGCCAGATGTCGAGGATCGCTTCCAGGATCGCGCAGCCCGCCACCACCAGGTCGGCCCGCTCGGTGCCGATGCAGGCGAGCTGCCGGCGCTCTGCCGGCCCCATCGCGGACAGCCTGCCGGAAATGGCGCGCATGGCATCTGCAGGCACGATCAGACCGTCCACCGCGCGCCTGTCATACTGCGGCAGTTCAAGGTGCAGGCTGGCAAGGGTCGTCACCGTGCCGCTGGTACCCAGCAGGCGCAGGTCTGGCGCATGGTGCGCCTGCAACCGCCGGGCGAAGGGGCTGAAGCTGTCGCGGACAAGGTCCTTCATCCGGGCATAGCGGGCCAGCCTTGCTTCTTCCTCGGTTCCTTCGTCTCCCACCGTCTCCGACAGCGAGACGACGCCCCAGGGCACGCTCTGCCAGTCGAGAATGCGGGGTGCATGGCCGGCCCGCGCACTGTCTGCGGCGGGGCCGTGCTCGATCAGGACCAGTTCGGTCGATCCGCCGCCGATGTCGAAGATTACCGCCGGACCGGACCCGTCCTCCAGCAGGATGTGGCAGCCCATCACGGCCAGCCGCGCCTCTTCCTCGGCGCTGATGATGTCGAGCACGATGCCGGTTTCGGCGCGGACGCGGGCGATGAATTCCTGCCCGTTGGCGGCACGACGGCAGGCTTCCGTCGCCACCGAACGGGCGAGGTGGACGTTGCGCTTGCGCAGCTTGTCGGCGCAGATCCGCAAGGCACCTACGGCCCGGTCCATTGCCGCCTGGCTCAGCTGGCCGGTCTGCGCCAACCCTTCGCCAAGGCGGACCACGCGGCTGAAGGCATCGATCACCACGAAGCCGTCGTCGCACGGGCGGGCGATCAGCAGGCGGCAGTTGTTGGTACCAAGGTCGATTGCGGCATAGGCCTGGCGGCTACTGGCGGCAGGGGCCGTGAAAGCGCCCGGGCGATCGGCTTGCGCAGGCTGGCGCACGGGCAGGGGCGGGCCAGCCGGCCTGCTGCCGCTGCCCGAGGCATTACCTGCGGTCGATCCGGGACTTGATCCGGGATTGTGGCCGGTATTCGGGCGCGGGATGTCCGGCTTTCGTGCGGCGCGGCGCTGTTGCCTGCCCCCCCGTCTGCCGGCCCTCTTGCTGCGGCCGTCCGGCGGATTGATCTCCGCCATTGCTTGAAACTCGCTACTTCGAAAAACCCGCCACACGAGCGGAACCTGAATACGGGTTACCCCATGGCGAGGCGGGGGGCAAGCTTCCCGGCAGGCGGGGTGCCTGCCCCCTTGACCGAATCCGGCCCGCGTTATAGAGGCGCCCCCCTGCGATTGCCCCGTCGTCTAACGGTAAGACTACGGACTCTGACTCCGTCTATTGAGGTTCGAATCCTCACGGGGCATCCAGTTTTCCTCCCCCGGTTTCCCCTGCACCGCCGATCCAGGCGCCGGTCGCACCATGTCGGCTTGGGCCGGCTCGGGCCTGCTCGTGACGCGCGGCATCGATCGCCGGGAACTTTCGCAGCACAGCAATCGTTGTGAGGAAAGGCAGGTATGCCCGCGCCCTCCATGCCCGCAGCAACCCTTGTTGCCGGCGCTGCCGGACCGGGTGCCGGCAAAAGGGCGAACATGAGGCGCGGCGATGAAGTACGAGACTGAAGACAGGTTTGTCCTGCGGTTGCCCGAAGCTGGGAATGACGCGCTGCCTGCATCGTTCGAAAGGTCCTCGCCGCTACCCGCACCGGGATCAGAGGCGCGGCATATCGCCATGGTTGGCTGCTATCGACCGCGGCTGTGCGGGATTGCCACTTATACCGCCGATGTGTGCGACCACCTGCTGCGCGTGCAGCCCGGCATGGAAATCGACGTTTATGCCATGCGGGCCGCCGCCGGCCAGCCATGCGATCCGGCGGTTACCCGCGCCATCGAAGCCGGCGAGCGCGAATCCTACCGTGCCGCTGCCCGGGCGATCAACGCCAGCGGTGCCCAGGCGGTGTGGCTGCAGCACGAATTCGGGATCTATGGCGGGGCCGACGGCGAATTCGTGCTCGACCTTGTCGACCGGATCGCCGCGCCGCTGATTGTCACCCTGCATACCATTGTGCCCGAGCCAAGCGCCGGCCAGCGCCGGATCATGGAGCGGCTTGTCGCGCGCGCCTCGCGGCTGGTGGTAATGAGCGCCTTCGGCAGGGACCTGCTGGTTCGGCTCTATCATGTGGATCCTGCCGCCGTGGTCCAGATCGAGCATGGTACGCCGGACCGCCCCTATGTCGAAGTCTCGCCCCTGCGGCGCCAGCTGGGGATAGGCGGTCGTCCTGTGCTATCGACCTTCGGCCTGCTCGGCCCCGGCAAGGGGCTGGAAACGGCGATCCGCGCCCTTCCGGCAATCGCGGCAAAGCATCCCGATGTGCTCTACCGGGTGGTCGGCGCGACCCACCCCAATCTCGTTGCCGCCGAGGGCGAGCGATATCGCCGCGGGCTGGAGGAGCTGGCGCAGGAACTGGGCGTTGCCGGCAACATCGCGTGGGAGAACCGCTTCCTCGACACCGACGAACTGCTCGACCAGATCGAGCTGTGCGACATCTACCTGGCGCCCTATCCCAACCTGGCGCAGATCACCTCGGGCACGCTGGCCTATGCCGTGGCCCTGGGGCGGGCGGTGGTCGCGACGCCCTTCGTCCATGCCCGCGAACTGCTGGCCGATGGCGTGGGCGTGCTGATCCCCGATGCCGGCAGCGAGGCGATAGCCGGGGCCGTGCTGGCCCTGCTTGCCGACGGTTCAGAGCTGTGCGCCCTGCGCCAGCGCGCCTATCGCCGGGGCCGGCAGACCGTGTGGCCGGCCGTCGCCGTGCAGAACGCGGCTCTTCTGGCGCAGGTTGTCGCCCGCAAGCCGGACCGGGCACTGCGCACGCGGCCTTCGCTCGATGCCGTGCGGAGCATGAGCGATGAGACAGGAATCCTCCAGCACGGGCTGGGCGTGGTCCCCGACAGGCACCATGGTTACTGCATCGACGACAACGCCCGTGCCCTGTTGCTGGAAAACTGCCTGCCGCAGGGCCTGGCCAGTGCAGCCCGCGCCCTCCGCTATGCCAGCTTCATCCAGCATGCATGGAACCCGGACAAGGCACGGTTCCGCAATTTCATGGGGTTCGACCGGCAATGGCTGGAGCAGGCCGGATCGGACGACAGCAATGGCCGTGCGCTGTGGGCGCTGGGCCATTGCGCGGCACATGCGCCTTGTCCCGACCTTGCCGCCTGGGGCCTTGGCTGGTTCGGCAGGACTGCCTTCATCGCCGGGGAAACGCGCAGCCCGCGGGCCGTCGCCTTTGCCATGCTGGGAGCAGCAGAAGTGCTCACCCGCCACCCCGGGCACGACCAGGCGCGCGAGGTGCTCGAGTGTGGCGGACGGTTCCTTCACGGCCTGCGCCAGGCGGTGCGCCGCGGCGGGTGGCTCTGGTTTGAACAAGGCCTTGCCTATGACAACGCCCGCCTCCCCGAAGCCCTGATCCGCGCCGGCGAGCTGCTGGGCGTCCAGGAATACACCTGCGCCGGCCTCGCCTCGCTCGATTGGCTGTGCGAACAGCAGACTGCGGCTGACGGGCATTTCCGGCCGGAAGGGTCCGAAGGGTTCCACCAGCCGGGCGAGAGCCTGCCGTTCGACCAGCAACCGCTTGAAGCCTGGGCCACCATCGATGCCTGTGCCGTGGCCTTCCGGGCGACCGGTGCCATGCTGTGGCGAGAGCGTGCCGAGGCGGCCTATGCCTGGTATCATGGCGCTAACGATCGCGGGCTGGCGCTTGCCGACCCTGCCACCGGGCGCTGCCGCGACGGGCTTATGCCGCAGGGCGTCAATGCCAATGTCGGGGCGGAATCCGTCCTCTCGTTCCAGCTCGCCTACCGGACCATGAACGACCTGTTCTGGGCCCGGAGTGCCAAACAGAAGGCCGGCCTTGTCGATGCGGAAATGCAGACCCGACCAATCGCCCCTGCGTATAATTGACCAGAAGCTCGCCGCCGACCCGTCGCGCGTGGTGCTGCGCCCGTTCCATCTGACCTGGGCTTCGAATTCCGACCAGCCTTCGCGCTCGGCACACCTCGTGGCCGACATTGCCGCGCTGAGCGAGGAGGAGGCCGAGCTTGAACTCGACATCGTCTGGCGGGACTTTTCCGATCGCCACTGGCAGATCGGAAAACTGTTTGCCGAGCGCTTTGCCGAGATTGCCGAGGATCTCGGCCTCGACGGCACGCAGCTTTCGCCCGCCAGGCAGCAACTGATCGGGGCCTATTTCTGCCAGGAATACAGCTACGCCGCGGCCGCCCTGATGAACCCCAGCGCGGTGCTCCATCCCGACCAGAGCGGGATCGGTCCGCGGGTGCGCTTCCTGATGTCGATGCGCGCCGTGGGCGAAGGGCACATCAGCTCGATCGCCTTTCGCGAGGGGTTCATCGGCCCGGGCGGCGACCTCAGCCTGTGGCCGCAGTCAGGACCGGCGATGGCCGCCGTGGCGGACGACCGCCACCACCTGGGGCCGGACGATGCGGTGACCGTGCACCGAAACCCTGACAGTGCCATCTCCAACACCGTGCTGTTCCCGGTCACCGAGGCCCAGCGCAACGGGCTGGAGGACCTCAGGCTGGTGCAGTTCCGGCACGATGACGGCACCACCGAATATCTGGGCACCTATACCGCCTATTCCGGCCATGCGATCCGTTCCGAACTGCTGCGCACCCGCGATTTCGGCCGCTTCTCGCTGGAGCCGCTGCATGGACGGGCAGCGCAGCACAAGGGCATGGCGCTGTTCCCGCGCAAGGTGGATGGTCTTTACCGGATGATAGCCCGGCAGGACGGCAAGAACGTGACGATCCTGGCCTCCGATAGCCTCACCCGCTGGGATGACGAGGGCGAGGTACTGATGCGCCCGGCCTTCCCGTGGGAATTCGTGCAGATGGGCAATTGCGGCAGCCCGATCGAATGCGACGAAGGCTGGATACTGCTCACCCATGGCGTGGGCGCGATGCGCAAGTACAGCCTTGGCGCGGCCCTGCTCGACCGGGACGATCCCTCGCGCGTGCTGGGGCGCACGGCCTGCCCGATCCTGGCAGCGGCTGACAGCGACCGCGAGGGCTATGTGCCCAACGTGGTCTATACCTGCGGCGCGATGAAGATGGATGGCGAGCTGTTCATTCCCTATGGCATTTCCGACAGCGCCATAGGGTTTGCCACCGTGCGAATAGAGGACCTGCTGCGGCAGATGGTGTGAAACATGCCGGTCCCTTTCGCCTAGGCTGGATCCAGCCGGTGGAGGTAGCGTTCGGAGAACCCGGCAATCTGGCGCAGGGCTGCGATATCCGCGATGCGCAGCCGTCGCCCGTTCCGCACCAGAGCGCCTGTCCCGACCAGTGCCTTCAGGGTACGGTTGATGTGCACGGAGGTCAGGCCGAGCAGGTCGGCCATCTGCTCCTGGGTGAGCGGGATGTCGTATCCGTTGTCCAGCCCACGCATGGTAAGGTGAACCCGGCAATCGAACTCGCACAGGAAGTGGGCCAGGCGTTCCGGCGCGTTACGGCGGCCGATGTTGAGCTGCCACTCGCGCCCGATCGCGCCTTCCACCAGTATGTCCACCAGCACCGCCCGCGCAATGTGGGGTCGTGCTGCCAGCAGCGCTTCCAGGGCTGCAATGGGCACCATGGCCAGCTCGACATGGGTCAGGGCCTGGATGCTGTGGTCTGCCGTGGCGAGATAGAGTGACTGGAAGTCCAGCGCGTCGCCGGGAATCTTGATCGCCACGATCTGCCGCCCGCCGCCTTCCACGTGTTTCTGCCGGAAGGCAAAGCCTGACAGCAGGATCGGGCAGGCGATGGCCACTTCCCCTTCGCGCAGGATGTATTCGTTGGGAACCAGCCGGCGCAGATGGAACGGCAGGGCCGCAAGCTGGTGCTGGTCATGGCTCGGCAGCCGCGTGTGGCACAGCAGCTTGCGGATGAAGATGTCGAGGCCGGGTACCTCCCTGGCCTCACCCGGGACGACCGGTCCCGATGGCGGTGCAGCGGTCATGGCGCGCCTTGCATCTATTGCTTCCTCCCGGGCGGACAAGCACGCGGCCCGCACTGTCCCGATGATGGGATAATGCCCGGGCGGCTCGCGGGTTCCATCGCCGCCGCACGGGCACGGGGCCACGCCGGGTCAGAATGCGAACTGCGACTTGCCGACGTGCGTGATCCGGCAGGCAAGGTCCGCCTCGCCCGAGGCAACCACAAAGTGATCGACGGCCTCGGCAATGCCGGTGGTGAAGACCACGTCGCGGACATAGAGCCTCGCCTCCAGCGGCCGGGTCAGCAGGGGGGCGGGCTCCAGCAGCGGGCGGTGGGAGGTGTGGATCACCCGGGCCGGATTGTCGCGGTCCAGCACCGACCAGTAGGTGCGGTAGATGCCGACATCATCCCTTGGTTCCACCCCGTGCCACAGGGTCAGCCAGCCCCGGTCGGTGAGGATCGGCGGGGAGCCGCCGCCCATCCGGGCTGTCGCCACGGTATCGGCATGGGGCCGGATGCCTGGCTCGCGCCATGGCTTCCAGTGCAGCGCATCGGGTGACGAGGCGAGGTTGATCGAAGGCCCGGCAAGCCACGGCGACCCCGGTGGATAGGCGAAGTAGCTGCTTCCCAGCGGCCGCGTCTGCGCCCAGTAGTGCCCGCCTACCAGCCCTTCGAAGATGAGCATGTCCTTGTTCTGGTGGTCGAGGACCATGTCGAGCAGGCGATAATCGATCCCGTTGTGCGATTCATAGAGCACGGTTGATTGCCGTTCGGGGCTGACCGAACAGGTCGTCATCAGCCAGCGATCGCCGACATGGCTGATGCGCGCATCCTCCACCCCGTAGCACTGGAACGGGGCCTGCGGGGCGATGGCCTTGTCGTAATGCACGGCCACAAGGTCCAGCCCGTCCGGGGACAGTTCGACCGGCAGCAGCCATGACAGCGAGGTCAGCCCCATCACCGGCCATGTGCCATCGTGCAGCCTGAATGTGCGCGGGTCGCTCGTGTCGCACAGGGCCAGCGGCCAGGCATCCAGAACATAACGCCCGCCATCCCAGCGGATGGCGTGGACATGGCCGTTGCGGACCGGCTGGCGCAGCGCCTCTGCCACGCGCACCATCATCAGCAGGTTGTCACCCGGCAGCCGCGCCAGGCCGGGGTTGAACGCGCCCAGCACAAAGGTTTCGGCATCGATGTGGCCGGCCAGCGGAGAGCGCGACAGGTCGACATCGTCCGGCCCGAACACCAGTCGGTCCACGGCATGGGTCGGGGCAGGGGTAACGGCAGGGGTCATGCGGTTCGTTGCTCTCGCGCAGGGGGCGGACAGAAGGACGTGTGACTTGCTGCGGTAACCGGCCAACGCCGCCGAACAAGTCACGGTTCCCGCCGGGAACCAGCCTCTGCCTGGCGGATTGCCAGACTGGTCGCAGAAATGGCATTTGCCGGGGAATGCTGTGGGCCGATCGGCACCCATGCCGTTTCATCGGACTGCCCTCGCATCAGGGAGGCGAATGACGTGACGCCCATGACCCGCCCTCCCGCTGATCAGCCAGCCAGCATGGTCAGGATCAGCAATCGAGACCGGGTGATCTTTCCCGATGCCGGCGCGACCAAGGGGGACCTGGCCGATTACTATGCCGCCGTGGCCCCGATCATGCTGCCGCATTGCGCCAGTCGGCCGCTGAGCCTGGTCCGTTGCCCGCAGGGGCAGGCGGGGGAGTGCTTTTTCCAGAAGCACGCATCCACATCGTTCGGCCAGGGCGTCCGCCATGTGTCCATCCGGGAGAAGGACGGAGCCACCGGGGATTACCTCTATCTCGAGGATGCCGATGGCCTGCTTGCATGCGTCCAGATGGGTACGATCGAATTCCATGGCTGGGGTTGCCATGTCGATGCGCTGGAACGGCCAGACCGCATGGTGTTCGACCTTGATCCCGGCGAGGGGCTGGGCTTTGCCGAGGTGAAGAAGGCCGCCGCCGACATCCGGCAGCGCCTGGCCGACATCGGCCTTGCCAGCTTTGCCATGCTGTCCGGGGGCAAGGGGGTCCACGTGGTGGTGCCGCTCGATCCCGGCCATGCGTGGGACGCGCACAGGGATTTTGCCAGGCGCCTTGCCGAGGAAATGAGCTTGGCCGATCCTGATCGCTTCGTTGCCACCATGAGCAAGGCCAGCCGCAAGGGCAGGATATTCATCGACTACCTGCGCAACCAGCGCGGCAACACCGCGATCATGCCTTATGCCGCGCGTGCCCGGGAAGGGGCACCGGTGGCAGTACCGGTGAGGTGGGATGAACTGGCCGATATCGACAGGGCCGGCCGCTGGACCATCTTCGATGCGTCCGAACTGGTCCAACGGGCGGGCAGTGCCGGGCTCGCTGGCTGGGGCTTCGCCGCGCAGGCGCTGCCAGACTTCTAGCCACGCTTGCCTGCGTCCCTGCCGCTCCCTAGGTCTGCTGGACAGCCAAAGGGAGGATCCGCCTTGGACGAGAGCGCCGACGCCAGCAACAAGACCGACCACGACCTGGTCCCGCGCAAGTTCTATCCGGCGCAGGCCGAGGCGAAGTTCGCCGACAATGCGCCTGCCTCCACGCCGCAGACCCGGCATCCGGCCTATCGGCTGGCCTTCCGCGATACCGACTTCCTGCTGCGCGAGGAACTGCGCCCGGTGCGCTTCCAACTGGAACTGCTGAAGTCGGAGATGGTGCTGGAGGAGGCGCGGATCGGCTCTACCCTGGTGATGTACGGATCGGCCCGGATCCCTTCGCCCGAACAGGCGGAAAAGATGCAGGCGCAGCTGGGCTACCTGTCGGACCGCGAGAGGACCGTGCAGGAAAACCTGATCGCCAAGGCGAAATACTATGACGAGGCCTACAAGCTGGCGCGCATGGTCAGCGAAAAGGGGATTGTCGAGGAAGGCCAGCGGCAGTTCGTCATCTGCTCTGGGGGTGGGCCGTCGATCATGGAAGCGGCCAACAAGGGCGCCAGCGATGCCGGGGCGGAAAGCATCGGCCTCAATATCGTGCTGCCGCACGAACAGGCGCCCAATGCCTTCGTGACGCCCTACCTCAGCCTCAACTTCCACTATTTCGCGCTCAGGAAAATGCATTTCCTCATCCGCGCGCGGGCCGTGGCGATCTTTCCCGGCGGCTTTGGTACCTGCGACGAGCTGTTCGAGCTGTTGACGCTGGTGCAGACCGGCAAGATGAGGCCGATCCCGATCATGCTGTTCGGACGCCAGTTCTGGAACCGGATCATCGATTTCCAGGGGCTGGTGGAGGAAGGCACGATCAGCCCGGCCGACCTTGAGCTGATCCACTGGTGCGAGACCGCGGACGAAGCCTGGCACCACATCTGCGACTTCTATCGCCTGAGCGATCCGGTTACCGGCTGCGACTGATTGGCCTCCGGTCCTGGCGGAGAGTGTCTCTACCGCACTGCCTGGTGGCCCATCGGCCCTGCGCCAGAGCCGAAGCCCGGTGCCGCTTCCAAGGCGCGGCGCACGAAAGTGCGGGCCTCGGCCACGGCAGTTTCCAGATCGCGGCCTTGCGCCAAGAGGGTGGCAATGGCGCTGGCGAGCGTGCAGCCGGTGCCGTGGGTGTGGCGGGTGGCGATGCGTGGGTCGCTCCAGATCACGGGGACGCGGCCGGGACGGTGCAGCACGTCCTCCACCATCGGCCCATCGGCATCGCCGCCCTTTGCCAGCCAGGCGATGCCTTTCGCATCCAGCGCCGCCGCGCCGCCAAGGGCTGCCAGTTCGGGCACGTTGGGCGTGGTCACCGTGGCCAGGTCCATCAGCCAGTCGAACACCCCGATCGTCGCCTCGTCGGCCAGCACGCTGCCGCTGGTGGCGACCATTACCGGATCGAACACGATCGGCACGGGCAGGTCTTCCAGCCGGTCCGCCACCACTTCGGCAATGTCGGCGCTGCCCAGCATGCCGATCTTGACCGCGTCGACCCCGATGTCGGTCATGCATGCGTCCATCTGCGCCGCGACCATGTCCGGGGTGAGCATCTCGACCCCCGTCACGCCTTTCGTATTCTGCGCGGTGACGGCGGTGATCGCGGTCATCGCATAGCCGCCCAGCATGGTCACGGTCTTGATATCGGCCTGGATGCCTGCGCCACCGGAACTGTCGGACCCGGCGATGATCAGGACGCGGACCGGACGCTTGTTCAAGCGGCCGCCTCCACCGCGCGGCAGATGTCGTCCACCACGCGGGTGACCAGCGCCTCGTCATCGCCTTCTGCCATGACGCGGATCAAGGGTTCGGTGCCGCTCTTGCGGATCACCAGCCGCCCGCCGCCGCCAAGCTCTGCCGCACCGTCGGCAATCGCCTGCCGGACAGATGCCGTCTCCAGCGGATCGCCGCCTTCGTAGCGCACGTTCTTGAGCAGCTGGGGCACGCGGTCGAACAGGTGCAACAGCTCGCTCGCCGGCTTGCCGCTGCGCACCAGCGCGCCCAGCACCTGCAGCGCGGCAATGGTGCCGTCGCCGGTGGTGGCATGGTCGGTCAGGATCATGTGACCCGACTGTTCGCCGCCCACGTTGTAGCCGCCGCTGCGCATCGCTTCGAGAACGTAGCGGTCGCCCACCTTGGTCCGGACAAGGTCGAGGTCGTGCTCCGCAAGGCAGCGCTCCAGCCCGAGGTTGGACATGACCGTGGCCACCACGCCGCCGCCGCGCAGCAGGCCGCTGGCCGCCATCTGGGTGCCGATCAGCGCCATGATCTGGTCGCCGTCCACTTCCCTGCCTTTCTCGTCGATCACGATCAGGCGGTCGGCATCGCCATCCAGGGCAATGCCGATATCCGCGCCGCTTTCCACCACCCGCGCCTTGATGGCGGCAAGGTCGGTCGAACCGACGCCATCGTTGATGTTGGTGCCATTGGGGGAGACGCCCATCGCGTCCACTTCCGCGCCCAGTTCCCAGATCGCGGTTGGGGCCACGTTGTAGGCCGCCCCATGGGCGCAATCGACCACGATCTTCAGGCCATCGAGGCGGATGTCCTCGGGCACCGATTGCTTGACCGCATGGATATAGCGGCCGCGGGCATCGTCGATCCGGCGGGCGCGGCCGATATGGTCGCCCTGCGCCAGCTCCTGCTCGCGCAGCATTTCGGCCTCGATCGCTTCCTCGTCTGCATCGGACAGCTTGTAGCCATCGGGGCCGAACAGCTTGATGCCGTTGTCGGCGAACTTGTTGTGGCTGGCGCTGATCATCACGCCGATATCGGCGCGCATCTCGCGCGTCAGCAGGGCTACGGCCGGGGTCGGCAGGGGGCCGGTCAGGATTACGTCCATGCCCACGCTGGTGAAGCCGGCGGTAAGCGCGTGTTCCATCATGTAGCCCGACAGGCGGGTATCCTTGCCGATCACCACCCGGTGCTTGTGGGCGCCGCGCAGGAAATGCTTGCCGGCGGCCTGGCCCACTTTCATCGCGGTCGCGGCATCGAGCTTGCCGGCATTGGCGCGGCCGCGGATGCCGTCGGTCCCGAAGAGCTTGCGTGCCATCTACGTCCTTTTGTCCCTGACAGGTTTCCTGCGCTTGCAATGGCAAGGCTCGCCACCAATGTCACGCCCGCATGCAAATTGGCAACCGATCCGCCGCCGGGGCGTTGGTTGGCATTGGACATATCAACCGCAAAGGGAATTTCATGGCTTTCGACCTCATGCCGCTGCCGTACGACAGTGAAGCACTTGCGCCCGCGATCAGTGCGGAGACGCTGGGCTTCCACCACGGCAAGCATCACAAGGCCTACATCGACAAGACCAACGCCGCGATTGCCGGCACCGACCTGGCAGGCAAGAGCCTGGAGCAGGTGATCGCCGCCGCGCGCGGGAGCAACCAGGGCCTGTTCAACAATGCCGCGCAGAGCTGGAACCACGGCTTCTACTGGCACTCGCTGACATCTTCGACCAACGGCCCCTCGGGCGACCTGGCGGACAGGATCGATGCCGCCTTCGGCTCGGTGGCGGATCTGAAGCAGCAATTGAAGGATCGCGGCGCGGCCCATTTCGCCAGCGGCTGGGTGTGGCTGGCGGACAAGGGCGGCACGCTGTCGATCGAGGAGACCCATGACGGCGACACGCTGGCCGACCTTGCCGCGTCCGGGGGCTGCAATCCGCTGCTGACGATCGACGTGTGGGAACACGCCTATTACCTCGATCACCAGAATGCCCGGCCCAGCTATCTTGCTGCGGTGATCGACGAGCATCTGAACTGGGATTTCGCGGCCGACAACCTGGCCCGCGGCACCCCCTGGACCTATCCGGCCTGATCCTTGCCGGAACAATGCATGAGGCCCGCCGCGCTGTGAAAGGGTGGCGGGCCCCTGCGCCTCACGCGCCGGCAGGCGGCGGCAGCTGGACGGATGTGTCCTGGCAGCTTTCGAGCACCCGCTGGATCGCTTCGCGCGCGCCGGTCACGGTGAAATCGATGTTCTGCGGCGTCCCGTCCACCGGATCCACCCGCACCCGCAAGGTCGTTGCATCGGCCAGCTGGGTCAGGAAGAGCGGCAGTTCGCGGATGCGTGTGGTGTGGATCGCTTCGGCGGTGAACTGTTCGTAGTTCCAGCGCCGGGTTTCCGGCGCGCCGTCATCGAACCGCAGGATCACGTCGCGCGCCACCGGCCGCACCCCCGGAGGCGCAATGGCCACGGGTGAATAGACCCGTGCAAAGACCTTGCGGTTGCCGGTCTCGTTGCACTTGAGGATGAGCTGCCGCCCGTCGGCGTTCTGCACGCCTGCCTGCAGCAATCCGTTTTCCTCGAAGTAGCCCCACGCGCTGTCCTGTGCGGCGGCGCTTGTCGCAAGGCCGCCGATGGCGATGATTGTCGCGGCTATAACCGCCTGGCGCCGCAGTGCGGAGTTGATCTGACGCATGGTTTCCTCTCCCGGCATCCTTGCATTGTCATCGCGCCGATGAGTGCCGCCGTGCCCTTGCCCGTGCGGTCCGGCGCCGAAGATGTTTGCAGCCTATCGCCAGTACCGCGAAAGGCAACAGGTTAGCCGGACTAATCAATCTTCGCCGGAAAGGTCCAGCACATTGGCCGCGAACAGCGGCTCGCCAAACAGGAACCCGATCAGGTTCGGCCGTCCCAGGTGATCGACCAGGGCGGTCAGCGCCAGCAGGATCGGGACCGACAGCAAGGCCCCGGTCACCCCCCAGATCCAGGTGAAATAGGACAAGGCGAGCAGGATCATCACCGGGTTCATGGTGAACCGCGCACCCAGCACCGATGGCGTCACCAGGTTCGCCTCTACCGTGTGGAGGCCGAGGTAGGCTGCCGCCGGGATCAGGCCCACCAGGGCCGAATCCGCCGATCCCAAACCGAACAGCGCCAGCAGGGCCACCATTACCAGCGGCCCGACATAGGGCAGGAAATTGAGCAGGGCTGCCAGCCCGCCCCACATGACAGGGGCTTCCAGTCCCAGGGCCCAGGCGCCTGCCGCCACGATCAGCCCGACCCCGCAATTGATGAGGCCAACGGTCAGGATGTAGGCCGCGACCCGGTCCTGCACCTCGCGCATGGCCCGCGCCGCCTTGAGGCTGGCATCAACCGCCGTGCGCTGCAGCAGCAGGCGCCGCCGCAGCCGCACCCGCGCCTCGATCATGAAGAAGGCCAGCAGCAGGGTGAGCAGCACCTCGAACAGCACGGTCGGGGTGGCGAAGGCCAGCTGTTCCAGCATGGTCGGCCCGGCCAGCACCACTTCGCGCCCGCCATCCTCGCCGATGATTGCGGCGACCTGTTCGTTGAGGCGGGTGAACCAGGCGAGGCTGCCCTGCAACTGGCTGAAGTGCTCGCCCACGCGCGCGATCATTGCCGGCACCTTGTCGTAGAGCGAGACCGCCGGCCGCAGCACCGCGGTAAGGGCCAGTGCCAGCACGCCGATGAACACCACCAACGCGGAAAACGAGGCGAGGAAATTGGGCAGGCCCCAGGCAACCAGCCGGTCGGCCAGCGGCGAAAGCAGGATCGTGAGGATGATTGCCGTGACCAGCGGCAGGAACACCACCGCGCCAATTGACAGGACGAACGGCAGGGCCAGGAACAGCCCGATCGCCAGCAACACGACCAATGCCGAGATCAGGCGCAGTTCCTGTTCGGCCAGGCGCCGGGCGCGGCGAGGCACCGGGCGCGACGCCTCTTTCGGGTTCTTGCGATCGCCGGGAGAAGTCATTGACGTGCTGCCCTGTCCCCGTCTTGGCCAATGGCGCAGTGCATGGCGCGGCGGGGGCCCGCAATCAAGCGGTCCCTGCCCGTTGTGCGCCCGTTACGCGCCCTTTTTTCTGCCTAGCGCAGGTGTGCGGTCAGCCCGTTGCCGGCGGCGACCATGTCCAGTTCCTCGAGGATCGCGCGGTGTGCGGATGGATCGCCGGTGGAGCGGTCGGGCACGGTGCCTTCCTCGATCATGGCAGTCAGGGTGGCCCGCGCGCGGCCCACGCGGCTCTTGATGGTGCCCACGGCGCAGCCGCAGATGTGGGCCGCTTCCTCGTAGGAGAACCCGCCGGCGCCGACCAGAAGCAAGGCTTCGCGCCGTTCCGGCGGCAAGGTCAGCAGTGCGCGGTGCAGGTCGGACAGGTGGATCGGCTGTTCCTGCCCGGCAGGCTCTGTCAGGATGCGTTCGGCCACGGCCTCGTCATATTCGCCGCGGAAGCGGTTGCGGCGCATGTCGGTCAGGAAGACATTGCGCAGGATCACGAAGGTCCATGCACGCATCGACGTGCCGGGTTCGAACCTGTCCTGCGCGGCCCAGGCCTTGAGCATGGTCTCCTGCACCAGGTCGTCGGCCATGTCGGGCCTTCCGCACAGTCCGCGGGCAAAGGCGCGCAGGTGTGGCAAGACCGCGGTCAACTCGCGCTTGAATGCGCGCCTGTCCTCGGCACTGCGTTCCGGAGGAGCGGTGCGCTCGAACTGGGAGGGCTTCGAGGCGACAGTCATCGGCCCTTGCTCTGGTCTTCATCCTTGTCCGTGATGCCTTCCCCTTCTTCCGCCGCATCAAGGCTCGCGAGCAGCGCCAGCATGTCGGGCGGCAGCGGTTCGTTGACGACCGTGTCGTAGATGTTGCGCAGGCCGTCGGCCCATTCCGGCTTTGGCACGGTTCCGGCCGGCCTTGGCCGTGCCTTTCGGGCCGGTTTCTGTTGTTCGGTCATGATCTGTTGCATCAAAGTCCCGTTTGTCCCCCAGTGGCAACTTGCCTGCGCCGATCGGTTGCCGCAAGCTGCAGGCCAGGCGTGCCGGAAAGCAGTGCGATATTCAGGGGAACGAAAGGGGCGCATTTCGGTTCCCGAGATACCTGGTGTTGGGTGGGGCTGTCGGAGAGGCTATTGGACGGGCGGAATGGCAGGCGTAGCAGTGCCAACAGATGGCTGGTCCGCTATCCGCGCGCCTGGCCGGTGGGCATGTTCTTGCTTGTTGCCGCGATCACCATCGTTTCGATCTTCGCGATTGAACGCAGCGAGATGCAGCGGGCGGATGCCCAGCTCTCGGCCCGCACGATCGCCATCGCCTCGGCTCTGGAACGCCGCGCCAATGCCAGCAGCGCGTACCTGCGCGCCGGCGCTGCACTCCTGGCATCGCTCGACGAGGTCGAGCCCGACCGCTTTCGCCGGTTCGTCTCGGAATTGCGCCTTGATGCCGACTATCGCGGGGCGCGGGGAATCGGCTGGGCCCCGATTGTGCGACCAGACCAGGTTGCCGCCTTCAACGAATTGATCGCGCAAGGTTCGCTTGATCCGCCGCCACAGCTTTTCCCCCGCCTGTCGGGTGACCAGCCCTATGCAGTGGCGGTTACCCTCCTCGAACCCGATACTGAACAAAACCGCCAGGCCATCGGCTTCGACATGTTTTCCGAACCTGTCCGGCGCGCGGCCATGCTCGAGGCCGAGCGAACCGCACATCCGGTGGCAAGCGGCAGGGTGTTTCTGGTCCACGATACCAACGCAGAAAGACCCGGGTTCCTCGTCTACATGCCGGTGTTCGAGGCGGCTCCCGGCGGGCGACGTTTGCGCGGCTATATCTACAGCCCCTTCGATGCCGAGGATTTCCTCGAAAGCGCACTCGAACTGGAAGACAGCGGGGATTACGGCGTCAGCTTCTACGACGGATCGGTCAGCGCAGAAAACCTGCTGGCCAGCACGGTGGCGAACCCGGCGGAATGGCAGATCAGGCCGGGCGTGCACGTGGCCATTGCCAATTCGCCGTTCATCCTGGAAGTCAGCCGCCTGCCAAAGCGCGCGCTTTCCGGACTGTCGATGGCGACCCTGGTGTTCGGTCTGCTTGTCGCCAGCCTGCTGATGCTGCTGGTGCGGGTGCTGACCTTGCAGGCGATCGAGGACGAAGCCAGCTTCGCCTGGTTCGAGGAGCAGGCATCGATCCGCAACTCGCTGACCCGCGAGCTCAATCACCGCGTCAAGAACACGCTTGCCAATGTCCTCTCCATTGTCGCGCTCACCCGGCGGCGGGCGGACAACGTGAAGGACTTTGCCGATGCCCTGGAAGGACGCATCCGCGCCCTTTCGGCCACGCATGACCTGCTGACCCGGTCCGACTGGGGGACCACGCCAGTGGCAGAAGTCGTGCGGGCGGAACTGCGCCCCTATGCCCACGACACCGACCGCGTGGTGGAAATGGGCGGTCCGCCGGTGGAACTGGCCCCCAGCGATGCCCTGTCGCTGGGGCTGGCGGTGCACGAACTGGCTACCAATGCCGCAAAGTATGGCTCGCTCAGCCAGCCCGGCGGCAAGGTCAGCGTGATGTGGGAGCTTGTCGCGCCCGATCTGGTGCGGGTGGAATGGCAGGAAAGCGGTGGCCCGCCGGTCCCGTCGCAGCGCGGGCGCGGGTTCGGCACCGACCTTATCGAACGCGTCGTTGCGCAAGAGCTGCACAACCCGGTGCAGCTCGAATTTCCGGCCGAAGGGGTGCGTTGCGTGCTGACGATCCCGGTCCGCCAGCCGAGCGAGTTCTCGATCCGCGCCAAGGGCCCGTCGTCCCCGATGCGCCCGGCCGGGGAAACGGCGGACGGCTGATAGCGGCTGCGCGGTCCGGCTGGACTGTCTGTATACCGACATATATAGCGAGGCTCAGTGATCCCTCGCATTCGTCCTTTCGCCCGGCTTGCCTGCGCGCTGCTGCTGTTGCCGCTGGCCGGTTCATGCTCGCCTGCCCACGAGGCGGGACCGGTCGTGCTGGCGGCCGCCAGCCTGACCGATGCGCTGGAGGACGTGGCCGATGCCTGGACCGCCGATGGCCATGCGCGGCCGGTGCTGTCCTTTGCCGGGAGCCCTGCGCTGGCGCGGCAGGTCGAGGGCGGTGCGCCGGCCGACATCGTTATCCTTGCCGACAGGGAATGGATGGACGTGCTGGCCGGGCGCGGCCTGGTCGATCCGGCAACCCGGCACGACCTGCTGGGCAACCGGCTGGTGCTGGTAAAGCCGTCCGGCGCGCCGCCCGTCACGCTGGAGACGCTGGGTGAAGGCAGGCTGGCCCTGGCAGATCCCGGAAGCGTTCCCGCTGGGCGCTATGCGCGCGCCTCGCTGGAGAGCCTGGGCCTGTGGGACGGGCTGGCGGGCAGGGTGGTTCCGGCCGAGAATGTCCGCGCCGCGCTGGCCCTGGTAGAGCGGGGCGAGGTGGAACTGGGCATCGTCTACGCCAGCGATGCGCTGGCATCGCAAGGGGTCGAACAGGTCCGCTTGCTGCCTGCAGGCAGCCACCCCCCGATCCGCTATCCGGTAGCCATCGTTTCAGCCTCCGACCATCCGGACAGCGCCGCCTTTGCTGCGTTCCTGTCGTCCGCAGAGGCCTCGTCCATCTTCACGGCGCACGGTTTCGAGGCTGTCAGGTAAGCCATGCTGACGGCGGCGGAATGGGCAGTGATTGCGCTGTCGCTGCGGGTCAGCCTGGTGGCGGTCCTTGCCACGCTGCCGCTTGCCTTTGGCGTGGCGTGGCTGCTGGCCCGCCGGCAGGTGCCGGGGCTGGTGCTGCTGGATGCGCTGGTCCACCTGCCGTTGGTGCTGCCGCCGGTGGTGACCGGCTGGCTGCTGCTGCTGGCCTTCGGGCGCAATGGCCCGGTTGGTGCATGGCTTGAGGACGTGCTGGGCCTGACCCTGGTGTTCAACTGGACGGGCGCGGCGCTGGCGGCTGCGGTCATGGCCCTGCCGCTGATGGTCAGAGCCATGCGGCTGTCGATCGAGGCGGTCGACCGGCGGCTGGTGGGCGCGGCCCGCACGCTGGGCGCCTCCCGCCTGCGGGCGTTCCTGACCGTAACCCTGCCGCTGAGCCTGCCCGGCATTGCGGCGGGGGCCATGCTGGGTTTTGCCCGGTCGCTGGGCGAGTTCGGCGCGACAATCACCTTTGCCAGCAACATCGAAGGGGCAACGCGGACCTTGCCGCTGGCGATCTACAGTGGATTGCAGGTGCCCGGTGGGGAGGCCCTGGTCACGCGCCTTGCAGTGATCTCCATTGTCCTTTCGCTTGGCGCGCTGCTGCTTTCGGAATGGCTGGTCCGGCGTTCTGCCGGGGGGCGGGTGCATGGTCTTTGAAATTGCGATCCGTCACCGCATGGGCGAGCGGACCATCGCGCTCGACCTTGCCAGCAAGGCTCGGCTGACCGCGCTGGTCGGGGTATCGGGTGCTGGCAAGAGCACCGTGCTCAACTGCGTTGCCGGGCTGCTGCGGCCCGATTTCGGGCATATCGCGATTGCCGGCGATGTGCTGTTCGACAGCGCTTCCGGCATCGACCTCAGGCCCGAGGCGCGCCATGCCGGCTATGTGTTCCAGGACGCGCGGCTGTTCCCGCACATGAAGGTGGCAGCCAATCTTGCCTATGGCGAGCGGCTGGCCCGGGGCAGGGACGCGATCATCGACCATGGCCGGGCAATCGACCTGCTCGGCATCGGCGATCTGCTGCAGCGCTGGCCGGCCACGCTGTCAGGCGGCGAGGTGCGGCGGGTGGCGATCGGCCGCGCGCTGTTGGCGGCGCCGCGCTTCCTCCTGCTCGACGAGCCGCTGGCCTCCCTCGACCCGGAACGGGCCGAGGGCATCCGGGCGCTGATCGAGCAGCTTCGCGATGAACTGGCCGTGCCGATCCTGCTGGTCAGCCATGACGCCGCCGAAGTGGACCGCCTCGCCGGGGAAGTGGTCCGCCTCGGCTAGCGCATCAGGCAAACAGCGAGGTGTCGATCGGCAGGCTGCGCACCCGCTTGCCGGTAAGGGCAAACAGGGCGTTGGTCAGCGCCGGGATAACCGGCGGCAGGGCCGGTTCGCCAAGTCCGGTGGGCGGGTTGTCGCTCAGCACGAATTCGGTGTGGATCACGGGCGTCATCGGCATGCGTGGCAACGGGTAGTTGTGGAAGTTGGACTGCTTTGCCGCGCCCCCTTCGATCTCCACCGCCAGTTGCAGCGCCTGGCCGATGCCTTCGATGATCGAGCCTTCCACCTGGTTCATCGCCCCGTGCGGGTTGATGATGTGCGCGCCCACGTCGCCGGCTACCCACACATTGTGCACCACCACCTGGTTGCGGTCGTTCAGGCTGGCTTCCACCACTTCGGCGAAATAGCCCTGGTGGCTGTAGTAGTAGCCAAAGCCCAGCGCGTGGCCCTCGGCCACCGGCTGGCCCCAGCTGGCCATGTCCATTACCTTGCGTGTCACGGCGCGCAGGCGGCGCGGGTCGAACCCTGCCATCGGGCCGAGAAAGCCCATCACCGTCCCTTCCGGCTCAGCCCCCTCGACGATGTCGAGCAAGAGGGCAGGCAGGTCGCGCTCGCTGGCATGGGCCACTTCATCGAGGAAACTCTGGAAAACGAAGGCGACGGCGTTGGACGTGGGTGCGCGAAGCGCGCCCATCGGCACGGCTGTGCGCATCTTGGTCTGCGCATAGCGCACGTTGGGCACGAACTTTGCGGGGAACTCGTCTGCTGCCATCGCCGCCGGATTTAACCCGCCGCCACCCAGGTCGAAGGTCACGAAATGGTCCTCGATCCCGGTGATCTTGCCATCGGCATCGATCCCTGCGCGCAGCTTGTGCCAGCCGGCCGGACGGTAGAAGTCCGAACGCACGTCGTCCTCGCGGCTCCAGATCAGCTGGACCGGGGTGCCGGGCATGGCCCGGGCAATGGCCGCCACCTGCACCATGTAGTCGTTGTTGAGCCGCCGCCCGAAGCCGCCGCCCATGCGGGTGATGTGCACCGAGACCTTGTCCGGCGTCACGCCAAGGTACCGCGCCACCGCCTGCTGGCCGTCCTGCGGCAGCTGGCTGGGCGCCCACATCTCCATCACGCCGTCATCGCGCATCAGCGCGGTGCAGTTCATCGGTTCCATCGCCACGTGGGCGAGGAAGGGATAGGAATACTCCCCTTCGATGACCTGCGCCGAGGATGCGAGCGCCGCGTCGACATCGCCCTTTTCGCTGAACACTTCCTGCGGCTGGCCGCCTGCCATGGCTGCGCGGGCCTGTTCCGCATAGCGTGCGGTCGAGTGCTCGGCCCATTCGCCGTTGTCCCACTGGACGTTGAGCGCGGCGCGGGCCTTGTTGGCGTACCACCAGTTGCGGCCGATCACCGCCACGCCGGGAACCAGTTCCTCGGCGTTGCCATTGCCCTCGATGACAAAGGCATCGATCACGCCGGGCTGCGCCTTGGCGGCCTCGACATCGGCAGAAACGAGCCGCGCGCCGAACACGGGCGAACGCTCGTAGGCGGCATAGACCATGCCGGGAAGCTGTGTGTCGACGCCGAAGATCGGCTCACCCCGGACGATCCTGGGGCTGTCGATCCCGCCGATTGCGCGGCCGATGATGCGGAAGCTGGCGGCATCCTTCAGGCGAACGCCGGCGGGATCCGGCACGGGCAGCAGGGCGGCGTCGCCGGCCAGCTCGCCATAGGTGGCGCGGCGGCCGGAGGCGGCATGGACCACCACGGAAGGTTCGGTGGTGAGCTCGCTAACCGGCACGCCCCAGCGCGCCGAGGCCGCACCAAGCAGCATTGTGCGGGCTGCGGCACCGGTCTGGCGCATCGGGATCCAGTTCATCGGGGTGGCAAAGCTGCCCCCGGCAACCTGCGGGCCGTACCTGGCCCCATCGGTGTGGCCCTGGACGATCTGCACCTGGTCCCAGTCGGCATCCAGTTCCTCGGCAATGAGCATGGGCAGCATGGTCTTGATGCCCTGGCCGATCTCCGGGTTCTTGCCGACGATGGTGATGGTGTTGTCGGGGTTGATGGTGATGAAGGCGTTCAGCTCTGCCGCTGCCGCCTCTCCCGAAGTGGCCCGCGCCGTCATCGGGAAGCTGGCGGACAGGGCCAGGCCGCCACCGGCAAGCGCCGTCACCTTGAGGAACGAACGGCGGCCCAGGGCGGGGCCGGAAGTCATGGCCTTGTCCTTAAACATTGACCGGGCCCTCCGCCGCGACCTGCGCGATGGCGCGGTGGATCCGGGTGTAGCAGGCGCAGCGGCAGATGTTGCCCTGCATGGCGCTGCTGATCTCGGTATCGCTTGGGCTGGGATTGCGGTTGAGCAGGGCCGTTGCCGTCATCAGCTGGCCTGCCTGGCAATAGCCGCACTGCATCACGTCCTCGTCCAGCCATGCCTGCTGCAGCGCCTGACCCACCGGGGTCTGCCCGAGGTGCTCGATCGTGGTAACCTGGCGGTCCCCGATCGACCCGACCGGCAGCGCGCACGAGCGCGTGGCCTGCCCGTCGACATGGACCGTGCAGGCACCGCACATGCCGATGCCGCAGCCGAACTTCGTGCCGGTCATCCCCAGTTCCTGCCGCAGGGCCCACAGCAGCGGCATTTCGGCTGGCGCGTCGATCTCGCGCGTCTCGCCATTGATGGTGACCGAAAAGGCCATGAACTGTCTCCCGATTTATTGCGCATCCCGCCAACGACGGGCGATGCTGATCCGTTCAGGTTACAGACTACCCCCGCCGGTCCCTCGTGCCAAGTGGGCCAAGGGCCGTGCGCTTGCACCAAATTGTCGCAGGAGCGGCACCGGGCGATCCGCTTAGAGCAAAGCCGCGACACATATGTGCTCACTTTGCAGGCCGGTGAGACGCCACTTTCACTTCCTCAGCCAGATGCTGCAATATCCTGCAGGCCAGCGGTGGCAGGCCGAGCTGCACCCGGGCAGATTTAGGAGAGCGGATCGCATGTCGGCCATTTCCGGATAGGGTCCGGTCGCGCAGGCCCGTGCATCAGCCTGAGCGTTACCACTGCATCATAATCCTGGAGAGGAATTCGCAATCATGACGCAGCAATCGATCCACAATCCGTCCGCCCGGGACCGTTTGCTGGACATGATCGAGGACGCTGATCCCTTTGACCATGCCGAAGCAGACCTGCTGCCCTTGCGCATCGAGGCGGCAAATGCGCTGTTTCAGGAGCAACGCCAGACGATCCCCGTGCTGGAGCGCAGGGCGCAGGAAGCCGGGATCGATGAAATCCGCTCGCTGGAAGACATTGTCCCGCTGCTCTTTGCGCACACGGCCTACAAATCCTACCCGCAATCGTTCGTCACTGGCAAGAAATGGGACCGGATGCTGCAATGGTTGAACACCTTGTGCACCCGCGACCCGCGCAACATCGATCTGACCGGCGTCGATACGATCGATGATTTTCTCGACCGGCTGAAGGCCAATGGACACGGTATCCTGGCGTCCACCGGGACGACCGGAAAGAACTCGTTCCTGGATAGCACGCCCGAAGATCGGGCACGCAAATACCGGCACTTAAGGGTCGGGATGAGCTGGCCGGGGCCGATGCCGGACAAGAGCCGCAAGGTGTTCTGGGCTGGTCCTGCCGAAGGGTTCAACGGATCGGTCGAGATTGCCCAGATGGTGGGTGAAATGTGGGCGCGGCCCGGTGAGTTCCATCCTTTCAGGATGCCGCCGCTCCTCCTGTCCGAAGCGACCGACACTGCCGTATTCAGCCAACGTATGGCAGATGGCGATGCATCGCCGGAAGAGATCGCGGCCTTCAGGGCCCGCGCCGCCGAAAAGGCAAAGGCCGGGCAGGCGGCCATGGCAGAATTTACCGAAGCCTTGCTGGCCAATCGGCATGAACCGATCGTGATGGGCGGGTTCTGGGCACAGGTGATGCAGACCATCCAGCGGGCCCGGGAACTGGGCATCAAGGATGGGGACTGGCACCCGGAATCGCGCATCAGTGTGGGCGGTGGCTTGAAGAACGTGACGCTTCCCGATGATTACAAGGAACAGGTCGATCGCTTTTTCGGCAAGGTCCACCGCCCCAATGGCTATGCCATGACCGAAATGGCCCAGTTGATGCCGCGTTGCGAAGCCTTGCGGTATCATGTGCCGCCCGGCCTGATCATGCTGTTGCTGGATGATTCCGGTGAACGGCTGATCCATGCCAGCGAAGGCGTGGTTGCGGGTCGCTTCGGCTTCCTGGATCTCGTTTACGAAGGGCGCTGGGGCGGGTTGATCAGCGGCGATCGCACCGAGGTCGATTTCTCGTCCCACTGCCCCTGCGGTCGGCGTGGCCCAACCATTCTCGATACCATCCAGCGCTTCAGCCAGACCGGCGATGACCAGATCAGCTGTGCGGGCACCATCGACAGCTATGTCAAGGGAGCCCTGTCGGCATGAGCGCGCCTGATGTGCCTGCCGTCCCCCACGTCATCAAGGGCGTAATGCTGCACGGATCGGCGGTTGACCATGGTCGTTTCGTGACGCCGGAACTCAACCTGTCGGATCTCGTGTGGCCGCGCTCGGCACCGCCGCCCGCCGCCGATGTGCCCACAGACGAGATACTGGATATCCTGGTTGCCCTGGGCGACTGGCTCACGCGCGATCCGGATGGGGCAGTCGAGCAGGCCTATCGGGCCAGCCTCCCGCTTTCCACCCTGGAGCCGGCACTGCTGGAACGAAGTTATCGCTATCTTGGCGCCCTCTTCCGTCGGGACTGGATGCAGTTCGCCATCGATCAGGAACTGGGCGGCTCCGATGCGCTGGACGGGTGGCGGGAAGTTACCACGCCCGACGGACGGGCAGTGCGCAGCCGTGCTTTCCCGCCCCGGCTGATCCACGTCGTCGCCGGCAATGCCGCTGGCGTGACCGCGCTGACCATCTTGCGCGGTGCGATCACCAAGGGGGTGCACCTGATCAAGCTGCCGTCGAACGACCTGTTCACCGCGGCGGCCATCTTGCAGGGACTTTCCGCTGTCGCCCCCGGCCATCCCACTGCCCGATCCTTTTCAGCCGCTTACTGGCGGGGCGGCGATCGGGCAGTGGAATCGCTGCTGTTCCGCCCCGTCTACTTCGACAAGCTGGTTGCATGGGGTGGTGAGGCCACCATCAGGTCCGCCAAGGAATATGTCGGTCCCGGCTTTGAACTGGTGTCGTTCGATCCGAAAACCTCCATCTCGCTGATTGGCAGGGAAATCCACCAATCGGCGGCGTCGCAGGCCGAAGCGGCGGAACGTGGAGCCATCGATGCCACTGTAATGGATCAGCAGGCTTGCACCTCCAGCCGGTTCCAGTTCGTCGAGGGAACGGTGGAACAGGTTGATGCCTACTGTGAGGCACTGCACAGGCAAATGGCCGTGGAACGGCCCTTCGCTTCTGCTTGCGGTCGCCCCTTGCGCGGGGCGATCAAGGAGGAGATCGATGCGCTGCGCGATCTTGCCCCCCATTACCGGGTGTTTGGCAAGACCGATGGCTCGGGGATCGTGATCCGTTCGACAGAACCGGTGGATTTTCACCCCGACGGGCGCGTGGTCAATGTGGTGCCTGTCCAGAATCTGGAAGACGCCATCAACCAGGCCAATGTGGCCACGCAAACAGTCGGGGTCTTCCCTGCCTCACGCAAGGTCGGCCTGCGCAATGCCTTGGCCGCGCGTGGGGTGCAGCGCATCGTGACGCTGGGCAGTGCCGCCAATATCGACATAGGCCTGCCGCACGACGGATTTTTGCCATTCCAGCGCTATATGCGCTGGGTAAATGACGAGGATTAGGCCGTGGAACACAGATATGACGTTGCCATAAGGGGTGGGCTCATCGTCGATGGCACCGGCCGGCCACCGTTCGTGGCAGACGTGGCCATTTCCGGACAGCGCATCGTGCACGTCGGACAACTGGACAGCACGGCGCGGGAGGAAATCGACGCCGCTGGCAAGATCGTAACGCCGGGCTTCGTCGATGCCCATTCCCATTATGACGGCCAGATCACATGGGAAACGCGGATGGCACCTTCGTCCAGCCATGGGGTGACCACCGTCGTGATGGGAAACTGCGGCGTGGGCTTTGCGCCGGTCAGGCCCGATGACCGGGAGCTTGCGGTAAAGCTGATGGAAGGTGTCGAGGACATTCCTGAAGTCGTGATGGCGCAGGGGCTTCCGTGGAACTGGTCGACCTTTCCCGATTATCTCGATGCACTCGATCGCCGGCAGGCCGATGTGGATTTCGCGGCGCAGCTTCCACACAGTCCCTTGCGCATCTATGTCATGGGTCAGCGTGGCGCTGACCTTGAACCGGCAACCGCCGATGATCTTGCGCAAATGCGTCGCCTGACAACGGAGGCCATCGAGGCCGGCGCACTGGGCGTCTCGACCTCGCGCAATCTGTTTCACAGGTTTCGCAGCGGCGCGCTGGCCCCTTCGGTTAACAGCCCTGAGCAGGAGCTGATCGCCCTGGGTGAAGGCTTGAAGCAAGCCGGATCGGGCGTGTTTCAATGCGTGTTGCGGCTGGACGGCGAGCCGCAGGGTGAGTTCGCGGTATTGCGAAAGGTGGCCCGGGAAAGCGGTCGCCCCGTCAACTTCTCGCTCGTCTGTCCGGCAGAGACAATTCCGGTGTTCCTGGCCGAGATGGATGATGCCGCGCACGCCGGACTGGACATCAAGGCGCATTTCCTGCCGCGGCCGCTGGGCGTGCTGTTCGGACTGGACCTGAGCTATCATCCGTTTTCGCTCAATCCCAGCTACCGGGAAATCGCCCACCTGCCCCTTTCCGAAAAGGTGGAAAGGATGCGGGACCCCGATTTCCGGCGCAGGCTGCTGGCCGAGCGCCCGGATGACCCCAACCCGAT
Organism: uncultured Sphingomonadaceae bacterium; assembly: GCA_964612175.1. Classification (GTDB taxonomy): domain Bacteria; phylum Pseudomonadota; class Alphaproteobacteria; order Sphingomonadales; family Sphingomonadaceae; genus Alteraurantiacibacter. The sequence goes on from CAZTED010000010.1 coordinate 29,445, forward strand.
GTTCGTGCAGATCGTGTCGCTCCGGTCCCACCTCTATGCGCTGTCCGACCCTGTCGATTATTGCCTGCGCGAGGATCAAAGTCTTGGCGCAAGAGCCGAGCGATCAGGCATGACGATCGACGAAGTCATCTACGATGCCCTGCTCGCCGACGAAGGCCGTGCCATCCTCGTGGCGTTCCAGAGCGAGCCGGCCGATTACATTGCGCGGACCGAATGCCTGCTGGATCGAAATGACAGCGTGATCAGCCTGGGTGACGGCGGCGCCCATTATGGCATGATCTGCGACGCAGCCTATCCCAGCTTCACCCTGGCCCAGCGACTGGCGACGGACCATGCCAATCTGCCATCCATCATCCGCAAGCTGACGCTGGACCCGGCGATGTCGGTGGGGCTTGGCGATCGTGGCGTGATCGCGCCGGGATACAAGGCGGACCTCAACGTGATCGATCTTGCTTCGCTTGAGCTGCGCCGCCCAACCGTTGCTGCCGACCTGCCTTCCGGAGGAAAGCGTCTGCATCAGGCCGCGACCGGCTATGCCCTGACCATGCTGAGCGGCGTGGTGACCTACCGCGAAGGCTCCGCCACGGGCGCACTTCCGGGGCGGCTGGTGCGGGGCGCACGGCAGCCATCCACGCCTTGACCTGCACCGCGCCAATGGCCGGTCATTTAAGGGACGGCGGCGACACCCTGTTCAGCCGTTGAAATCGACCGGCAGGACAATGGCGACCGGGCCAGTCCTGCCCTTTTCCCAGGCGGTCATCATCGCCTTGCGCATGTCATCGCCGGGTTCCGGGGTCATGCATGGGATGCCAAAACCTTCGATGATGGATTTGACGCTCGGCCCCAGATGGCGCAGGTCGCTGCCAAGATAGCCAACACCCTGGGCCTCTCCGGCGGGCCCGAGCTTCTGCACGTGAAACCGCTCGAACATCCGCGTCGAGCCATAGCCGCCATTGTCCAGGACCACGATGGTGACAGGTACCTTGCACGCCGCCATGTTCCACAAGCCCAGCGCACTGAAGCGCAGCGATCCATCGCCGATCACCAGCGTGACCGGTTCACCGGAGGCCAGCGCCACGCCAACCGCGGCACCGGTACCCCATCCCAGGGAGGAACCACTTGTGCCGATGTACCGGCTGCCATCGGTTGCGGTCAGCCGGTCCTGCAGCGCGAACAGGCCCGATGTGGATTCGTCAACAAGCCAGCCATGGTCCAGCGCATCGCGCAACGGTTCCACCGCCTCCAGCGTGCCTGGGATCATGCCCATGTAGCCGACGCCCTTCTGGCTGCGATGTGCCGCCAGGCGCTGGCTCCTTGCCTCCTTCAGCTCTGCGCTGGCCGGATTTGCGGCAAGCAGGTCGGCCAGCACCGCTGCTGCGGCGCCCGGGTCACAGGCCACTGCCCAGTCAACCGACTGGCTCGCTTCCAGCTTGGTCGGATCGACATTGATGTGGGCAATGAACCGGGCCCTGGGAAACCAGGGTAGCGGCCGGACATGCGCCTCGGCCATGAACCGGCAGCCAATAGCCAGCACCACGTCCGCATCCTGCTCCATCGGGGCAGCTCTGCCAATGATGTTGCCCAGCATGTTGGGGTGTCCCGGAGCCGCGCCCAGCCGGTCGCTGAAAGCTGCTTCGTAGGCCATGGGAATGGCCTGTTCGCTTGACAGCCGCTCGATCGCGCGGGCCCCTCCCCACCGCGCGAGCTGTCCTCCGACGATGATCAACGGGCGCTCTGCCGTGCGCAAGGCCTTGGCGATCTCGCCAAGGTCGGGAACGGCAAGCGCAGGGCGCATCGATATCCGGCCGCGCTCAACCGGCTGGGGTTCTTCGATCACATTTTCCTGCAGCGCCAGGAACGTCGGCCCCGGAAGCGGTCCCAGCGACACCTGCCGCGCATGGTCCAGCCAAGGGCGCAGGGGCATATCGGGCGCCAGTTCGTGCGACAGGCGGGTATAGGGCCGGGTCATCCCGACCAGGTCGCCCTCGCATACGGTCCAGTCCATCGGGCTGCGCAAGCGCGTGCTCTGCTGGGAAGAAAGCACCAGCATCGGCGTTTCATCCTTCCAGGCATTGTAGAGATTGCCCAGGCCATTGGCGACGCCGGGCATCATGTAGAGCATGGAAAAGGACGAGCCGGCTACGCGGGCATAGCCATCGGCCATGGCCACGGTCACCGATTCATGAATGGCCGGCACATATTCCGCGCCGCTCTTCTGAAAGGCATAGGTGGCTGCTGTCATCGAGCTTCCGGGCAGCGCAAAGATATGGCGGTACCCATGGTCCTTGACGAACTGGGCGATCTGTTCGCCGCCAAGGACTGGTGGTTCGGATGACTGGGGTTTGCTGAACATCTTGAATCCTCGTGGGCGTTTGAGTGACGGGGGCGCTGAAGAGCTGGCTATCGACCAGGCCTACTGCCTCGCGCTCGCCCCGGTGTCAGGTAAAGACCTTGCGGACGCCTTTCATGATAAGCGCATTGGGCAACAGGGTGCCCATCACCGCCTTAACGCGGTTGCCAAAGCCCGGGACAATGACCCGCCTGTTGGCAAAAAGGGCTGCATAGCCAAGCTCCGCCACCTCCCGTGCCGTTTGCATCGGGCCCTTGCCAACCGTGCTGGCGTCGGTCCCCGAGCGGGTATGGAAACCTGATTCGGTCGGCCCCGGGCACAGGCAGGAGACATGGACACCCGTTCCGCGGGCCTCCTCCCACAGCGCTTCGGTCACTGACAGGGTATATGCCTTCGCGGCAGCGTAGACCGCCATGAACGGGCAGGGCTGAAAGGCGGCGCCTGAAGCAACATTCAACAATCCGCCACGCCCGCGCCGGATCATTCCTGGCCAGAAATGGGTGGTCAGCATCGTCAGCGCAGTCGTGTTGACGTACAGCATTGCCAGTTGATCCGGCACATCGCTCTCATGCAGCAACCCGACAAGACCGTATCCCGCATTGTTGACCAGGACATCGATGTCCAAGCCCAGTCTGTCGGTTTCCCGGATCAGGTGCATGACCCCCTGTTCGGTGGCGATATCGCTGGCGATGCAATGAACCCGGCTACCGAACTCCTCCTGGAGCTGGCCTGCAAGTGCGCGCAATCGGGCTTCGTCGCGTGAGGAAATCACAAGCTCATAACCATCACGTGCAAAGCATCGCGCAAGCTCCTGGCCTATGCCGCCGGCGGCACCGGTGATCAGCGCCGTCTTGCCCAGTTGCCGCATGTCCTGCCCCATCACCTCATCCCTCTCGACGATATGGCTGCGAGCCGGGTTCCGGCAGCAGCCCATTGGCGATGAACCTAGCCCGCCATTGCCCGCCGTAAACGCTTCTTCGCGGCCAAGGCAGCTTCGGGCCGGAATGCAGCATCCATGTGATTGAAAGCGGCATCATGGCCAATGGGTGCCGCCCGGCAGCGATCCGGGCGACCAGCTGGCGGCGCGGCAATCGTGGCGACCGTGCCTGGCTTCCGGCCAAAAAAAGGGGAGCGGCGAAAATCGCTGCCCCCCTTCCTTGATCCCCGCAATGATCAGAAGCGGATCGAAACACTCGCCCCGTAAGTGCGCGGATCACCAGGCATGTAGCTGGTGAAGGCTAGGGGTGTGTTTTCGACTGCGAGCAGTCGGGTAAAATACTGCGACTTGGTAATGTTGCGCGCATAGAGAGCCAATTCGATGTTCGGATCATCAAATTCGAATGCAATGCGGGCGTTGAGCAGGCCATAGGAAGGCAGCGATGCGGTTTCCTGCAAGGCATTGCTGATAGCCTCGATCTCGGCCGGGGTTCTGCCAACCCTTTGCGCCGTGCTTGCGGCAAGCGCGGTATGGTAGGTCTTGCTGCGCCAGGAATAATCGGCATGCAGCTTCAGCCTGCCCGGACCGACTTCCACCGAATAGTCACCAAACAGGCCGAGGGTCACTTCCGGCGTGTAGGGGAACTCGGCATCGGAGAAATCCGAGCCATCGATGTTTATGAAGCGGTTGTACTTTGCATCAGTATAGCCAAGGTTTGCACCAAAGGACAGGCCATCGATCGGCGCGATCGTCAGTTCGGCCTCAAGGCCGCGAATGCGCGCCTCGGCCGCATTGGCTGCGCCACCCACCAGGCGGGTTCCAACGGCGCCTGCCAGGTTCCTCTGGACGTTGTTGACGTCGGAATCGAATGCCGCGAGGTTCAGGCGGACACGGCGATCCAGGACGTCGATCTTGGCCCCGATTTCATAGTCGGTCACAACTTCCGGCAGGAAGCTGATCGGCGGGATGCCGCCGGCGACGGCGCGGGTATTCAGGCCGCCGGCACGCTGTGACCGGCTGGTCTTGGCATAGAAGAACAGGTTGTTCGTCGCCTGCCAGTCCGCGCTCAGCAGATAGGACCAATAGCTGAAGCTGCGGGTAAACGTGGCGCGGAACGGATCGTTTGCATCCCCGTCAAGCAAGCCATCAGCCACCGTGCCGAGCGACGAGGTCACCGCACCGGTCAGCAGGTTGGTGTCCCGGTTGCGGATGACCAGGTCGCGCTGATCCTCGGTATAGCGCAGGCCGCCGGTCAGGCGCAGTGTATCGGTCACATTGAAGATCAGCTGGCCGTAGCCCGCGATGCTTTCGTTGCGCACCACACCGTCCACCGTCGCGACCGACGGGCTGAGCGGGAACAGGCTGCCGCTGTCCGACCGGTCCGTACCATTCTCGACGAAGTAGAACCCGCCAAGGATGTACTGGAACTGGCCCAGGTCACCCGACAGCTGCAGTTCCTGCGAGAACTGGTCCTGTTCGATCTGGTTGCCCGGATTGCCCGCATAGATGCCCGGAATCGCCCCAAGGCCACCGGTGAAGGTGTATGGCGTACCGTCGTTGTCGGTACGGGATTCCAGGCTGACCCCGCGCCAGGCTGTCGTGGATTTCACAACAGCCGCATCGGAGAATTCATACTCGAGGACGCCGGACACCCCGTAGGTGCCTGACTCGCCATAGGTGGGGGTATTGCCGAATGTCCGGTAGATGTCGGTATTGCCGTTCTGCCCATAGATATAGGTGGAGACCGGGCCGGGACGCACAGCCAGCGTCGGGCACAGCGGGATGGCTCCGGATTTCAGACCGCCAAGGAAACCAGCCGTCTGCGCCGGCAGGTTTTCCGGGATGCTCTGCGTACCGCAGGCTGCGGCCAGGAGTTCGGTCGGTGCGAATGCATTCGGTGCCGAATAGGACTTCAGCCCGATCAATTCACCCGAGTTCTTGAAATCCGAAAAATCTGCCGAAATCAGGGCGGAGAAACTGCTCCCCACCGGTTCGAACGAGAGCGAGATACGGCCGTATTCGGAGTTGAGATCGCCCAGCGGCACATTGAGCGTGACGTTGTGTCCATAGCCGTCATGCTCGCGGTGCTGGTAGGCAGCGCGAAGCGCAAGGCCGGTCGCGATCGGGACGTTCAGCATCGCCTGGGCAAGGAAGGTGTTGTAATTGCCGTAATCGATCCGTGCGGACCCCTCGAAATTGTCGGTCGGCCTGTTGGGGATGATGTTGATCGCACCGCCGGTCGTGTTGCGGCCGAACAGGGTCCCCTGCGGGCCGCGCAGAACTTCCACCTGCGAAACGTCGAACAGGTCGGTCGCACCGCCGGTCGAGCGCGCCGCATAGACGCCGTCGATATATACACCAACCGCCTGGTCGATTGCGATCAGGCCGTCGGACGAACCCTGGCCGCGAATGAAGACCGTCGAAGAACCGGGCTGCGCAATCGCGCTGGAGAAGGTCAGGTTCGGCGTGGTCGCCTGGAGTTGCTGGATGCCGACAATCTGCTGGTTGGCCAGCGCTTCACCCGTGATGGCCGTGACTGCGACCGGCGTGATCTGCAGGCTTTCGCTTGTCTTGCGCGCCGTGACGATGATCTCATCGACGCCGGATTGCGAGGCCCCTTCGGCATCCTGCGCGATAACCGGGGTGGCAATTACCAACGCAGGAAAAAATGCAGCGCCAGCCATGAGCTTCGTGTACTTCATAATAAACACCCTCCCAGTGCATTGAATTTTTATAAATTTCTTAAGACTATATATCTTAGTCTGCTTGAATTCTTTTAGAGAGAAAATTCCTATTCCACGGAATTGATCAGATTCCCATCACAATCAGTCTCTGATTATTTTAATATGTAGCCCGTCAAGACATTTTAGGTGCCTGGAAGGCCGGGTCAAATCTCACGAAAATCGTCTAACTGCTTTTACCTGCAATCCGGGGCCGCTCAAAGCCGATCGCGTAATCGATCAAGGATATGATGCAATGTGCAGGAAAGGGTCCGGCATGCAGTGCGCATGTCGCGACGCCTTGCCGGCAAGATGATCGCCGGAGTTCGTTGCCCTTCCCGGAAGAAAAACCAGTCAGGTCAGCTTGATGCCCCGCAATTTCGTGCCTGCAATCCAGAAATGCACGGCTGACCAGAGTTGCAGCACCGGCGCAATGAACAGCGCCATTCGCAAGCCTTCCTCTCCATAGGCAGGCCGCAGCCAATCGGAAATGACGCCGGTGAGCAGTGGTCCGCAGGATTGGCCGAGTACACTGACAGAGAGCAGGAGCAATGCAGATGCCGTGGCCCGGGCCCAGACCGGCGCGATGGATTGGGCAAGGCCAAAGGTCGGCGCCACATACAGCAGCCCGCCAATGACCGAGCCGGCCATCAGCGCGGCAGCAAGGTGGCCATCATCAACGAGCAGCGCCGCCACGGTCAGCGGCACGGAAACCAGTGCGCCCACAGCCGGAACCCATTGCCGCCAGCGCACGTCCCTGGCGCCCAGGCGATCAGCCAGATAGCCGCCAAGCAGCGCTCCGATCCCGCCGCCAACGCCGTGAACCAGGCCCAGTGCAAGGCCGGCCTCGGCAGGTGTCAGGCCGTGCAGCCTGATGAGGAACGATGGCTGGAACGCCGCCAGGGCATAGGCGCTTGCGGCAAAGATGCCTGCGGCCGCCATCATGTGGCGGAAGATCGAAAGCTTCATCAGGGCGGCCATGCCTCCCTTGGGCTGCTGTTCCCTTGTGGACTGGCTGCGCAACGGATCCTTGATTGTCGTCAGCACCAGCAGGGCCAGAAAGAAGCCCGGCACGCCTGCCCAGATCAGGGCTTCGCGCCAGGTCAGGTTGGTGGCCAGCCATCCGCCGCCTACATAACCGATCAGCACACCAATGGGGGCGCCGCACCCCAGGAAGGCTATGGTAAAGGCCCGGCGCTCGGGGGGGAACAAGGTTGCAATCAGGCTGTGTGCAGCGGGGGTCGAACCGGATTCCCCTGCGGCCACGCCCAGCCGTGACAGCAGCAGTTGCCAATAGGTATTGGCCAGGCCCCCGAGCGCGGTGGCCGCACTCCATACAATGATCGAGGCAGCAATGATCAGGTGGCGCGGATGCCGATCTGCCAGCCGCGCGACCCACAGGCCGGCTATCCCGTAGACGAGGGCAAAGCTCAGCCCGGTCAGCAGGCCGACCTGCGTATCGGACATTTCCATGTCAACGCGGATAGGCTCTATGAGGATGTATATAACCTGGCGATCAATGAAGTTATAAATCGCAACAAGCAAAAGGACAAACAAGGTCCAATAACTTCTGAATCCAACATTATACTGCGTCTGCTCGGAATTCGCTGGATTGCTGATCACGATTTCCCCATCCCGCAATTAGAATTGCAAAGCTTTATCATTATATATTCAGGAAGAATGATTAGATCGATTTTTCTAGGATATGATCGGCAATCTTTTCCGCGAGCATGATGGTCGGAATATTGGTGTTTGCGCTTGGAATGGCCGGAAAGGCCGATGCATCGGCCACCCAAAGGCCTGAAACGCCTTTCACGCGGCCCTGGGGATCGAGCGGAGCCATGATATCGTCCGGCGCGCCCATCCGGCACGAGCAGCTGGCATGCCAGATCCCGGCGACAGCGGATTGGACAAACGTCTCCAGCCTGTCGTCATCCGCAAGCAGCGTGGCCAGCGTCTCGCCTTCCATCACCGCCAGTTCCAGGAACTTGCGCCGCATCCAAGCAGGACCATCCAGAAAGCTTGCCGCGATTCCGGTCAGAATGCGGTTGCGCAGGTTGATGGTGCCGACCTGGCGGACTTTCTCGCTGTAGCTTGCCGGAAAGGCATCGGAAACAACCCCTTGCAGAACCGGTGCAAGATGCACTGCAGCCATCTTGCGAAATCCTGCCTTCAGTCTTTCGATATCCCGCCGGTCGGACAGGAGGTTGAACTCTACCGATGCGGCTACTGCCGGATCAGCGGAAACCAGCCTGACGCTCCCATCCTCGGATGCTGGACGATTGATCCAGAGCGCCAAGGTGCCCAGGCGCTCGCCAACGGCGTGCCAGGCGGCCTTGGTGGAAACCAGCGCCGACATGTCACCGGCAGGATAGTGCTCCTCGTCTGTCGACCAGCGCATGCCAAGGTAGATATGGCGCCTGCGTCCCTTGAGCCGGGCCGCCGGCCGCAGAAAGCTGGCGATCGCGACCGAAGGATGATCGCAAAGGCCACGGCCAACGCCCGGCTGATGCGACCGCACTTCAAGGCCGAAGGCCCTGAGCTCGTCTCCTGCCCCGATACCATTGCGCAACAGCAGTTCCGGTGTTGCGAGGGCGCCTGAACACACGATGATGTCCGGCGCATTGATCACTTCGCCGCTTTCCAGCCGAACGCCGGTGGCCTTGCTGCTGTCGAAACAGATGTCCCTTACGACACACCCGGTACGGATCACGAGATTGGGCCGCGCCCTGACTTCCGGCGTGAGCCAGGCCATCGCCGTGGTCACGCGATGATCATCGATGTTCGAAATGGTAATCGGGTAATGTCCGTCGCCGAAATCGCCATTCTGGTCGGCCAGGAACGGAAGGCCGGCTTCGGCAAGCGCCTGCGAAAATGCGACGGCCTGCTTGGGCCAATCGGTCATCGGGACACGCCGGATCGGCAGGGGGCCGTCCTGCCCGTGCAGCGGACCAGCGAAATCCAGATCGCGTTCCAGCTTGCAGAAATAGGGCAGCACATCATCCCAGGCCCAGCCCGCGGCCCCGCGCCGCTCCCATTCGTTGTAATCCCCGGGAACACCGCGGTTGGCCATCTGGCCATTAATGGCGGAACTGCCGCCAATGACCCGCCCTTGCTCGTAACGCCGTTGCGGCGCGGTCTGCCCGGGTTCCCGATTACCCAGGGGGGCCACTGTCACCCGCCGATCCATCCAGACAAACCGTGCGTCCAGATAGGCGCTGCCCGGATAGCTATCGAGGATACTGGCCGCTTCCTGTCCCGGCGGCATATCCGGGCCCGCTTCAAGCAGCAGAACCCTGTTGGCACTGCTTTCGGAAAGCCGGCTGGCCATGACGCAGCCTGAAGACCCTCCGCCGATCACGATATGGCTAAAGTTCAAGGGCCTCGTCCTTTCCCGCATCCCGGGCAATCGCAGTGGTCTCCAGCGTGGATGGATTCACGCGAGCCGGGCAAGAGGAATGCTTCAGCGCGGTCCAATCGCGCATATATGCGATGTGGCCGGACATCGCGCCCTGTCCGTGATGCTTCTGACGAAAAGCCCCTCTATGGTGGCTTGAATCAGCCCCGAGGCTCAATGCCAGGCATGCAATGCAGACCCGGACTCGTGGAAGGCCTGCTCTCGGTTCACGGCGAAAGTGATCGGGAAGCAGGCAATCCCTTGTCGTTCAATCGAGAAGATCACCCATGACCAGCCCCCTGAAAGTTCGGCGCGAAGGCCATATTGCCATCATGACAATCGACGATCCGGATACGCGCAACGCGTTGAGCGCCGGTCTGCACAAGGCAATTGCTGCCGAATGCGCCGCGATCAATGCCGATCTGTCCGTGAAATGCGCCATACTGACGGCTGCCGGTGATGTGTTCTGCGCCGGCGGGAACATCAAGGACATGTACAATCGGGCCAACCATTTTGCCGGCAACGCTGCGGAAATCCGCAATACCTACATCTATGGCGTCCAGACGATCGCAAAGTCGCTGTACAGCCTGGACGTGCCGGTGATCGCGGCGGTCAACGGCCCGGCGATGGGTGCGGGGATGGATATCGCCGCCATGTGCACGATCCGCATCGCGTCGCAGAAGGCAAGGTTTGCCGAGAGTTTCATCAAGCTTGGCCTTGCCTCCGCGGCTGGCGGTGCCTGGTTCCTCAACAGGATCCTGGGTACCTCGCGGGCGGCAGAGCTTACCCTCACCGGCGAAACCATCGATGCCGAGGAAGCCCTGCGCATTGGCTTTGTTTCAGGGGTAGTCCCCCATGAAACCCTTCTTGACGAGGCCCTGAAGATTGCGTCGAAGATTGCCCAGCATCCGGTCCACTCGATCAGGCTGAACACCCGTCTCCTGCGGGAAGCGGCCCATCTCGATCTCCACACTGCCCTTGAGATTGGCGCAGGCATCCAGGCAGTCCTGCAGCAAACCGAAGATCAGTATGAAGCGGTTGCCGCGGTGGTGGAAAAGCGTCAGCCGGACTTCAAAGGACGCTGACAATCCGCCCGGCAAGACCGGCAGAGGTCCTTCTCGTCAGCAGCTTGCGGGGCATCGCCTCATTGCTATGCGCCCGATGCCCCCAAGGGTGCCCCCAAAATGATTGGATTATGGGGGCATTGCCAGACGCGCTGCGGCGCGTTGAGAGACGCAGTATCGCTCAAAAACCGCAGAAATTCATGCTTTTGGGGATGTCTGGATACAAGGTAATGGTGCCGCTTACAGGACTCGAACCTGTGACCCCCGCATTACGAATGCGATGCTC
>CAZTED010000011.1:0-13953 GCA_964612175.1 uncultured Sphingomonadaceae bacterium
CGTTGTGGGCGAAAGCCCGTGGAAGTTCGAGTCTTCTCGACCGCACCAATCAGTCAGCCAAGCTAACCGATTTTCGCCTTAGGGCACCCTGCGCCCGAGGAATGGCGCAGTTCCGCGGGCTTTGGCGGCACCTCAAAACGCAGGTGAAGCCAGAGACTCTCTGGCCGGTGGTGCCAGAAGCCAAGAATATGCCGGATTCTCTGTCCCCGAGAACCCGGCTTCACCTCACTTTTCTGGTCGATGTACAGCTCAGGGTGAGAAGCCGAACTGCCGCTCCTGCTCGGCCCAGTCGATCGGCATGTCGCAGACCAGGAGGGTGCGACGGGTCAGCCCCTTGGGCTGGGTGCTGGTTGCGATCGTTTCGATGATCCGTGGACTGAGCCATGACAGGCGCAGCAACCGCGTCAGCTGAGTGCGGCAGCGACCTTCGCGCTTGGCCAGTTGGGCGACAGCGATCATCGATGACATATGGCATCCGTAGATCATCCCACCCGGCCTTTAGGGTCAGCGCGCCTACAAGGATGAGGATAGCCTAGCCTCACCGGGCAAAAGCGCTTTCAACTGCACAATGCCTGCACAATCCGGTCTTCGAGCATGGCAAGCCCGCTGTCAGGCCTGTGTACCAGTCCCAGATGCGCGAGCTCGAAACTTTGCGTGGCCAAGCCGATCCCGAACTCTTGCATGGATGCGGCCACTTGCCGCGCTGCGTCTGCGAGTTGCTCGACACTGGTGGGGTCCGCAGCATCGTAGGGCAGGTGCAGCTGAAGCAGCAAGGCCCGCCCGACCAGGGAAAATTCGCAGAGCAACGGCAGTCCTAGGCGCGTTGTCACTGCGCTCGCTCGCTCGACCAATTCCTGCGCGAAGCGATCTTCGATCGGTGCCACGAATGTCAGGCTGGCCGCTTTGCCCTTGGCAAGTGCCGGGAATGTCACAGCCCCCAGCCCCGGTTGGCCAAACAGCAGCGCGCTGCGTTCCCTTACCGAAGTAGCGGTTGAAACGAGCTGATCCGTTTGCGCCGCGGTCACTCCGGTCAGATTGGCAACCATACCCATTACGGCGACCTCGGTCAGCTCAACCACGTGGGGAAGGCCATACAGCGCGGTGACCAGCCGCCAGGCGGGACCCGCAGGATCGACGGGATAGCGCGCAGCATCGAACGCACTCGACGTGATACTGATTGTACCGGGCAGCATATTGGCAAACTTCGGCGCCCGCAGGACTTCGACCAGATTGGCCAATGCGGCATCATCGGCAATGTCTAGCACCAGCAGTCTTTTCGCCGGCACCTCGCCCATCACCCATAGACCCATCTGCGTTGGCACCATCAAGCCGGACTGGATCGACAGGCCGTCGGCATAGGGCCCCAGCGCATATTTGTAGACTTGCCACGTCGTGCTGCCCGGCATGGCGCCCATGCCCGTCCGCATCAACTCGCCATAGGGAAGCGCAAATTCGGCCCCGCATTGCACCAATGCGTGATCGCCATAAGGCGTAAAGCCGATGCCCTTGGCCATCACGCTGCCTGCAATCGACGCATTCGGATCGCGCTCGCTATCTACCCACAAGGGTAGGCCTTCGCTGGCAAAATGTGCTGCCAGTTGGGCGTAAGTCACGCCGGGTTCGACCCGCACATAGCCGTTGGCGACATCTGTTTCGAGGATCCGGTTCAAACGGGAAAGGTCGAGGATCAATCCGTCGCCCTCGCCATAAAGGCAGGCACCGATCGGGGATGCGCCGAATACCGTCAACAACGCCATGCCTGCGCGATGAGCGAACGCCACCACTTGCCGCACTTCTTCGGCATTGCCCGGAACGACGGCCACCTGAAAATTGACCGCAACACCGGGATGCACGTCAAAGCGGGAGGCCAAGCGGGTCAGTGTTTCCTCACCCGAAGTGTGCACATGATCGTTGCCAACGACCAGCCGGAGATCCGCGATGATTGCCATGCCTATTCTCCTTCTTCCAGAATGTAGCTGGCAATCCGCTCCAGTTCCTCGTCCGTTATTTCGGTCGGGCGGAACGGGGGCATCATCGCAAACCCGCGCCGGACAGCGAGGTGTATCAACGGGCGGTTGACCGCCTGCATCTCGCGCAGCACCGAATTCTCGACGCCGAAATCACCCTCCATCCGCAAGGTGCCGGGATGGCCGGGGCCGGGATCATGGCAGTCGGCGCACCACATCTCGAACAATTCCCGCCCGCTGGGTTCCGGCTCTTCCTGAGCATCGACGTGATGCGCCAGCAGCAATCCTGCCGCAGCGAACGCCAGCGAAGCTGTAAGGACGATCAGGCGCATGGGGCGTCTCCTTCGCAGAACTGGGCCGGCCAGATGCCGCTTTTACCCGGAGCAAGGATGCCTATCGGATCGATCGCCGCCTTCAGTCTGGCGTTGAAGCGACCGAGCGCGCCATCGTTCCAGCTGTACGATGCGGCCACCTTGTCCATGAAATCGAGGTGGGTGCGATAGACGCCAAACCCGTCTGCGGTGGCATCGTCGATCAGTTGATCGATCAGCGCGAGCAGGCGCTCCTTCTCCTGCGGACGGTCACGCCGGAAGGCCGGCATGAAGATGTGGTGCATATCGCGCCAGCCGACGATGAACTCGCCGAAATAGTCGAAGCCTGCCGCTTCCGACATCTCCCTAACCTTAACATACTGGCGCAGCGCCAAGGCGCCGTCGACCGGTACGACCGGGCCGAAGCCGACGTGGCCGGCGTTGGGTATCCAGGCGACAGTTCCGAATTCGCTCATGTTCGGTTCCCCGCGCATCAGCTTCTCGCGATACTGCCAGGTTGCCGTCTGTCCCTTCTGTTCTGCATTGAAGAACCGAGCGCCGCGAATGGTGGCAAAGCTGTCGCGGAGCACTTCCCATGTTGCGTCCATGATTTCGGGCGTGCCGTATAACGCGCCGTAGAAGTTCCAGGTGCCGACATCTAGATCAGCCATGATCGCCCGGCGCGCACTGTCGGGCAGCGGGCCATCACCTGAATAATAATGATCCTTGCGCCGCTCCACCGCAGCTTCCCACAGCAGTTCAGTAGAAGTGGCAGCATTGGGGATGAGCTGCGTCAGCTTCAGTGGGCGGACCACCTCGGTTAAGGGCTCGATCGCGTCTTCGTCGGCGAACGTCACCATATAGGGGCGATAGCCGGGTGGCTCTGGCATCAGTTGCACGCCCAGCCGCGTAACCACGCCAAGGTTGGACTGGGTGAATAGCCCGTCCACCCACGGGCCGTTGCCATAACGATAGACATGCATCGCCGCCTGGCCTTCCTGCCCACCCATGCCTGTGTCGACCACCGTGCCATCGGACAGCACAACCTGCATTCCGCATTGCTGCTGCAGGAAATGTTCGCCCATTGGGGTATAGCCCACACCGCGGTCCAGCAGATTGCCCACAACGCCGCCCCATCCCGGCGCGGCACAATCGATCCACAACTTTGAACCGGTGCGCTGGAGGTGACGATAAAGCTCGGCATAGGAAACGCCGGGCTCGACCACTGCGAAGGCATGCTTTTCGTTGACCTCGATGATCCGGTTCATGCGCTTCAAATCAAGCACAAGCGTTCCGGGCATGCGCGGGGCCGGTCCGCCATACCCAAGATTGCGCCCGGTGGAGATTGTCCAGACCGGAATGCCGTGATCGCGCGCAACGGCCAGAATGCGCTGGATCTGATCGACGCCGGTAGGTGCCACCGCGCCGGATGGGGCATGGGCTGCAAGCGGCTTCATGGCGAAATGATCATGATAGCCAAGCAATTGGTTATCATCGGCAAAGACATTGCGCGGGCCGACGATGGCGCGCAGCGCATCCAGTGCGGACAGGAACGCACTTCGGGTAACCCCTGCAGGCAAGGGCATCCCGTCAGGGCCAACCGCCAAGGCGCCATTGGCTGCAACCAATGCAAGGCCCGAGCCTGCGACGGAGTTTTGTATGAAGCGACGCCTGGTCAACATTGCATGGCTCTCCCGGTGAAGGCGCAGGCTAGCAGCCTTGCGGCTGGCCGTGCGCGGCTGGGAGTGCAGCAATTCTTGGATGAGAGTGCAGTTTGATAAGCTGCGCCATTTTGTTATGTGCTGGATGCAGCAGATGAGCGGACAAGGCATCGGCCATCGCCCGGGAGAAGGTCAATGTCGACACGCCTGGAAGGGCAGCAGGACAGGAACTGGTCAACCAGCAATCTGGCGGGATCCGGGCGGATGGGCCGCTGGAACGATATCGTCGCTGCCAACATGGCCGAAATGCACGTAACAGCTGCGCAAAGCCACCCATTCCAGGCGAATTGGCAGCAATTCTGCCTTGGTCCGATCGATGTCAACGTGCTGTCCACCACCCCACAGATTGTTCGCCGGACACCCGAGATGGTGCGCAATTGCAGCGAAGCGACGTTCGAACTGGTTTACATGCAACGCGGCGACATGATCGTACGCGAAGGCCATCGCGAGGATCTGATCCGCGAGGGAGATTTCGGTCTTCTGCGCAATGCGGTGCCGTATGAATTTGAATGCAGCAGCCATAACATCGCGCTCAGCATGCATATGCCCGAAGCCTGGCTGAAAAGCTGGATGGCGCGCCCCGAATCTTTGCGCGACCTGCCTTGGGAAAACCGATCTGCCTGGGGAAGGCCGCTGGCCGAATTGCTGCGGCTTGTTTCCGATCAGGGCTTGCAGGATAGCATCATTCCCCGATCGGTCATTGCCGACCAGATCGGCGGCCTGCTCAGCCTGATTGGCCTTCATGCAGGTTTTGGTCCGGCCCACCGGAAATCCACTCTTGAGCGTTTACTCGGCAAGTTAGACGAACGGTTCCGCGAACCCGACCTTACGCCAGCAGAGCTTGCGCGCGATGCGGGGATATCTCTGCGCCATTTGCACGGCTTGTTCGCTGCGACAGGTTCGACGTTCGGAGCAGAACTTGTCGAACGTCGGCTGCAATATGCCGCCGTCAAGCTTCGTACCCTGCCTTACGACCATCCGGTTAGCGATGTTGCTTACGATGCCGGGTTTGTCGATCCCAGCCATTTCGCGCGTCGTTTTCGCCAGCATTTCGGCAGCAGCCCCACCAAGTGGCGCAAGGAAGCCGGCTGATCAGGGCTTGCCCGACGCGATATAGTGCCACTCGACATTGCGCTCCTTTGACCAGCGCAGGATCGCCATGCTGGTCAGTTCGGTGCCATTGTCGCTGACGATCGTGTGAGGCCGCGCCATGCGCTCGAGGACCGCCGCATCGAACTCACGCCCGACCCGCGCGCCGGAGATCGACGTGTCGGCGATCAGGCGCACACGATCCCGGCTGTAGTCATCGACCACGGCGGAAATCAGGAACCGCCTCCCGCAAGCGAAGGCATCGGACACGAAGTCAAGGCTCCAGCGCTGGTTCGGACCTTGCAGTATCGTCATCGGCGCCCTTGTGTCCAAAACCCGCTTGCGACCACCACGACGGCGCACCTGCAGCCGTTCCACACGATAAAGCCGCCGGAACTTCTTGTGGTTCATTGTCCATCCCTCCCGGCACAGCAGCCAGTGCAATCGCGGGTACCAATCGGTCTCGATGACTAGATCTCGGACTGAGCTGCCGTTCCCAGCGTCTTCGGCAATAGAGCTGCGGCGAAAGCGGACCTACCAGCGTTCCACGGTTAACGTGGTGCAATTGCAGTGATGCTCACCAGCCAACATCCGGCATCAAGCGAATCTCGCGAGATGCTTCATTGGCAACCTCCGGCGCGGCAAGTCCTCCTTTGGGAGAAAGGGACGATTTGGGTATATGTCAATCGCCCAACCAATCAGCCGTGATCGCGCCCCTGTGCCCTTCCGGTGCCAGCGCGGCGCGCAGGGCCTCCAGCAGTGGCGGCAGTCCTTGCGTGAAGGCATAGGGCGGGTTGACGATGAACAGCCCCGCGCCGTTATAGATGCCGGGCTGATCGGCATCATAGAGCCAATGCTCCACGGTCAGGAATTTCGGGATGCCCAGCCTGCCGAGCTGCTGCTTCCAGCCCATATGCGTGGCGCGGTCTTTCAGCGGATACCAGATCACCGTCACCCCATGCGCCCATTTGCGGCAAGCGGCGGCGAGGGTGGCGGTGATGCGGGCGCGTTCATCCGTCTGCTCGTAAGGCGGGTCGACCACCACCACCCCGCGGGGCGTTCGGGTCGGCAGCATCGCCAGCCATAGCTCATAGGCGTCGCGCTCATGCACGGCAGCGGGTGTGCCGCGCATCGCGCTGCGCAATGCAATGGCGTCCTGGGGATGCTTCTCGTTGAGGATCAGGACATCCTGCGGGCGCAGCAGCTGCGCCAGAATGCGTGGGCTTCCGGGGTAGAGGCGCGGCTCGGCCCCGGCATTCACCCCTTCATTCACCGCCAGCACGGCACCGCGGTAGTCGTTCAGCAAGGGGTTCGGGTCGGCAAGGGCCCGCAGCACGCCCTGCGCGGCCTCACCGGTGCGTTGGGCCTGATCGCCGTAAAGGTCATACAGCCCGCAGCCGGCATGGGTGTCGATCAGGGTCAGCGCACCCGGTTTCTGCTGCAAGGCCCGGACGAGGGCGATCAGCAGGCTATGCTTCACCACATCGGCGCTGTTACCAGCATGGAAGGAATGGCGATAATTCATTGGGATCCAGAATCCTGACGATCTGCCTTTATACGAGCGGCCGACCGCGCCTAGACAGAGATAGCCTCGAACTGGCCCGGCGCTAATCCCGCGACAGTCCAGTCGCCGATCGACCAGCGTACCAGCCTGAGGGTGGGCAACCCGACCGCCGCCGTCATTCGGCGCACCTGCCGGTTGCGCCCTTCGCGGATGGTGATTTTCAGCCAGCTGTCGGGAATGGACTTGCGCTGGCGTATCGGCGGATCGCGCGGCCACAGGTCCGGCTCGTCAATGCGGGCAACATCGGCCGGCAGGGTCATGCCATCCTTGAGCCGGACGCCCTGCCGCAAACGCTCCAGCTCCTGCTCCTGCGGATCGCCTTCGACCTGCACGAGGTAGGTCTTGGGCAGCTTGAAGCGTGGATCGGCAATTCGCGCCTGCAGCCGCCCATCGTCGCATAGCAGCAGCAGGCCCTCACTGTCCCGATCGAGCCTCCCGGCGGGATAGACGCCCTTCACCGCAATGAAGTCCGACAATGTCGAGCGAACCGCTGGCGATCCGCGGTCGGTGAATTGCGACAGGACCCCGAAGGGTTTGTTGAACAGAAGCAGCCGGGCCATCCTGAGTTCCTATCGCCCGATTGCGGCCATGTCTTCAGGCCCCTGAACCTGACCGATGCCGCCGCCGGACAGGCAGCATCCGCCCCCACCCACATGTGGCCAGACTGCGCCCGGCTGAACCCGCCCGGAAACCGTCGGGCGGCCTTGCCGTCTTCTCGGCCAGGATCTGCCGTTCAGCAAGCGGCCCAAGAGCTGCACCACGATCGTTCTCCATTCGGCCAATCACGGCCGAGGAGACGAAAGACAGGCAATTCGAGATTCGACCCAGCCATGCGGCACCGAACTGCATGGAACGCCGGCAAGAACCTAGGCAACATCCGCGCGATCCGGATATCAATTGGGCATACGAAGATCGAAAACACGTTTCGATATCTGGGCGTCGATGTGGAGGACGCTTTGCTTCTGGCAGAACGCACTGAAATTTGAAGCCATTGCGGTCGGTCGGTTGAGACCGTTAGACCGCATCTGCAGCGAAGAATGCATGCTCGGTCAGCTGCGCTGGCGGAGAAGAGAACTTCTCGTGCCAGCGTAGCACCTGCTCCGGCAGGCCGCCGTCGCGTTGCGAATGCAGGTGTGGCTCCGGTTCGATCAGCCTCCGGGGTCTTCCCTGTTGACCGTTATACTTGCTTGCAGATCCGTTGGACGAACAATCGGCATGACCGGAGGCTCGGCGACCAGTTTGACCCAGAGTGAGTCTCCGTCCCTGAAGTAGGAAGTCTCGTTCGCTGCGCGCAACGCATCCATGCCGCTCTGTTCGGTTCCGGAGGCTGCATGGCTGAAGCCTGGCAATTCAAAAATGACCCAGGAGCCCTGGTCCATTTCGGCTAGACTGAGAGTGACTTGCGGCCTTTCGGTTTTGACCTGGATCTCGGTGCCGGCACGCACGGTGCTCTGGTCGCCGCTGATCTTGAATTCCTTGCCATTGCGAACAAGCGCGATCGACGCCTGTGGAGCACGGCGACTGAACAGGGCGGCACGCTGGGCCCGGACGAGGGGGGTGTCCGGCGCATTAGGGCCGAGCGACGAGAGCAGGGCGAACCGGGCGGTACGGGATTCCAGATCGACTGCGGCGGGAAGTTCTCCTCTGGCATCCGAGAGATTCAGGCGACCGATATCGCCCGTGCATACAGCGGCGTTCCAGCTGGGACGGATTTCACAGGTGTCGTCGGTGGCGACGCTGTCGTTCTCACCATCGTGGAGCAAGACTTGGGAGCCGGGTATGCCGGTCACCGAACCGTCCAGATCGCGAAACGACAGGGTCCGATATGCATTGCCGCCACGATTATCATTATCGAACCTGGGATCGTATTCCGGGAAATAGACCGGCTTGGCGTTGACGAATTGCGCACCGCTGATTGTACTTCCGGTGCTGAGTCCCGCGCTCGTGTAGAGGAGGAACGAAAGCGCTCCCGTTTTTCTCTGATCGTTGTCCTGGAAATTCACGAATGTCGTGTTCACCACGTCATCGCGGTAGTCATAGTATTCGTAGCCACGAATGGGAAAATCCGGGATCGCAGGCTTCGGCAAGCTGCGGCCATAGGCCACTTCCTCCGGCGTCGTCGGATTGCCAATATTGTCGGTCTCGCCAACAACCAGAGAGTCCACCAGAAGCGAACTGAACGGCAGGCTGCCGATATCACCTGCGGCCTGCGTCATGCCAATGGCATTGTCGGCGAGTTTCATGTTGCTGTACACGTAAAGATCTCCCCGGCCCCACAGACCACCATTGCGGTTCTTGTAGGCGGTCAGGTTCTCGAAGTGTGTTTCCATCACTTCGCTTTCCAGATCGGTAGGATCTTTCAGCGGCAGCAACGGAATGGATGCCAGCCCAAAAGTGTTGTCCTGGTCGATGTGCCGGTCGATCAGGAACCCGTCGAAGTTGGAATGGGCCACATTGCCCCGAAATTCACGCAGCGGCATGCGGCGCGGCCAGGTGTTGGCGGCGACTTCGGTACCCAGGAAGGCGCCGTTGGGATGTTCGGGTATAGACAGCCAGAAACCGACCTGATCGGAGCCCGCAGCCACATTGTCGATGTAGCTGTTGTCCGGGTTGGTGATCCAGAAGGACGACACGGTGTTGTCGGAAGGCAGCAGGGTGTTGCCGCCGTGGAAGCTGGCTTGCCTGTAGGCCGCACGATCCGCAAACTCGGGACCTCTCTCCCCGTTGGCGGCAAGGTTCATGGGCACACAGGCCAATGTCGGATGGCACTTGGTCTGGATGGCCAGGTTCCTGACGAATGCATTGCCGGTTTCGATCCCGTCTTCCATGAAGAAGCAATGGCCCACGGTGTTGTAGGTCACGTTGTTCTCCACGCGCAGGTTGTTGGTGCCGTGCACCGTCACGCAGCGGTTGAAGCTGTCGCGGATCGATGCGTTGCGGACATACTGGCCCTGACCTTCGCCGATCAGGTGCCAGTGGATCGGGTAGCGCGCCAGCGTCAGGTGCTGGCCCATCCGGTTGAGCTCCACGCTATCTACGAACATCCGAGAGCCCACCATGGCCATGATGTGCCCGCCAAAGTAGTTCTCGTTGGCGTCCTCCGAAGCCTGAATGAGGATGTTGCGCGTCAGCAGGCCCACCTCGCCGCGCTCGTCCACCCCGAACGTGATCTCACCGAAGTGCATGTATTCGAGCGGCTGGGCAAAGCTGAGCCGGTTGCCGTTGACCGCGGTCACAGTGCGGCGTTCGGCTTGGAGGGGGTTGAAGTCGGTTGATGCCAGGACGATCTCGTCGCCCGCGCGCCAGCCGCTCGCGTCGAGCACCTCGATCGAGGTCGCGCCGGCCGCCGCCGTGGCCGACAGCTTGGACCAGGTGTGGGTGCGGTTGCCATGCAGGTTGAGCGTGCCGCGCATCAGCAAGATGCCGCGGTCGCCCATGGTGTTGACGTTCTCGTCCTTCACATTGTCGGTCAGGGTAATGGTTGCCCTGTGGCGATAGGGTCTTACCTCAGTACCGATCTGCAGTTCGCCGCCGGGCACATAGATCCATTCGCTTTCAAGACTGATGTCTCGCTCATCCGAAAAGGTCAGCTTGCCCTGGATGGTCAGGCTGCGCAGGCCCGGCGCATCTACATCAAGTACAACTTCCAAATCCCTGCCGATGGTCACTGCATCGCCGGCACGCGGCACACGGCCTTCAGGCCATGACGAGGCGTCAGACCACATCACGGTTCGCCTCATCGCTTCAGGCGCATCCAAGTGCTCGGCATGATCCTGAGCGATGGCGACTCCCCCGGTGACCATCAGGAGCAGCGCGGGAAGAAGGCGAGAATAGAGCCAAGAAATGGTCATGATTGTCATCCCCCCCGTGCACGAATGGCCGCAGCATAATGTTTGCAGGCAGTCTGCATTGGCCGCGTCGCTTTTCCAAGAGCGTAAGCGCCTGCCGCACGTGTGGAGTTATGACTGTTTCTGGCGGGGGCGGCATCGCAGAATGTTGCGGAAGTAAATGCCCCTTGGATCCTCGCATCCGGTTTTGGGTCACGCCGTATGTCCGCCGAATGTCAGCAGTGGGATCGTCAGCCGAATGTCCCGTCAGGCGTTTCGAACGACCAAAGCCGGACAGTCCACGATCGGCCCAATTCGAGCCGTCAGCGGGTTAGGCCATTTAAGAAGAAAGAGATGTCAGCGATGCGTTCGGCTGATCTTGCGCGCTGATCCAAGGCTTAGTGTTCAATTCGGACATCGGTTACCTATCACACCCAGCCTCCTTAGTGTGAACGCAGTCGGCGGCATCGTCCAGAGGCTCTGTCAGAGCTCCTCCACCAGAGATATCTGCACTGGCGCGCCAAGGAAGATGCCGTGGCCGCACAGCACCATGTCATGCTCGTCGATAAGGATCGGGTTGGTGAACCCGAACTCGCGGAGCGAGGCCCTGAGCTTGTGCAGCTGGTCCTTCGAATGGTGGCGAGGGTTGTTCGGGTTACGCCTCAGGGATGCCGGATCGCGCCACGCGACGCTGAGCTCGCGATGGCGATAGAGGGATACGGCCATGTCGCTCATGGTGACCTCCAACGCGAGAGAGGTCGCCGTGGCCAGGGCGCATTATGGCGCGCTGGCAAGATGGCTGGAGAAGCCTAAGAACATTGATTGAAAAGCATTGTGTTCCAGATTCTGGAAGACGACGCCTCGTTTGCCGCGTCGTTCGGGATTCCCGGGCTCCGCACCATTCCGCCAACCCTGAAATCGGCTATGGATATTCTCGCCAGCGTGCCCTGAACGTCTCCCGGACCATCGCGCCAGGCCGCGTTCGGGCTGCCAGCATGCCTGTCCCCGACCCGCTCGCCGTCCTTGTGGAGCGACCAGTCAGCGCAGGTCGAAGGGCCAAGGTCCGGCTCCCGCGATGGCGCGAAACTTCCCACGAACGGCGATCTGGGAAACGACCGGTCATCTCGTACAACTTGAACGCGATGTCAGCGGCCCGCCCCGTGAAATCTGGCGAATTGCGCGTGTTTTTCCCACTACTTTCCCATTGAAATGGGAACTGCCGCACAGAGACTAGTCCGCTCCGGGCCGCGCCGCGCACCAGACAGTCCGACAAGCTAACCGATTTTTTCCATAGGGCGCCCTGCGACTGCAGAATGGCGCAGTTGTGCGGCCGGCCAAGTCACCGGGGCCTCATCCGGTGACGATGTCGTCGAACAGTGCAAGTGGCGCGGCGCCGGCGATGGCCTCTGCCCGGCAGAGGGCGGAGCGGGCATCGATCCTTGCCAGCCAGTAGCGGCCCGCCGCGCGCATGCGCCGGCTGCCGTCCCCTTCATCGGGCAGGTCTGCCAGACATGCGGCCATCCAGCCCAGTGCGGCGAGGATGGCAAGGTCGAGGAAGGCGCTCGCCCCTGCTTCCGCCTCGCCCGGCTGGCCCGCCCGATCGCCCAGCAGGCTTGCGGCATCTTCCAGCCGGTCAAGGCAGGCCGCCAGCGGCCCGCTGCCCGCCGTATCGCGGGCCAGTGCGAGGAACCGGGCGAAGCCACGGTTGTCGCGCAGCACGCGGCGATGGAGCAGGTCCAGCGCCTGGATTCCCGAAGTGCCTTCGAACACGGACAGGACCCGGGCATCGCGCAGCATCTGCTCGACCGGCCATTCCCGGGTGTATCCGGCACCGCCCAGCACCTGGATCGCGCCGCTGGCATTGTGGAACGCGGCATCGGCCCCGGCGGTCTTGATGATCGGCAGCAGGTACTGGACCAATGCCTCGTCGGCCTTGCGCTGGTCTTCATCGCTCCCGGCGAGGGCCATGTCCGCGAAGTTGGCCGTGGCCAGGATCAGGGCCCGCAGCAATTGCGCGCGCGCATCCATCTCCAGCAGCTGACGGCGCACATCGGGATGGCTGTCGATCGGCCGGGGCGATCCCGGAGGACCGCCCTGGCGCCGTTCCGCAGCATAGGCGATGGCCACGTCGGCTGCCGCGCTGGCGATCCCCAGGCCCATCGCGCCCACCGACAGCCGCATCTGGGTGATCATCACGAACATCTGGGCCAGCCCCCGCGCCGGCGCGCCAAGGAGGACCGCCGTGGCTCCGTCGAAGCCGAGCGAGCAGGTTGGCGAGCCGTGCAGCCCCAGCTTCTCCTCGATCCTCCGCACCACCACGCGGCCGGGCTGGGCGTCGGCGCCTTCGACCAGGAACAGGCTGACTTCGGGCCGGGCCGTCCCGGGCGGATCGGTGCGGGCGAGCACGCAGTGGACGATGCGGCCGGTCAGGTCATGGTCGCCATAGCTGATCCAGCATTTCTCGCCGGTCACTGTCCAGCGCCCTGCGGCATCCTGGCTGGCTCGGCTCGTCATCTGCATGACGTCGCTGCCTGCCCCGGCTTCGGAAATGCAGATGGTCGCGCCGATCTCGCCGCTGGCGAGCCCGGGCAGCCATTGCGCCTTGTCGGCCTCGCTGCCGAATGCCGCGATCAGGCGTGCGGCAGAGCGCTGGGCCACGGGGAGCATGCCGAAGGCGGGGCAGGCCCGGTCGAACACTTCCTGCACCGCCAGGCCGAGCGCGAGCGGCAGTTCCTGCCCCCCGAACTCGACACCATGGTCGAGCGTCGGCCAGCCGCCGGCGATGAATTCTGCCCAGGCACCGGCATGGCCGGGAGCGGTCTTCACCCGGCCATCGATGATGCGAACCGGGTGGCTGTCCATCGCCAGGTTGAGCGGTTCGAGGCGCTCGCCTGCGAACCTGGCCGCTTCATCGAGCACGGCCGCCACCGTCTCCGGGCTGGCTGCCGCGAAGCTTTCCGCCAGCAGGCGCACCCCGGCGATGCCCGGCGCGGCTTCGAAATGCCGGGCGAGCAGCAGCGGATCGGCAGAAGGAATGGGTGCCCGCATTACCCGGCCCTGCCCCTATACGGGATCAGATGCCGAACAGCGCGCGGGCGTTGCCACCCATGATCGCCGCCCGGTCGGCCGGGGTGAAGGTCATCTGGTCGAGGTGGTCGCTGCCGAGGTCGATGAAGGGGTAATCGGTCCCGAACATCAGCTTTTCGGTACCGGCGAACTGGCGCACCATCTCGATGAACGGCGGGAAGAACGAGCAGCTGTCATACCAGAACCGCCGGGCATAGTCGCTCGGCAGGCGGGTGATATGCTGCTGGCAGTCGGCATAGTTGCGAAAGCCGTTGTCGAGCCGTTCGATCATGTCGACGAAGCCGGCCCCGGTGTGGGCCACCACGAAGGGGAAGTTGGGGTTGCGCTCGAATACGCCGGCATAGATCATCCGGGCAATGGCAAGGCTGGTATCGAACAGGAAGCCGA
>CAZTED010000011.1:14053-26119 GCA_964612175.1 uncultured Sphingomonadaceae bacterium
ACGCCGGCATAGATCATCCGGGCAATGGCAAGGCTGGTATCGAACAGGAAGCCGACCCTGACGCCCAGGGCATACTCGTCCATCGCGCCCACGAAGGTTGGCACCATCGGATGCTCGATCACCGGCATGCGCAACTCGTCGAGCCGTTGCCACAGGGGTTCGAGCACGGGATCGCTCAGCGCCACGCCATTGAGGTTGGAGCCCAGTGCCATGCCCACGATCCCGGGAGCGGAGCGCACCCGCTCCAGTTCCGCCAGCGAGGCCTCTATGTCGGGCAGCGGCAGGGTGATGACCGCGCGCAGCCGGTCGAAATCCTGCGCCACGCGGGCAATGATCATGTCGTTCTGCTCGCGGCAGGCGGCGATCCGCTCCTCGGGCTCGAACTCGTAGACGCTGGGGGTCGACAGCGACAGTACGCGCATGTCGATGCCCTTGCGGTCCATGTCGCGCAGCAGGTCTCCGGGATCGAACATCTGGTCCCTGAAGGGGAGCCAGTTGCTGCCGTTTCGCTTCAGGAAATGGACCCCGGCCGGGCGCCGGTCGATGGTCACGCCCGGCATCGCCTCCAGCCGGTCATAGAAGGCGCGATTGGTCATGTGGCAGTGGACGTCGATCTTCATCGGCTGGGAGCTTTCAACGTGACTGGGCTTCAGAACTGGCTGATGAACTTGGTGTCGAGGTAGGGCTCCAGCCCCTCGCTGCCGCCTTCCGAGCCATAGCCCGACATGTTCATGCCCCCGAACGGTGTTTCGGGCGAGGCGATCGAGGTCGGCGCGCCCACGGCAAAGCTGTTGATGCCGATCATGCCGGCGTTCAGCAGCGTGCCGGCAGCGATGGCCCGCGCGTTGTCGTTGGTGAAGCAATAGGCGGACAGGCCATACTGGGTGGAATTGGCCTTCTCGATCGCTTCGTCGAAGGTGCGGAAGCTGTTGAGGGCAATGACCGGGCCGAACGGTTCCTCGGTCATGATCCGCGCCGTGTCGGGCACGTCGGCCAGAACGGTGGGGCGGAAGAAATAGCCGCGGTTGCCCACCCGCTCACCCCCGGTAATCACCCGCGCGCCATGGCTGGCAGCGTCTTCCACCAGTCCTTCGAGGAAGGGTACGCGGCGGTCATGGGCCAGCGGCCCCATGTCGGTGCCTTCGGCAAAGCCATCGCCGACCTTCATGGTATCGACCAGCTCGCCCACGGTCCTGGTGAAGCGTTCATAGATCGATTCATGGATGTAGAAGCGGGTCGGCGAGATGCAGCCTTGTCCGGCATTGCGGAACTTGCGCTGGCGTACCAGCTTGGCGATCTGTTCGGCATCGGCATCCTCGAACACCAGGATCGGGGCATGGCCACCCAGTTCCATCACCGACCGCTTGACCTGCAGCGCCGCCAGCGAGGCGAGCTGTGCGCCGACCGCTGTCGATCCGGTGAAGGCGAAGCCCTTGATCTCGGGCGCGGTGAGCAAGTGCTGGGAGACTTCGCGCGGTTCCCCGAACACCACCTGCAGCACGCCGCGCGGAAGTCCGGCTTCCTCGAAAGCCTCGGCGATGGCCAGCGTCGAATTGGGCGTTTCTTCGGCGGGCTTGATGATGCACGAACAGCCTGCCGCCAGCACCGAGCTGATCTTGCGCACCGGGATCATGAACGGGTAGTTCCAAGGCGTGAAGGTGGCGACCGGCCCGATCGGAACCTTGACCACCATCTGCAGCTGGTTCTGCACCCGCGAGGGGATGATCCGGCCATAGGTCCGGCGCCCCTCATCCGCATCCCAGTCGAGGAAATCCGGCGTGCCGGCGATCTCGCCCCTGGCCTCGGGCAGGGGCTTGCCCTGCTCCAGCGTCATCTGGACGGCGATCTCCTCGCTGCGCTCGCGGATGATGTCGGCGGCGCGGCGCATGATCCTGGCGCGGTCATAGGCCGACATGCCGCTCCACACCTTGTGGGCAGCCTTGGAGGCGGCCACGGCACGGTCGAGGTCGGCCTTGGTCGCCAAGGGGACCTCGCCGATCGCTTCCTCGTTCGAGGGATTGATCACCGGCCGGGCGGCGCGGTCACTGGCGTAGATCTTTTCGCCGTCGATCCACAGGTAAGGCCTTGCGTAGCTTGCTTGCATTGTCTTGGTGCTTCCCGGTTTCGCGTCCTTGCCGGGGCGTGGCCCGGAGAACGCCGGAGAACGAATGCGCCGCCGGCCGCGAAGCCTGGTGATTGGCGGCTTGGATGTGGCCCGGGGCAAGGGCAGGCCATGCAGCCTGTCCCTGCCCCGGTGCCGGATCAGAAGGCGAAGTTCAGCTCGATGCCGAGCTCCCTTGGCGCACCCAGGTCGAGCATGTTGAACCCGAACACGCGGTCATGCCGGTTTCCGGTCAGGCCGGGCGATGGCTTGCTGCTCGGGCCGGACGGATCGAAGCCGTTGGTCAGGTAGTACTCGTCCGTCAGGTTCTTGCCGTAGAGCGACAGCGTCCATCCGGCCGCCGCGCGGTAGGAAATCCGCCCGTTCAGCAGGCCGTATGACGGCAGGATCACCATGTTCTGCGGGTTCGTGGTGCTGGCCTGCGATGCCTTCCAGCCATAGTTGAGGTCGAACACCAGCTCGGCATCGTTGGCCATGGCCATTTCGTACTGGGCGCCCAGCGAATAGGACCACTTCGGACTGCGGAAGAACGGCGTTTCGGGAGTAATCGCCGGCGGACCGGAGATGCCGTTGGTCACCTCGTCGTACGATGCGTCGACATAGCCCAGGTTGGCGCTCAGTATCAGCCCTTCGACCGGGGCAGCCAGCATTTCGACTTCGAATCCCTTGACCGTCGAATCCGAGTTGATGGTGTACTGCAGCGGCGGCGGGCCGGAATCGAGCACCAGGAGCTGCTGGTCGGTGTACTTGGTCAGGAAGCCGGTAATGTTGAGCCGCAGGTTGCGGTCAAGCAGGTCGGACCGGATACCCGCTTCGTAGGTCCACAGGTTTTCCGGCTGGTATTCGCTGAGGCCGCAATCGGGCAGCGACGAACGGAAGCAGCGCACCTGCACCGTATCGTTGAAGCCACCGCCCTTGAAGCCCTTGGCCGCGGACACATAGGTCATGACTTCCGGCGACCAGCGATATTCGAGGCTGAAGCGCGGGGAGATGTTGGACCAGCTGTTCGACACTGACCGCGGTGTGACGGTTGCGACCGAACCCGGCGGGCAGTTGGCGGGGGTGCCCACGGCCGCAACTTCCACGCCATTTGCAAGACAGACCTGGCCGCGACCGTCGCGCAGCGAGGTATAGTCCTTGCTGTCGCGGCCCCAGCGGGCGCCGGCGGTCAGGCTGAGGTCGTCGGTGATATTGAAGGTGCCCTGCCCGAAGAAGGCCAGACTTTCGGTGGTGATGTCCTTGATTTCCACATAGCCCTGGCCGACATCGCCCCGCAGCGCGCTGTTCGCGCCGAAGTTGGCATCGAACCGGCGCTTGGCATCGATGGCATCGTCCTTGTAATAGAAGCCGCCCACGACCCATTGCAGGCGATCATCGAACGACCGGCCGGCCACCTGAAGTTCCTGCGTGTAGTAGTCGATGTCGATGTTGGTGCGCATCTGCAGGATCGGGATCGGCAGGCGGTCCCAGTCCTGGTTCTGGATCTGGGCCAGGTCCTGGTAGCTGGTCAGCGACTTGATCGTGATGTCGTCGGTCAGCTCGTAGGCGATCACGCCGCTGAAGCCGTAGCTCTCGAAATCGTTCAGGTCGGGATCGAGGCCGCCGTAGACTTCATAGCGGCCGGTCACCTGGCTGGTATAGAACGCGAAATCGCTGGCCGCATTGGTATAGCCCGAGGGCGAGACCGACAGCGGCGCGATCGCCCGCATCGAATTGAAGTTGGCCGGGATCGGCGGCGGATCGCCCGGTACCGGTGTGGCATAGAGCGCGGCGACGAACACGTCGGTCGGCGAATAGGAATTGCTGATTGTCGGGCTGCCGTTGTCGCGCGTGCTGATGTAGTTGGCGGCGAGGTCGATCGTCAGGCGGCTGGTCGGCGTCAGGCGCAGCTGGCCGCGGAAGGTCGTCGAGTTGGTTTCGCCGAGGTAGGTATCGTCGATCACCCGGCGGACATAGCCGTCCTGGCTTCGGTGCGAACCGGACAGGCGGATTGCCGCGATATCGCCCAGCGGCACGTTGAGCACGGCCGACAGGTCGAACCGGTCACGCGAGCCGGCCACGAAGCGGACGTTGCCTTCAAGCTGGTCGCTCGGCTGGCGGGTGATGTAGCGGATTGCGCCACCGGCGGTGTTACGGCCGAACAGCGTGCCCTGCGGTCCGCGCAGCACTTCGACCCGTTCAACGTCGAGCAGGTCGAGCAGCGCGCCGTTGGGGCGGGCCAGCAGGATGTCGTCGACATAGATGCCGACCGCGCTCTCCTGGGTAACAGCGCCCAGCGGTGCGCCGCCGATACCGCGGATGGCGAAGTTGGCGATCGCGCTGCCCTGGGCCGCGGTCCCGCCGATGCTCACGTTGGGAATGAAGGCATCGAAGCCGGCGAGCGAATCGACGCCGCGTGCCGCCAGCGCTTCGGCATCCACCGCCACGATGGACATCGGGGTGTCCTGCAGCAGCGAATCATAGCGCTGTGCGGTGACGATGATGTCACCCAGTCCCGATGCCGGCTCTGCGGCCTGTTCGTCAGCCTGCTGCGCCGCGGCCTGCGCCGGTACCAGCAATGCTGCTGCTGCAACTCCACTCAAGATTCCCGCGAGCTGCGCCCGCCGTGATCCCGACCTCATGGTATCCTCCCATCTTGTTGTCCTCACCTATTCAGTAGACAGAATCTGTTTTCTGTCAATTGATATCGTTGTTGGGAGGTGGGGAGGGTTGGTTTCCCGGGAAAAAGTGTCGTCCGGCGAAGCCTGTGCGGGCTGGTGCCGGATGGCCCGCGACCGGTCGGCCCATCCTCTGGGTCTTCGGGCTTGGCCGGCCATTTTTCAGATAACGCATTGTAAAAACGTAATATATTATGGCGTCTGCAACCCGCTATGCGTGATTCGTTCGCCCCGGACAGGGCCGGATCGGGGAGTTGGTGGCGGGTGCGAAGCTAACGCCTTGTTGTCAGGCGGGAAGACGCCGCGTCACCCCACACAGGCGCGCCAGGGCCGCCCGGTAACGCACTGCAGGCCCCTCGCCAGTTGGTGACGATGTCCTGCAAATGACACAAATTACACTCTGCCAACAACGGGTGGCTAGATGACGCCAGCCTTCAGGCCCGCGATCACCAGGTTCAGGACAACCTGCAGGCCGTCACTGTTCTGTTCGTTGCGGGAAACGAAGAACGGGTGGTGGTAGCGCATGGTTGCCTCGTGCACGGCCCTGGCCGCCTTGGTCGGGTCCTTCACCTTGAACTCCCCGTCGCGCACGCCATCGGCAATGATCAGGCACAGCTGGGCCCGAAGATGATCGACATGGTCCTTGATCACGTGTCGCGAAGTCTGCGCAAGGGCGCTATAAGTTGCAAACATTTCAGGGTCTTGGTCCAGCCGCTTGCGCTTTGCGGCGATCAACGATTCGACCCACAGCCGGATCCTGTCCGAGGCCTTTCCGCGTCCGTTCACCACCTGGTCGAGCGGGGTGGTGATGTCGTTCAGCCAGCGCTCTGCCACGGCATCCTGCATCTCGGCCTTGCTGCCGAAGTGACGATAGATGTTGCCATGGCTCATCCCGAGATGGCGGGCCACGTCCACCACCCGGGTCTTGTCCGGGCCGAACCGGCGGAAAACCTCTTCCGCGGCTTCCAGAATCCGCTCCCTGGTGGAATCGGTATCGGCTTGTGTGTGCGTCACCATGACAGAAATCTTCCAATCTACGAACCCATGACCATAGGATGCCGCGTCGGCAAACTCAAGGCGTCCGCGACATCATGTCAGCAGGGATAACGCAAATACCTGAAAAAATACATGTTTTGACGCAACTCTATTGCACGCGCCGGCTGCGCGGCGAGGAAGATTTGCCTCTTTACCAGTGAGACAAAATATGAAATATGTCACTTGATAGGAGTCAAGGAGGGGTGAGTGCCTGAGAAATTTCATGAGATCGCCGGTTTCTTCGGACCAGTGAAATCGGCCCGTTACGAGGCCGACGTGTTCGACCTCGAGGTGGAGGGCGAACTGCCCGCGGAGCTGGACGGGACATTCTACCGCAGCGGGCCGAATTCGTTCTACCCGACGCTGGAAGGCGACAACATCATCAACGGCGACGGCATCGTGCAGAAGTGGGCGATCGCCAACGGCCATGTCGATTTCTCCTGCCGCTATGTGCGGACCGAGCGCTACCAGCTGGAGCGTGCGGCGCGCCGGCGCCTGTTCGGCAAGTACCGCAATGCCTATACCGATGACCCCTCGGTGGCCGGTGCCAAGGACCGCGACAACACGGCCAACACCAATGCCTGGATGCATGCCGGGCGGCTGTTCGCCCTGCGCGAGGACAGCCACCCGACCGAACTGGATCCGGCGACGCTGGAAACCATTGGCACCTGGGATTTCGGCGGAAAGCTTCAGGCCAGGGCCGTGACTGCCCACCCCAAGCTGGACCCCGTGACCGGCGAATGGTGGTCGCACGGTTTCTTTGCCAGCGGCGACATTGTCAACCACGACATCTGCCTGCAGGTCATCGACGCTAGGGGCGAACTGGTCCGCCAGGAATGGTTCAAGGGTCCGTATCCGGGCCTCACCCACGATTTCGCCGTAACCCGCGAGCACGTGATCTTCCCGGTCATGCCGCTGACCGCCGACCTGGAGCGGATCAAGGCCGGCGGTGATTTCTACGCCTTCGATCCGGACCTGCCCTGCTGCTTCGGGATCATGCCGCGCGATGGCAGCGCCAGTGACATGCGCTGGTTCAAGATGCCCCACGCCTTCATGGGCCACATCATGAATGCCTATACCGATGGCGACAAGGTTATCCTCGACTGCACGATAAGCCACGGTAACGGCTTCCGTTTCTTCAAGGACGTGAACGGCAATGACACCGAGATTGCCGATTCCATTGCCACGGTCAGCCGCCTGACTTTCGACCTCTCCTCGCCGTCCGAGGAATTCACCATCGCCCCCTTCCCGGGTGCCGTGGGCGAAATGCCGCGCTGCGATCCGCGCTATGCCATGTCGAAGTATCGCGTCGGCTTCATGATGCTGCCCGACGGGCTTGCCCGCCTCGACTGGGAAACCGGCGAATTCACCAAGCACCAGCTGGTCGGCGGGGCTTCGGGCGAGCCGATCTTCGTGCCCCGCTCGGCCGACGCGCCGGAAGGCGACGGCTTCCTGATCGGTGTGGTCAGCCGCCACGGCGAAAACCGGGCCGACCTCGTCGTGCTCGACACGCGCGACCTTTCGGCCGAGCCGCTGGCCATCGCCAGGCTGCCGTTCGATGCGCCCAAGGCCTTCCATGGCAACTGGGTTGCCAATCCATGACCCTGCCGCACGAACTGGCCCGCGCGATCCGCGACATGGGCCAGCAGTTCGACATGGACGTGGCCCGCCAGACCCGCGCGCTTGCCATCCCCATGCACGATGCAGCCGGGGTGGCGAGCCTGCCGGTGATCCGCGACCTGGCCTATGGGCCGGATCCGCGACACCGGCTGGATCTCTATGGTGCCGATGGACGGGCCGGGCTCAGCCCGGTGGTGATCTATGTCCATGGCGGCGGGTTCATCGGCGGGGACAAGGCCTCGCCCGACGGAGCGCCATTCTATGGCAACGTTGCTGCCTGGGCGCGCAGCCTGGGCGCCGCCTGCGTGGCCATGACCTATCGCCTCGCGCCAAGCCACGGCTACCCGGCCGGATCGCAGGACATTGCCGCCGCCATCGCCTGGCTCCATGCCGAAGGGGCGGCCCACGGCCTTGATGCGGCACGCATTGTCCTGGTCGGCCAATCAGCCGGGGCGGTCCACGCCGCAACCTACCTGGCGCATCCCACCCTGCACCTGGTCGAAGGGGGCGGCGTTGCGGCAGGGGTCTTCCTGTCGGGCCTCTACGACATGGTCACCGCCGACGACAATCCGCCCAAGCACGCCTATTTCGGCACCGACGACAGCCTCTATGCGGAGCGCTCTTCGTTGCAGGGGCTGGTCGAGAACTGCTTCGTCCCGCTGCTGGTTGGCGTGTGCGAATACGATCCGCCGGACTTCCAGGGCCAGGCCCTGCTGCTGCTCCAAGCCCTGTTCGCACGCGACCGGCGCTTGCCTGCTGTAATCTACCAGGCCGGGCACAACCACCTCTCCTCCATCTTCCTGCTGGGGAGCAAGGTCGATACCCTTGGCGGGCCGCTTGGCGACTTTGTCAGGCAGGTAGTCGGCAACACCAATGACGGGAACTAGGATCATGTCATCGACCCTGAAGCTGTCGGCCGAAGACCGGCTGGATATCATCGAACTCTATGCCCGCTATGCCTGGGCGCTCGACCTGGCAGACGCCGACGAACTGGTTGCCTGCTTCGCTGAGGACGGCTGGTTCGACCACCTGTGGCAGGGGCGGGTGCAGGGCCATGCCGCCATTCTCGAGAACATCCAGAAGATGTGGTACGGCAGGCCGGCCTGGTGGTACGGCCGCCAGCACCTGTTCAATCACTTCCGGTTCTTTCCCAAGACGCCCGACAAGGCGCGGGTGAAGTGCTTCAACCAGATCGTCCAGTTCAACACCGAGTACAATACGAACTTCGTGTTCGGCCTTGGCACGCGCGACGACATCGTGGTGCGCACGGACAGCGGCTGGGTGTTCAAGACCCTTTATGTCAACGCCTGGCAGACCCGTGACGATGTTCCGTGGAAGGGCGAGATGCGGCTTCCGCCGCCACGCCCGCCGCGCCCGCCGGTCCCGCCCGAACTGGCGACGGACGACGACGACTGAACATAGAAACATACAATGGCACAGGCAGGCCAGAACGCCGGCCTGTGCCCGATAACCAGAAAAGACGAGGGATACGAAGATGGCGGTGCGCAATGGCGAGCAGTACAAGGCGGGATTGAACGACGGTCGCAAGCTGTGGTTCGGCGACAAGGAGCTTGCCTTGTCCGAAATCCCGGCGCTGCAGGGCTCGATCGACGGCATGGCCGGCTACTTCGACTGGCAGGTCGAGCATCGTGACGATTGCGTGGCGATCGATCCCGACAGCGGCGATGAAATGGCCGCCAGCCTGATCGTCCCGCGCAACCATGAGGACCTGCGGGCGCGCCATCGCTGCTATGATCGCATCGCGCGCTATTCCTGCGGCACGCTGGGCCGCACGCCCGATTACCTGAACGGTACCCTGGCCGGATTCGTTGCCCGCGAAGACGTGTTCCGCAACAGCGAGGACCCGACATCCGCCGACCGCCTGCGCGCCTTCTACCGCGAGGTTGTCGCCGGCGACCTGGCGATGACGCACACCATTATCCATCCCACCATCGACAAGGCCCATGGCGGGGTGGAAGGCATGAACGCCGACCTTGCCCTGCGCGTCGTGCGCCGCACGCCATCCAGCATCATCGTCAGCGGGGCAAAGGTGCTGGCAACCTATGGTCCCTTTGCGGACGAGATGTTCGTCTATCCGGGCGGCGAGGCCCTGCCCGACCATGCCCGCGACTATGCCCTGATGTTCTCCATCCCGGTCAACACCAGGGGCCTGATCCAGGTTTGCCGCGATCACTACGGTGTGCCCCGCAGCCGCGAGGATGCCCCGTTCTCGTCGCGCTTCGACGAACAGGATACCTTCCTGATCTTCGACGAGGTGGAAGTGCCGCTCGACCGCGTGTTCATCGATGGCGACGTCAAGACCCACAACAGCCTGGTGCGCAGCGGCTGGGCTGCGAACATCCAGCACCAGACCACCACCCGGGCCGCGGTGAAGCTGGAGTTTGCCTACCAGCTGGGGTCAGCCATGGCCAATGCCATGAACGTATCCAAGCGGGCCGATGTCGCGGCCATGCTGGGCGAGATCCTGACATTCTCGCGGCTGACGCGCGCCGCCACCCGCGCGGCGGAGGCCAATGCCCGCGATTTCGGCAACGGGGCCTTCTTCCCCGACGAGAAGCCCACCAATGCCATCCGTTCCTCGATGGCGCCGTGGATGGTCCGCACGCAGGAAATCCTGATCCAGATCGGATCGCACAACATGCTGGCAACGCCATCGCTGGAGGCTTTCCGCAACCCGGCAATGGCGCCCCTGCTCAACCGTTACCTCCCCGGGGCCAACGGGGTGAGCGCCGAAGAGCGCAGCCGCCTGTTCCGGATGGCCTGGGACTTTGCCGGATCGGCGCTGGCCGGTCGCAACACGCTGTACGAACGCTTCTACCTGGGCAGCCGCCCGCGGGCGCTGTCGGGCGACCACGGCCGCGAAATGGCCGCAAGGTCGTTCGATCACCTGGAAAACTTCCTCGGCTGAAACCGCCAGGGTAACCACCAGCCGGAACCCTTGTTCCAGAACACGAAGGTATCGTTGCCATGCAGTCAGTCCAGAGCCTCGATCAGTTCTTCGAACTGAAGAAGCCCAAGGCGTTTTCCAACCGGGTGGTTCTGGTCTGCGGGCTGATGGCCGCGATCGAGGCGATGGATGTCTATGTCCTGGGCGTGATCATTTCGCCGATGGCCCGGGAATTCGACGTCACCCTGGCCTATTTCTCGATGGTGTTCATGTTCCAGGCGATCGGGCAGATCGCCGGCACCTATCTGCTGGCACCACTGGCCGACACCTATGGGCGGCGCCCGGTCATCATGTGGTGCACGATAGCCTTCGGCGTGCTGACCCTGACCAGTGCCATGTCCGAAAGCCTGCCGGTGTTCATTGCGCAAAGGGCCATCGCCTTCGTCTTCATCGGTGGCGCGATCCCCAACATCTTCGCCATCGCATCGGAATATGCATCGGGCCAGGCACGGCATCGCAATTCGCTGATCATCGGCAGCTTCCACGGGGTGGGGGCCGGCATGGCGGCGCTGGCTGGCGGCATGCTGCTCCCCTTCGGCTGGCAGGTGCCACTGGTTGCCTGCGGCGTGCTGACGCTGCTGTCGGCCGTGCTGGGTTACATCTACGTGCCCGAATCCGTCCGTTTCCTGGCCGCATCGGAAGACCGTGCGGCAGCCCTGAAGAAGGTGGTGGCGCGGATCGATCCTTCGGTGGAAAGCTACAGGTTCGAAGTGGATAGCCCGGCCAGGGACCGGCAGAAGCTGCGCGTGGCGGAACTGTTCACGCCCGAGCTGCGCAAGCAGACGCTGCTGCTGTGGACCGTCGGCGCGGTTACCCTCTCGCTGCTCAGCTCGATCGCCCAGTGGCTGCCGACCTACATCCACACCTATGGCCAGGTCGACCTGACGCAGGCCGCCTACATGACCTCTATCAACGGCCCGGCAGGGGTGATCTGGCCGCTCGTGCTGATCTGGCTGCTGCGCCGGACCGGCGTGTCGCTGGGCATGGCCCTGAACTATACCCTGGCGGCGACCGCCTTTGCCTGCTTTGCGCTGATCCCGTTCTACGCCAATGTGGGCTGGCTCCTGGCCATCGGCCTCGGGGCTTTCCTGGGCGGCGCGACCAGCGGGTTCTATGCCCTGTGCAACGCGGTCTATCCGACCCGGCTGCGCGCGACGGGGACCAGCTTTGCCGTGGGAACCGGGCGGATCTTCTCACTGTTCGTCCCGGTCCTTGGCGGCCTTGCCGTGACCACGCAGGTGGGTGCTCCGATCATCGCTTTCGCGATTGCCGTCCCCCTGCTGCTGGCCGCACTGGCGGCCTTCGCGATCGGCAAGGTCGGCAGCGAGACATCCTCGTCCGGAACCGTCGATGCCGGTCATGGCTGACGGCGCCTGCCGGCTTGCAGCCCGTCATCGCCTCCGGGGCTGACCGGGGTAAGCAGCATCACCGGCGGGCCGTTCAGATGAAGTGCGAGACCTCGACGATCAGGATTGCGGCGGGCACCAGCAGCGCCTGGGCCAGCAGGGTCCCGGCAAGGCGGCTGAGCGAAATCCACACGAGCGTGCGGCGGAACACCGTTTCGCTGGTGCTGCCATCCATCACATCGTCGGTCATGGCGGAGATCTGCGGGTCGATCAGGGCGAACAGCAGGATCGTGGCCACCCCGTTGATGATTGCCGACA
>CAZTED010000011.1:26219-38295 GCA_964612175.1 uncultured Sphingomonadaceae bacterium
GCCGACACCTTTCGGCTTGCCGAGGCTGCGGACCGTTTCGGCAGAGGGGATGGCGACCGAATCGCGGATCGTCCTCAGGCCTGCCGGGGTGGCGCTGCGCAGCAGCAGGCGGGTGGTGGAACGGTTGTGCTGGAAGTAGGTGATCGCCCGGGCGAACAGCCGCTGGAACGTCGGCACCAGCACGATCCCCAGCGCCACCGCCACTGCCGCCGAGAACAGCACCACGCGCAGGTCCCACAGCAGCGCGGTACCGGCATCCTGAACCAGCAGCGCGGTCTCGATCCGCTTGGCGATGAACGGGGCCAGGAACCCGTTCGCCGTACGAGAGACGAGCACCAGCAGGTTGAACAGCGCGAAGCTGAGCGCGATCCGCCCGGTCCGAACGCCCGCAATGCGTGCGGCATAGGCCAGCGCGCCGATGAGGTTGATCACCCCTGTCAGCAGGCAGATCGCGACCAGTTGCCAGTCCATCATCTGTTCCCTGGCAGGCCCGCCACGCCTGCCAGCCTCAGAAAATCGGCCAGGCGTTGTAGATGCTGTAGGTGCTGGTCGCGATCAGCACCACCGAGACTGCCAGCAGCAGGGTGCGCGGGTTGATCTTCTTGGCAAAGTAGGCACCAAACGGTGCCGCCGCCACGCCGCCGATGATCAGGCCGACGGTCGCCACCGTGAAGGCTTCCAGCCCGATGGTGGCGATGAAGGCGATCGAGATCGAGGTGGTGATCAGGAACTCCGCCGAATTGACGGTGCCGATGGTCTTCCTGGGATCGCCGCCCTGTACCAGCAGGTTGGAGGTGACGACCGGTCCCCAGCCGCCGCCGCCTGCGGCATCGAGGAAACCGCCCGCCGTTGCCAGCGGTGCCGTGTACTTGGGATCCTTGACGTGCGGGGCCGAATGGCGGACCGCCTTGTACAGCAGGTATACGCCGATGCCGGTCAGGTAGAGCATGACGAACGGCCTTGCGACCGAGGCGTCAACACTGGACAGGACATAGGCCCCCGTCACGCCGCCCACGATGCCGAACGGCACCAGCCGCTTGAACAGGCCCCAGTCGATGTTCCGGTGCCAGATGTGGCTGGCGCCCGACGCACCGGTGGTGAACATTTCGACCAGGTGCACGCTGGCCGAAGCCGAAGCAGGGGGAATGCCCAGGACTGCCACCAGCAGGGTCTGCGAAATGACCCCGAAGGCCATGCCCAGCGCCCCGTCGACCATTTGCGCGGCAAAGCCGACCGCAATGAACGGCAGCAGGTGGTAAATTGTTATGTCTTCGAATCCGAACATGCGGTTGTCCCCTCTGTCGAATGGCGGTCCATCAGAAATTGTAGGCTAAAGTAAGGCCGTAGGTGCGCTGGTCGCCGGGCTGGCCGACGATCAGGCCGGTGTTGCCCGAAGGCACGGCGAGTTGTTCGAAGTACTCTGCATCAAAGGCGTTGCGGAGCCAGCCAAAGATGTTGAGGCCATTGTCCGTCCGGAATCCCGCGCGGAAGTTGGCGATCGTGTAGCCGGCCACCTGGGTGTAGATCGAAGGCGTCGGATTGGACGAGAAGCTCGACCGGGTGTTGGCATCCACCCCGAAATAGACTTCGCCCTCCTGTTCCAGAAGCCTTGCCGGAGCATTGGCCTCGGCGCCGTAGGAGAACACCCACTTCGACACGCCGGGCAGGATCTGGCCGGAGATATCACAGTTGGCCGGGCTGTTGGTCCCCGGCGCGCCGGGTGCGCCAATCGGTGTCCCGGTGCCGCCACCCGACAGTTCCGGCGGGCACGGCGCATCGGTGAACCGGCGATAGGTGGCATCGGTATAGGAGCCGGCGAAATAGGCGTTGAAGCGCTCGCTCGGGCGGATCGACGCGTCCCATTCGATGCCCTGCGTGCGCACGGCCTCTGCATTGGCGAGGTAGCCCCGCTGGACCCCGAACTGGCCGTTGACCACCAGCGCCTGGTAGTTGCCGATATCGGTACGGAACGCGCCCAGGTTGAGCGTGATCCGGCGGTCCCAGAACTGGGACTTCACGCCGGCTTCATAGTGCGTGACCGATTCCGGCAGTACCGACCCTGCCGCCAGGATCGGGTTGCCGGCCGCGTCGTTGGGCACCCCGTTGAGGTTCACGCCGCCCGGCTTGAAGGTTTCGGCGTAAGTCACGTAGGAATTGATGTCGTCGGCCAGTTCGTAGGTCGCGGTCAGGTCGTAGCTGAAGTTCCAGTCCGAGAACCTCGGCTCGAACCGCTGCGGCGCGGCGATGCCCCGCTGGGCCACGATGCGCGGATCGGTGCTGGCGAAGGTAACCAGCTGGCCGGCCCCGTTGGTGACCACGGAATCATAGAGGCCCACCTTCTTGTCGTAATTGATCCGGAAGCCGGGCTGCACGCTCAGGCGGTCGGTCACCTGCCAGTTGAACTGGCCGAAGGCGGCAAGGCTGGTGTTATCGAGCCGGATATCGTTGTTGGCCGTCAGGCCGTCGAGCACGGTGGGATCGTTGGACAGCGCGCTGGACGGGTTGAGCAGCCAGCGGCTGGCGGCAGAACCGAACTGCGTCAGCCCCTGGGTGCGCACTTCCTGGCGGAAAGCGAAGGCACCGAGCAGGAAGTCGTAGTTGTCACCCACATGCGAATAGCGCAGCTCCTGCGTCCACTGTTCCTGCTGCGAGGGGTTGTTGGACGCCGTGTTGATCGGCAGGCCGGTGAAATCGCGGTCGTTCTCCGGCAGCCAGTCCCAATAGCGGTAGGCGGTGATCGAAGTCAGCGCGCCGGGCCCTGTGTCCCAGATGACCCGCACCGAACCGCCGCCAATCTCGTTGCCGGCGTTGAGCGAGGCATCGACATCGGTCAGGCGGTCAAACGGATCGGTGCTGACCACCTGGTAACCCTGGGCTGCGGAAAGCGCAGCATACTGCCGGTTCAGCGGACGCTGGGTCGCACCGGTGCGCACATAGATCTGGGCACAGCATTCCGGGTTCTGCTTGCTGAAATCGCCGGCGAACAACACTTCAAGGTTGCTGCCTGGTTCCCACAGCAACTGGCCGCGCAGGCCAAGGTTATCCTGTTCGTTGATCCAGTTGTCCGATGTGACGTTGTAGATCGTTCCGCGCCGGTTGGTGGAGGAGATGGCGAACCGTGCCGCCAGTTCATCCGACAGCGGGCCCGAGACCGAGGCCTTGGCCTGCTTGAAGCCGAGGTTGCCAAAGGTCACCTCTGCATTGCCTTCGAAGCTGAAGGTCGGGCGGCGTGTGGTGATGTTGACCGCCCCGGCGGTGGTGTTCTTGCCGTAAAGCGTGCCCTGCGGCCCGCGCAGCACTTCGATCCGCTCGACATCCAGGAAGTCCAGCGTGGCCGAGGCGATGCGGGCAAAATAGACGTCGTCGACATAGATGCCCACGCCCTGGTCGAAGCCATCGTTGGTAAGGCCGAACGGCACGCCGATGCCGCGAATGTTGATCGCGGTGTTGCGCGGATTGGACGAGTAGAAGTTCAGCGCCGGGGTGAGCTGTTGCAGGCGCTGCACGTTGAATGCGCCGATGGCATCAAGCTGTTCGCCGCCGACGACGCTGATGGCCACAGGCACTTCCTGCGCGGATTCCTCGCGGCGACGGGCTGTCACCAGGATCAGATCGCCTCCTTCCTGTACGACTGCGGGTGCATCGGGGCTGCTGCCGGTGGCGTCAGCGGTGGCGTCCTGGGCTGAAGCGGGACTGGCGATGGCGAGAAGGGCGGTGGCAGCAAGAAGCGGCGCGATGACTTTGGGATGCATGGTCTCTCTTTCGTCAAAAGAAGAGGCGCATCCGGCTGTCCGGTCTGCTTGCCTTGGAATGGTGCGGTGGATGGGGGCGGTCAGGCGCCGGTGAAGCGGCGGCGTTCGGTGACATCGACCTGCGTTACCCGGCCATCGTGGACGGTAAGCTGGATCGCGCCGAACCTGATGCGATCGAGCGCCCCGGCGATCAGGCCCAGCGGGCTCGATTCCGGCTCGGCGTCCGCAGCGGCCGGGCCAGTGTCATTGGTCTTGCTCATGCGAATCTCCTTGACGGGCGGCTGTGTCTGCCGCTGGTCCCGGGCTATTATCAACCAAATGAGTTGACAATGGGCCGGCCAGATAGATTTCTTGCTTGGTCGTAGAGATTAGCTTGGGCCTGCCTGCTTCAGCCGCCCCGCGCGCGCCGTAGCAAACGGTGCAGGCGCTGAGGCCGGAGGCACAGGCTGCGATCAGGTCGCGCAGCGGGCGACCAGTCGCAAAGCTGGGGGTCATGGTGGTCCGGCAAAGACGGTTCTCCCGTCGGTTCAGTCGCGGAAAGCACGGCTGGCCAGTATGCAACGTTGCGCCACGGTCAAAAGGCACAGCGCGGCAAAGCCCCAGGCGAGGGTGGGGAAGGTGGCAGGCCACAGGCACATGGCCACGAACAGCGCGATGGTCTCGGCCCCCTCGGCAAGGCCGGTGGAATAGAAGAAGCTCTTGGTCCCGTGGGCAGTGCTCTCCTGCCCGCGCCTGGCGGCCAGTGTGGCGAAGGCGAGGAAGCTGACCGCGGTCAGCGTGAAGCATGCCACCAGCACCAGTGCCGGCAGGGCGTTGGCGGGAGCGGCAAAGGCAAAGCCCAGCGGCACGGCGAGGTAGAACACATAGTCGGCCAGGATATCGAGGTAGCCGCCAAGGTCGCTCGGGCCGCGAACGCGCGCCACCGCGCCGTCCAGCCCGTCAAGCAGGCGGTTGAGCAAGACCAGTGCCAGGGCCGCCAGGTAATGCCCGCTCGCGATGGCGAGGCCTGCTCCGATCGCAGGAACCAGTCCCGCCAGCGTTACCGCATTGGCCCCGATCCCCATGCCTGCCAGCACGCGACCCAGCGCATTGAGCGGCGGGTCGATCAGGGGGCGCAGTTTCGCGTCGAACATGGCTGCCTCATCAGGCCCAGGTGACGAGGCCGATCACGGCCCCGGTCATGAGCGTGGCCAGGTTGCCCGCCAGCCAGCTCTTCATCCCCAGCGCCGCCACGTCGCTGCGGCGGGCGGGGCACAACTGGCCCATGGTGGTGACGATCAGCCCCACGCTGGCAAGGTTGGCGACGCCCGACAGGGCATAGGTCACGATCAGCAAGGACCGTGTCGAAAGGGTGCCAGCCGGCAGCGCAGCAAGGTCGAGGTAGGCGACATATTCGTTGAGGATCGCCTTGGTGCCCATCAGCGCGCCGGCTGCCGGGGCTTCCTCCCACGGCACGCCGATGGCCCACATCATTGGTGCGAACAGCCAGCCGAACAGGCGGCGCAGGGAGATCGCGCTGCCATCGACAAAGGGCAGCAGGGCCAGCACCTGGTCCACCAGGTTGACCAGGGCGAAGACAACGATGATCACCGCGATCACCGCCAGCACCAGCTGCATCCCGTCCATCGTGCCGCGCACGGCAGCATCCATCGTGCTGTCATAGGCAAGGTCGGGCTCGCCCGCGTCGGTTCCGGGAGAGCCGTCACCCGGCACCATCAGCCGCGCCACCAGCAGGGCGGCAGGCAGCGAGATCAGCGAGGCGACGATCATGT
The DNA here is from genome assembly GCA_964612175.1 of uncultured Sphingomonadaceae bacterium. Taxonomy (GTDB): domain Bacteria; phylum Pseudomonadota; class Alphaproteobacteria; order Sphingomonadales; family Sphingomonadaceae; genus Alteraurantiacibacter. The sequence goes on from CAZTED010000011.1 coordinate 31,744, forward strand.
GGCCCACGGCATTGGGCACGGTGGCCGAAAGCGTGCTGGCATAAAGCACCAGGATCGCGCCCGATATGGTCGCCATCACCATGACCATCACCGCGAACAGCTCCGCCCGGTTCATCCGTTCGATCCAGGCGCGCAGGATCAGCGGGGTTTCGACCACGCCCAGGAAAATCGTGCCCCCGCCACCAAGGCCGACCACGCCGCTCACCCCCAGCGTGCGCCGCAGCGCCCATGAGAGACCCCGTACTGCCGCCTTCAGCACGCCCCAGTGCCACAGCAGCGCCGACAGGGTGGAGAGCACGATGATCAGGGGCAGGATCTGGAACGCGATGACCACGGGCGGCGAGGCGCCTTCGGCAAGGGCAAAGGGCAATGGCGCGCCGCCAAGGTAGCCGAACATGTAGGACGAACCTGCCAGCGTCGCCCTTTCAATCGCGAACACCGCCTCGTTGGCATAGCCTACCAGCGTCCACACGAACGGCACGCGGGTGACCACCAGGGCAATGGCGAACTGGAGCAGCAGCGCGCCGCCGATCCAGCGCCAGCCGGGGCGGGCGCTGCGGTCCTCCGACAGGCCCCAGGCGATGAGGAGGATCGCGGCAAGGCCGATCAACCCTTGCAGGTTCTGCACTGCGGTCATCCCCCTGTTACTCCCCCACCCTAGAACCGGTAGGCCGCGCCGAACTGGAACTGGCGCGGCGGCCCGGCATTGCGCTGCACGAACGGTGCCCCGCCACCGAATTGCACCTGGTTGCTTGTTGTCGCGGCATTGGCAAAGCCGCTTTCGTTGTTGGTGTTCAGCACATTGAACACATCGGCGCTCAATTCCAGCACTCCTCCGGGCACCGGCACGCCATAGCGCAGGCCAAGGTCCACGGTGGCCGACCACGGCAGGCGCACGGAATTGCGGCTTTCCCCCGGCCAGCGGTCCGAATTGCCGACGAAGTTCTCGCCGAAGCTGGCCCCGTCACCGTTCAGGTCCTGCGTGCCGAAGATGCGCGCATCGGGCACCAGGTTGACCGGCTGGCCCGACTGGAACAGGCCCGCCACGGTGATTGTCAGTCGCTCCACCGGATAGGCGTATCCGACGGCAGAGATCACATGCCGCCGGTCATTGGCGGAAGGCCCCCATTCCGTGCTGAAGTCGTTGTTCTCTGCCCGGAAGTTGATGTCGTCGGTGTCGTTCTTCAGGCTCGACAGGGTGTAGGCGAGGCGGAATGCATAGGGATCGCTCCCGCGTACCTTCACCGCCTGCAGGATCAGCGCCTTGTATTCGGCCTTGCCCGCCGTTTCCGAAACGGTGATCTGCCGCGCGCCGCCCGGCACCTGCGCCACCGGGCGGGTCGCATCCGCCGTTGCCTGTGACCGGACCAGCCCCAGCGCCTCGGCGGCGGCAAACCGCGCGGCATTGTCCGGCAGGGCCTGCAACATGGCGATATTGGCCGGGGTCAGGTTCGCAAGGTTGGGGGTGAAGCGGGCAGGCGCGTTGAGGTCGCGCAGGCGGACAAGGTTGTGGCTGCGGGAATGGATCGCATCGGCAGACAGGGTGAGGGTGTCGCTCGCCTGGAACTGGTAGCCCGCGCTCAGCTGTACCGAATAAGGGCTGTCATAGCCGGTCGGACCGAGGATCCGGGCTTCGTTGATCGTCGCCGTGTCGCGCAGGGACTGAACCTCGGCAGGCGAGGGACAGGCCGCTACCGTGGCGCAGAAGGGCGAAACGGTGAGGTTGCCGTCGAACGTCACTTCGGCAAGGTCGGTCCCTGCCGGGATCCGCCCCAGCGCCTGCAACTGCCCCAGTTGCCCCATGAACCCGGGTGAGGTGGTGTTGCGCTGGAGCGCGTCGGACACCACCGCATAGCTAAGCTTGCCATAAAACAGCCCGGCACCGAAGCGGACCACAGATCGGGCATCGGGCCGCCAGTTGAGCGAGGCGCGCGGGGCGAAATTGTCGGCATCGCCATTGCCGCCGCCTTTCCCCGTCAGGCTGTCATAGTCCCAGCGCAGGCCCAGCGTGGCGGTTACCTGCGATGACAATTGCCATTCGTCCTCGACATAGAAGGCCAGCTGCTGCTGGCTGGTGCCGAAGCTGGCGGGGCGCAATTCCACCGAATAGTTCGCGACCGCCGGGTTCAGCGCAAGCACCTGCTGCGCCGTCAGTCGCAGGCCCGCACCGCTCGCCGCCAGCGTGGCGAGTTGCGGGACGGTCAGGTCCACGGTGAAATTGCCGTCCGGGTTGCCGCCGCCCAAGAGGGCAAAGGCCGACCGGATCGCGTCCACGCCAAGGGTCAGCCGGTGGCTGCCAAGCTCGCGCTGGAGGCGGTGGGTCGTCTGCCAGCTTTCCTCCAGGTCGTTGAACACGAAGCCCGGATGGCCCAGCACGCCGACGGTGAGGCCCGAGGGATCGCGGATGGCTACCTGCGGACCAGCGGGGCCGGTGGGTTCGCCATAGTCCCAGCGGAAGCGGCTGAATTGCAGCGCGCCGTCATAGGACCAATCATCGCCGGAATAGCTGGCGCTTGCGGCCACCAGCGTGGAGTTGCGGTCCTGGTCCGATCCGGCGGAGGGGAAGGTGACATTGCCGCCGCCGAGGCCACCGCCGGGCCGCTCGATCGTTACCCGGCCATGATTGGCGCGCAGGGCCAGCGTCCAGTCGTCGGTCAGGCGATGGTCAATGCGCACCGATCCGAGGATGAACCGGTTGTTGCCGGTGACGCTTTCGGTAACGCCAAGCGCCGGGGCATCGACCACCTGCAGGTTGCGGTCACGGGTGTATTCGAGGTTGGCGTAAAAGAAGGTCCGGTCGCGCACGATCGGGCCGCCAAGGGCAAAGCCCGCCTGATAGCGCTCGAAACTCTCGCCTACCGCATTGCCCGACAGGTCACGGCGCGGGAAGGGGCTGTTGGCATCCAGCGGCTGGCCCGGGCGGACCAGTGCATAGACCTCGCCCGACAATTCGTTGCTGCCCGAGGGCGAGGTGTAGTTGACCACGCCATTGGCCGTGCGCCCGTATTCCGCCGAGTACGAATTGGCGAGCACCGTCACCTCGCGGGTGAACCCCAGCGGCACGGGAAACTTGATGCCGCCAAGGAAGTTCTCGTTGTTGTCGAGCCCGTCGAGCAGGTAATTCGTATCGAGTCCGTTGGAGCCGTTGATCGAGATGGCGGGTGCCTCGGGGAAGAACCCGGTGGATGGCACCACATTGGGCAGGCGCACCAGCGCGCCCAGCACGTCGCGGCCTTCGATCGGCAGGGCGACCAGCTCGTCCCGGCCCAGCGAGGCGGAGACCTCGGCGTTGACCGTGTTGAGCTGCGTGATCCGGCGGCTCTCGGTAACGACGATCACTCCGGCGTCCGCTGGCGCAAGTCGCAGGGTCACGCTGCTGGTGAAGTTGGCGCGCAATGCCACGCTGGCCTGCTCGTCATTCGCATACCGGCCCGGATACCTGCCCCCGGCAAGGGTCGTCACCCGGTAGGTGCCTGCCGTGCTCAGTCCTTCCAGCCGGACAAACCCCCGGTCATCCGACTGCAGGCGCTGCTCCATCCCGATGGCGGGGTTCTCGACCACTACGTCGACACCGGGCACGGGTTCACCGGTCGATGCATCCACGATGGCGATCTGGATGCCGGCCTGCTGGGCATGGGCGGGAACGGCAAGGGTGCAAAGGGCTGCAACGGGCAGGGCGACCAGGGCCGCGCCGCAGGACCAGCGCATCATCCCCGCCTCCAGGCATGGTAGCGTTCGACCATGGCCAGCAGGCCTTCGGGCTTCCTCGCCTTCTTCCATTCGCCGGCAGCATACTTGTTGGCTTCGGCCATGGTCGGATAGGTGTGGATCGTGCCGAGGATCTTGTTCAGGCCAAGCCCGTGCTTCATCGCCAGCACATATTCGGCCAGCAGCTCGCCGGCGTGCTCGCCCACGATGGTGACGCCAAGGATGCGGTCCTTGCCCGGTACGGTCAGCACCTTGACGAAGCCGTGCGTGGCGCTGTCGGCTATCGCGCGGTCAAGCTCGTGCATGGGGAAAACGGTGACGTCGTGCGCCACGCCCTGCTCGGCCGCTTCCTGTTCGTTCAGGCCAACGCGGGCAACCTCCGGATCGACGAAGGTGGTCCACGGGATCACCCGGTAATCGGCCTTGAAGCGCCGGATCCCACCGAACAGCGCGTTGACGCTGGCGTACCAGGCCTGATGCGCGGCCACGTGAGTGAACTGGTAGGGACCGGCCACATCGCCCGCAGCGTAGATGTTGGGATAGAGCGTGGCGAGGTACTCGTCGGTCACCACGGTGCGTGCGGGTTCCACGCCCAGCTCCTCCAGCCCATAGCCGGTGAGGCGTGCCTTGCGGCCCACTGCGACAATCAGGGCATCGAAGGGCACGGCCCGCTCCTGCCCGTCCTTGCCGACGATCAGGTGCCTTTCTGCGCCGCTCTCCACCCGCAGCGCCTCGTGCCCGGTCAGCACCGTCACGCCTTCGGCTTCCTGCACCTCGCGCACCAGGGCGGAAACCTCGGCATCCTCGCGCGCCAGCAGCCGGTCGCCTTGGTTGACCTGCGTTACCTGCGCACCCAGCCGGGCAAAGGCCTGCGCCAGCTCGCAGCCGATCGGGCCGCCGCCCAGCACCGCGATGCGGCGCGGCATTTCGTCGAGCCGGGCAAACTCCTCCCACAAGGTGTCGCTGGTGACATAGCCTGAGTCCGCCAGCCCCGGCAGGTCCGGCACGATCGGCGCGGCACCGGCGGCAATCACGATGGACCGCGTGGTGAGGCGCTGCATACCGCCATCGTTCAGCGCGATCTCCACCGTCCACGGATCGACGATCCTGGCATAGCCCTGCACCACGTCGACGCCGAGGCCGGTATAGCGTTCCACGCTGTCATGCGGCTCGATGGCGGCGATGATCTCGTGCACGCGGCGCATGACCGCCCTGAAGCTGAAATTCGGCTCGACCGCTTCCAGCCCATAGGCATCGGCGCGGCGCATCTGCTGGGCTACCCGGGCGGTCCTGATCAGCGCCTTTCTGGGTACGCAGCCGTAGTTGAGGCAATCGCCGCCCATTTTCGACGCTTCGACCAGCGTCACTTTCGCCCGCACGGTGGCAGCGATGTAGGACGAGACGAGGCCCGCCGCTCCGGCCCCGATCACCACCATGTTGCGATCGAACCGGCGCGGGCGCTGCCACCGGGCATAGACCCGCCGCCGCTTGATGATCCCCATGATCCACTTGCCCACCCACGGCAGCAGGCCGAGCGCGGCGAAAGAGGCGAGCAGCCCCGGCGAGACAACGTCCGACAGGCTCTCGATCCCGGCCAGCTGGGTGCCGGCGTTCACATAGACCACGGTGCCAAGGAACATCCCCACCTGGCTGACCCAGTAATAGGTCCAGGTACGGATCGGGGTCAGGCCCATCAGCAGGTTGACCGCGAAGAACGGGAACACCGGCACCAGCCGCAGCGAGAACAGGTAGAAGGCCCCGTCGCGCGCGATCCCCTCGTTCACGCCCTTCAGCCGCGCGCCGAAGCGGGCCTGCACCCAGTCGTGCAGCAGGTAGCGGCTGGCAAGGAAGGCCAGCGTTGCCCCGATGGTGCTGGCAAAGGACACCAGCAGCGTCCCCGTGGCAACGCCGAACACCGCGCCGGCCGCCAGCGTCATGATCGCCGCGCCGGGCACCGAAAGCGCGGTCAGCACCACATAGACGAGGAAGAACAGCGCCAGCACCAGCAGCGGGTTCGCCTCGTAATAGGCCAGGATCGCATCGCGCTGCGCCTTCAGCGTGTCGAGCGTCAGGTACTGCCCGAGGTCGAAGGCGAACCATGCGGCGATGGCGAGCACCAGCAACAGGGCAAGGATGATGCGCTTCATCGGTGGTTTCCCAGTCCTGTTCGCTGGCCTGTCGCCGGCATCGTCACAGCGCCCCGGCCGGCGTCGACGCCCGCTGGTAGCCGTCCACGAAGCGTCGGTCGATCCGGTCCTTGAGCCACCATGCCGCTTTCCCCCCGAATGCAAGCGGTCCCCAGGATCCGATTGCCCGCCTCTCGCCGGTTGCCAGCAAGTACAGGCTGTGCCGCCGTGGCTGGTAGGTGGCAAGCGGCTTGCCTGCCAGTAATGCCCTGATGTTTCTCGCCAGCACCGGCCCCGCCTTGACCGCATGGACGCCGGAGCGCGGCAAGTGCCGGTCGACCCTTTCCACGATGTCGCCCGCGGCAAGGATCGCCGGGTGGGACGTGCTGCGCATGTCCGCCCCCACCTCCACGAAACCGGCAGGGGTGGAGGCCAGCCCCGATTGCGCCAGCCAGCCGGGCGCACGGCTGCCGGTGGCGGCGATCACGTGGTCGGCGCCGAGCATGGTCCCGTCAGACAGCAGCAGGCCATCACCCGTTCCCTTGGCATGGGCGAGCCGGAGCGCAATGCCGCGCCGCGCCAGTTCGGCCTGCACCCTCCGTCGGACGCCCTGCGAATGGCCCTTCAGGAATTCGTCCGGCGCGGAGATCAGCATGATCGCGCAGGCGCGCCCCGGCAAGGCCGCCCGTGCAGCCAGCGCGATCTCGACCCCGGCGGC
>CAZTED010000012.1:0-15318 GCA_964612175.1 uncultured Sphingomonadaceae bacterium
ATCGACACCAACATCCTTGGCACCAACAGCCTGCTGAAGGCAGCGCGGGCAGCCTGGCTCGACAGCGGGACCGGCCAGCCGCACCGGTTCCACCATATTTCCACCGACGAGGTCTATGGCTCGCTCGGCCCTGCCGATCCGGCCTTCAGCGAAGTCACGCCTTATGCGCCCAATTCGCCCTATTCGGCGTCGAAGGCATCATCCGACCACCTGGTGCGCGCCTATCACCATACCTTCGGGCTGGATGTTACGACAACCAACTGCTCGAACAACTATGGCCCCTACCAGTACCCGGAGAAGCTCATCCCGCTGTTCCTGCTCAACGCCCTGCACGGGCGCAACCTGCCGATCTACGGCGACGGAATGAATGTGCGCGACTGGCTGCACGTGGAAGATCACTGCCGCGGCATCGAGGCGTGCCTTGCCAGGGGCGTGCCGGGCGAAACCTACAATATCGGCGGCGGGGAAGAGCTCCCCAACATGGCGGTAATCGACCGCATCTGTGCCGAGGTTGACCGGGCATTTTCCGAGATCGACGGCCTGTCGGCGCGGTTTCCGGATGCGCCGGCAGCACAGGGCCGCCCGACGAGCGAGCTCAAGACCTTCGTCACCGATCGCGCCGGGCACGACCGCCGCTACGCCATCGACGAGCGCAAGGCCCGTGCCGAGCTGGGTTATGTCCCCGCCCATGATTTCGAAAGCGGGCTTGCCTCCACGCTCCGCTGGTACCTCGACAACGAGGCCTGGTGGCGGCCGCTGGTATCATGACGCAGCCGCGTCATTTGAGCCTGCCATCAGGCGGGGCGGGCAGGATTGCCGATCACCCGCGCCCCTGCCGGCACGTCCTTTGTCACGACCGCGCCCGGCTCGATGATGGCGTCCTGCCCCACGGTCACGCCAGGCATCACGATGGCCCGCGCGCCGATGCGCACGCCGCTGCCGATCCGGGTATGGCAATAGAGGGCGCGGCTCATGTCGTGGGTCAGGATCACCGCTTCCTCGTCAATCACGCACCCTGCGCCGATATGGACGCCTTCGGGAAAGGTACGATCGACAAGCGCGCTGGCGGCAATCCAGCAGTCTGGCGCAATGTCCATCTTCCAGAACCGGGTTCGGACCAGCCACTGACAGCGCTGGCGCATGGAAAGGCGGGGCCTTGGCCCTGGCGTGGTCAGGTCGTCGGTCATTGCTCGCGCTTACTGTCGCGGCCTGACCGGCGCAAGCCGTGCCCCATGGCGGGCGAAAGGCAACCATGCGCAGCCTGAACCAGTTCAATGCCCTGCGCCGCCGGATCATGATCTGGCGGTGCGCATGGCTCAGGCGGGCCGGGGTCGATGTCGACCCTAGCTCCCCGGTGTCCCTCAGTGCGCGCTTCGTTTCAGGCGTGCCGGGTGGGATCACTGTCGGAGAACTGACCCAGGTAGCCTTCAAGACGCTGATCATCGCCAGGACCCCGGATGGAACCGTGAGGCCGGTGCGCATCGGTTCGCGCTGCTTCATCGGTGGCGGAGCCGTCATCCTGCCGGGCGTGACCATCGGTGAGCGCTGCCTGATAGGGGCGGGGTCCGTCGTGTTCGAGGACGTTCCACCCAATTCCATCGTAGCCGGGAACCCCGCGCGCGTGCTGAAGCGCGATGCAGAGATCGTGGCATTTGGCCGCCTTGCCGAAGCTGTCGAACAGAGCCAGGCCCGGGCACGTGCGGTGCTTGGCCGGTGAGGTACCTGCGCGCCTTTGCCCTGCTTGGCTTGGTGCCGGCGGCCTTGGTTGTCCTGTCAGGAGAAGTGCCCGCCTGGCGTGCGGGAGGGACCGCAATCGGCTCTGGCCCCGGACTGCCACCACTGGGTGATTGCCCGATCGCGCTCAATCAAAGGCCTGCCATCCTCTTCATCGGCGACAGCAACACCTCCGGTGCGCGGGTTGGCGGGCCATCGAAGGCATGGCCGGAACTGCTGGCGCAGCGGCTGGGCGGCAAGGCCAGCATCGATAACGCCGCAAGCGGCGGCGCAACCATCGCGGACGCTGCAGCAGTCATGGGCGGCGCAGGGGCCCCGGACCTTGTCGTGATCATGCTGGGCACCAATGACGCAGCGCCGCGCGGCCTGTTGCAGACCAAGCAGGCCATCCCGGTCAGCAGGTTCCGCGAGCAACTGCTGGCAACCGCGCGCTCATGGCGGGAAGCCGGCTCCCAGGTACTGGTCCTGGCACCGCCGCCGGCAGGTTCGCGCGCAATCGAGCGGCGGATAAGACCCTATCGCGTGGCAAGCCGCGAGGCCGCCGCCGCTGCCCGGGTCCACTTTCTCGATCCGCTTGCGGGACTTGCCGGCATGGCTGGCAGCGAACAGGTCCTGCAGTACGACGCGCTGCACCTGTCCGGCGCGGGCCAGCAGGCCCTGGCTGCCACCGTAGCAGCCTGCATTACCCTTGACGAAGAGGCCGCCACCCCGGTGCACAGCGCAATGCACCCTGTTTACCGGACGGGAGCTGCGAGCGCCCTCCGGCCCACCACGGGATACCAGCCAGCATGACCGATCAGCCCAACGCGCCGCTCCTTGCCATCGGACTGGTCGGCACCTTCGATGTCGACAACTACGGCGACTGCCTGTTTCCCGAGGTCTATGCCGCGCTGATCCGCGCGCGGCTGCCGGGTGCACGCTTCACCCTCTATTCGCCTTATGCAAAGCCGGCCCGGATCCTCAGCTTCGATAGCGTCAAGGCCTTGCCGGCGACGCTGGACGAGGCGCAGTTCCCCGAAGACTGCCTGATCCTGATCGGGGGCGAGACCGTTTCGGCCGGCCATGTCAGCGGCACCTACATCATGCCTGGCAACACCATGAGCCATTACCTGCGCATGTGGCTGGGCCCGACCGTCGCGGCCACACGATCGGAGGTGAAATTCTTCGTCCACAGCGCCGGCCTGCGCCTGTCCGACCCGGAGGAGGGCCTGCTGATCGGTCGACTGCTCGAATCGGCGGATGCCGTGTCGATGCGCGATGCGGTCTCGGTGGAGCGGCTGGGCGGGCAATTCCCGATCGAGGTGGACCCGGTATTCCTGTTGCAGGACATCATGGCTCCGGCACAATGGTCTGCGCGCGCCCGCGCAATGCTGCCGGCCGGGCTGGAACCGGGTAACTACCTGGCCGTCCAGGCCTCGCATGCCTATTTCGGCAGCGAGCTGGATGAATGGTGCGCCCAGATAGCCAGGGTCCTTGAAGATACGGGCCAGAAGGCGCTGTTCCTGCCGGTGTGCCATTTCATGGAGGACCAGCGCTTCCTGCAGGTGGCTGCCGTCCGGTTCAGGCAATCCTATCCCGGCCTTGCCGACAGGATCTTCCTGCTTCCAGAAGATCGGCAGAACGTGAAGGATACAGCGGCGCTGATCGGCTGTTCAGCGGGCTATTGCGGCACTTCGCTGCATGGCGCGGTCACGGCGGCGGCATTTGCCCTGCCGATGGCCACTTACTCGGGCGCCGGCAAGGAAATCGGCAAGCACGCCCAGACCTTGCTGGCGGCGGGGATCGATACCGGGGTGTTCCACCGGATCGGCGACCTTGCGGATTGTTTCCGCCGCTCGGCGCAGAGCCCGCTCGAAGCCAGCCGCACAAGGGCCAGGGCCATGGCTGAACAGGGGGTCGACCGGCTCTGCGCAAGGATCGCAGCTCCCAAAGAGCACCTTCGCGCGCCCTCTGCGGCAGACCTTGTCGCGATCCGTGAAATCGACATGCGGCCGCTCGGCTCGACGCGGGTCGTGCTCAAGCGCAAGGTCCTGTCCGCCATGCGCCGGTGGCCGGCGGCATACGAATTCTACCGCCAACTGAAGCTGCAGCGCCGGTTTTCCCGATGATCCTTTCTCCAGGATCAACATGATGCATGCATCCTGCGCATTTTCGGCTAAGGGATAAACCCTATGGCAAGTTACGCTCCCGTTGCCCGGCCTGTTTTCACCGCCCCCCGGCAAGGGGTAACGGGTATGACGGGCATCCTGCCGCTTGTGGCACTGTTGTGGGTTGTGATCCTGCTGCCGCCAGAGGTCCGGATCGAGGTCGCAGGACTGCAACTCTATTCCTATCGACTGGTCCTGATCCCTGGCCTGCTGGTCGTGCTGATGCGGCTGGTCGACGGATCGCTGCGCCTGGTCTTTGCCGACCTGTGCATCCTGATAGCCGGCATCTGGCCGATCGTCGCGCTGACGCAACTGTATGGAATGACAGACGGTGGGGTTCCTGCCGTTGCCGGTTTCATCGATTCTACCGGTTCCTATTTCCTTGCCCGCGCCTGCATCCGAAGCGAGCTGGACCTGCGTCGCCTGGTCGTCCTGATCATTCCGGCACTGGTCGTTGCTGCCGTCCTGATGATGCTTGAAAGCGTCGGACACCGCATCTTCGTGCGCCCCTTCTTCGCCTCGATTTTTGGCTCGGTATATGACTACTCGAACGAAGGTGGCCCGATCGAACTGTTCTTCAGGGAGGAAGTGCGACTGGGCCTGATGCGCGCCTACGGCACCTTCGGTCACCCGATCCTTGGCGGGCTTCTGCTCAGCAGCAGCTTGCCACTGATCTGGCTGGCGCGGATCAAAACCGGGCCGAAGATAGCAGGGGCGCTCGCCGCGCTTGCCGGGTTCTTCGGCGTATCGAGTGCCGCGATCGTAGGGGTTATCCTGGCGGTGGGCCTGCTGGTGGTGGACTTCGTCTTGCGGTTCTTCCGCAACCTGAACTGGTGGATCGTTTCAACCCTGCTTTTTGTGCCGCTCGTCATTGCCCAGTTCGGAACGCAGAGCGGTGTGATCAACCTGCTTTCACGCGCCACGCTCAATCCGGCGACCGCATTTACCCGCCAGGAAATCTGGCGCTATGGCCTGCGTTCTGTCCAGAACCATCCGTGGTTCGGCATCGGGCGTGAAGCCTATGAACGGCCGGAGAACCTGACGGCCAGCATTGACGCGCATTTCCTCGCACAAGGCGTTTCAACCGGGATGATCACGCCGATCGCGACCATGATCGGCATGCTGTTCCTGATTTTCGCACTCGGCCGGCGCGCATCCCGGGTTCCGGACCGCAACTCTCGCAGCCTCGCCATGGGCATGAACTTCACCCTGATCCTGCTGTTCTTCGGCGCCTTCACGGTCACATACTTCAGTGACGTGCGGATCTGGTTCATGGCCATGTTCGGCATTGCCGGCTCACTGGTTGCCTTGGGCAAGCTGGAGGCTCCGGCCTCGCCTCAAGGCATTCCACAGGCGCCGGCCGGGCTGGGCAGGCAAGCAGGCCATGCCGGGACATGACCGCTGGCATGGCCCCGGTCACCGGATCGCGCACCTCACTTCGTACCCCGCAACAATGCACTAGCTGAGCCGGCCATGGCCCTTATCCGCAACAGCGCCATGTCGATGCTGGCGACCGCGATCCCGCTGGTCATCACGGTCGTCACCCTGCCGATCTTCATTCGCACGATCGGTGCCGAAAGATATGGCGCGATTGCCTTGTGCTGGCTGATCCTGATCTATGTCGGAAAGGCCGATTTCGGCGTCGCCCGCGCAGCCACGCAGCGGATCGCCGCCAACCGCAAGGCAGGAACCGAGGCCCAGGCGCAAATCGCCGCCACAGCAGTGGTGATGAGCTTTGTCATGTCGGCCCTGCTTGGCCTCGGCTCGTTCGGGGCGGCTCACTGGTACTTTGCCGGGCCCCTGGACATTTCCGAAACGGTGCGGGCCGAGCTTCTCTCGGGAGCCTGGATCATTGGTGTTTCGACATTCGTGGTTTCGTTCTTTGCCGTGGTTTATGGCTGCCTTGTTGGACGAGAGGAGTTCGGGGCCACCTCGATGTCCACCCTTATCGGCAATTCGGCATCCCAGATCCTGCCTTTGCTGGTGGCCGTATTCTTTTCCATCGATCTCTACTGGCTGCTGGCTGCGACCCTTGTGGCCCGCCTTCTTGGTGCGCTGCCAGGTTGCCGGGTCTTCTGGCGTGATTTCATGCGGCACCAGGCAAGCAGGCCCAGCCGGTTCGAAATGAGCCAGCTGCTGACTTATGGCAAATGGGTGATGGTCCTGTCGATTGTCCGACCGATCATGGCCATGGCCGACCGCCTGCTGATCGGCGTCCAGCTCGGCGCGCTGGCGGTGACCGCCTATACCGTTCCGTTTCAGATCGCCACGCGGCTGCAGCTGATCCCGCTGTCGGTGCTGCTCGTGCTGTTCCCGCGCCTGGCCGCGCTGGAGCCCGAGGAAGCCCGGCGTCAGGCGATCACCTTCCTCGTCGTTTTCGCGAACATTTTTGCCCCTCTGATTGTCGGCGGCATATGCCTTGCCGAACCACTCCTCAGGCTCTGGCTGGGCAGCGCCCTTGATGAACAGTCCATCCTGCTCGCACGGATCATCCTTGCCGGGGTGTGGGTGTCCGGGATTGCCGGAGTGGCAAACAACTACACGATGGCACGGGGGGATTCTCGCTATGCTGCGATGCTGCGGCTGTACGAGTTCCCCTTCTATCTTGGGGGCCTGTACCTGGCGGCGGAATGGTTCGGCCTTCCGGGCGTGGCAGTCGCCTTCGTTCTGCTGCAGGTGGCGGACCTATTCTTCCTTGCTGGGCGGGAGCGGTTGATCGGGACCGAGATCCTGCTGCGCACTCTGGCAAGCGTCATCACGATAACGATCCCGATCTTCCTCCACCCCTACCTTTCGGGATGGACAGCCTCGATTGGCGCAGCGGCGCTCCTCTGCCCGCTGGCTGCTGCCAATGCCTGGATTTTCGCACCGCCGGCGCACCGGGCCAGGCTGCTGGCCGCCCTGCCGCTGCGTCGACGTGCTGGTTGATCCCCGGATCCTGTTGCCCGGAGAGCCTGCAACGCCGCGCTGGCCCGCTGCAGTCTCCTCCGTCTTTTCCGATGAACAGTCAGGTTAGAGCGCCCCGGCTGGCGCCAGCACGCTGCGCTGGCCGAGATTCAACCCGAACCGGAGGATCGGAGCACTCAGGTTCGTCAGCAGCGCGCCTGCAGGAGTAAAGTCCCCGCTGGCCGCATCGACATAAAGGCTGACATGATCGCCGCCGATCGTTGTCCCGGTCGACCCCAGGGCGGGCAAGGTCGCCTCGTGCTGATGGGTCCGCGCGATCACCAGGTCCGAGTCCGCTACGCCTCCCTGCCACAGGACCCGTTTCAGCGAGTTGGAGGAGATCAGGCAGTAAGCATCGGGATTATAGGTCTGCGGCGCATCGTTGCGCAGGGTAAGGTCCTGCGTGGCGAGCGTGTTGTGCGCAATCACGACATGGCGATGGACCCTGTTCAGCTGGCTGCGCAGGTTTTCGCTTTCCACGAACCCGGTCTTGTTGTGGAAGGCATTGTTCAGAACGAGGACGTCATCCATCGCGCCAACAAGGAAAAGGTTCTGCGTCACCAGGCCAAAGCCGGTGTTGAATGCGAACGCCACGTTCTCCAGCGTCCCGGTGTTGGCACGCTGGTACAGGTCACCGTGGATGTCGAACCGGGTATAGAGGCTCAACGGCCCGCTTTTCACGCTGGTGGCGGTGAATGTTGCCCCCTTTGTCCCGATCCGCCCGAGTGCCGAGGCGAAGAACACGTCGTCGTGCAGCGTGGCGCTCCACCCCTGGGCTGCGTAGGAATTGATGAAATCGACCACGTTCCGGACGGTGTAGTTGGTATTGGCCAGATAGGCCGCATGGGTCGATGACAGCGGCAGCGTTGCCTGGTTCGCGCCCCAGGCAATGCGCACACCGCCAACAGCCGAGGTCCGCTGGATCGAGGCCGTTGCCTCCGGCCCGGTGTAGGATACCGTCATCGCCAGCCGTTCCGTGTTGAAGAACATGCTGTCGATCTCTTCCAGGCGGTTGCCCACCACGCACAAGGCGTCATTGAACACGTCGTTGTAGCAATTGTGGATGTAGCAACCCCGGACCAGTTCAGCGCTGTCGGGACAGTTGAACAGGTTGTCGATCTCGCATTCGGTGAACCAGCAGTTGCCACGGATGGCCCAGCCCAGGAAGCCGGCCTTGCTCCGCCCGCGCCAGGGCGTATCCGCCCCGCGACTGTCGGTGATGCGGCACCCGTCGAACCAGGGCCAGCGGCCATTCGTGCCCAGTACGTAGAGTTCGAGAAACTCGCCGAAGTCGAGGGTAATCCCGCTGCCCTTGAAGCGGCTCATCGAGTTGATGGTAACCCGCCCCTTGCCGGTGCTGGTGGCATCTTCGAAAGTCGGGTTGGCGGGACCGACGAGAGTCACCTCCACGCCGGGCGCGCATTCGTAATTGAGCCAGCTGGGGATCGCGTTGCCGCCGGTCCCGAAGAGATAGGTTCCGCTCTCGGTAAAGCGCAGCACCGGGTTCTGGAAGCTTTGCATGGCCACGAAAGCCAGGGCTGCGGAAATCGTCCTGTAGCGGCTCCCCGGCTGTTCCGGCGGGGTCGCGGCAATCTGGATTACCGTGTCGTGCAGGGTGGTGCGCGGGAAGAAACTGTAGGGGCCGATCACCCGCCTTTGCATGGTGCCATCCTGCGGCACCGCCTCGATATAGAGGCGTGCCTCGCCAGCCACTTGTGCAGGTTTCTGCAGCCAGCACCACCAGCCGTAATAGGTTACCGGGCTGCCGTTGGCATCCATGAATGTCTGGAAGCTTGGCTGGAGGACTTCTGTCGCCCCGCCTTCGAAGCGGAACACCACTTTCTCCAACCCCATCCGGTCGATGAGCGAGTCCTGGTTATTTGCCCCGGCAAACACCCCTACCAGCAACTGGTCGGAAAAGGTCTGGTTCGGAACCGTCAGCAGGCGGCAAACGGGCTTCGCCGTGACCCGGACGGGATCGGTGATCGCTGCAAGGTCAGCTCCGGCAAAGCCGGATCCTGCCACGCCGGTCCAGCTTGCTGATGGAGCAACCACCGCCACGCCAGGGGCGCTGGACTGCTGCCCCGTGTAACGCAGTCCGAAACGATGGCCGAAGCCGAAGCCGGGCCCCGGCATCAGGCCAGGCCCACGATCGCGGAAGCGGTTGTCCCGGTTGCCCGGATAGCAACGGCCCGCACGTCGAGCATCGAGCCGGCGGCAAGGTTGCGGAAGGTCACGTCCTGGTCCGATTCCTTGGCCCGCAGGGTAACGTCGCCTTCTTCCCCGATATAGATTGCCTTGGTCACGAGCGGCAGGAGAGCGATGTCGTGGGGCGAGATCGCAAAGCATCGCTGGGCCGGGGCAATGGGGCTATCCGCTGCATTTTCATGGAAATCGATCATCGCAGGACTCCTTTACATTGTCGGTGCCCCGCGCTCCTATGGATTCGCTATTCATGTAGGAAAGTTGTTTTTCACCGGCTGCTTACGCCCGGCCTCAATTCATACCTGGCAATCATGGAACGCATTTTTTGCAGATGCGAACAAGCGTCCTCGGTGGTAGGAGCGTTACTCCGACGAGGTCAGGACCGGATACCCGAAACGATGCAACTTGATTCCGCGCCGGAAGTCACTGTCATCATGGTAAGCTACAATACGCGCGATCTCACGGTCAGGGCGCTGGAAACCCTGCTGGCCAATGCCGGTGACGTGCGCATGGACGTGATCGTATGGGACAACGCATCGGCCGACGGTTCGGCAGAGGCGATCGCGGAACGGTTTCCTTCGCTCAGGCTCGTCAGGAGCGACAAGAACCTCGGTTTCGGCATGCCGCACAACATCCTGGCCGAGGAAATCGACACGGAATGGATGCTGCTTCTCAACTCCGATACGGAAACCCACCCGGGCGCGGTGGAGAATCTCCTGGCCTTCGCCCGGAGCCATCCCGAGGCGAGCATCTTCGGGGGCAGGACTGTCTTTCCTGATGGTCGCCTCAACCCCACCTCGTGCTGGAACAGGATGACCTTGTGGAGCCTGTTCGCAGAAGCCGTGGGGCTCACGCGGGCCTTCCGACAGTCGCGCTTTTTCAATCCCGAGGGGATCGGCGGCTGGCAGCGGGACTGCGTGCGGGAGGTCGACCTGGTTACCGGGTGCCTCTTCCTGCTGCGGACCAGCCTTTGGCACGAGCTGGGCGGCTTCGACCGGCGTTACTTCATGTACGGGGAAGAGACAGACCTGTGCATGCGCGCAGCGGCCCGGGGGCACCGACTGATGATCACGCCTGAATCGCAGATCATGCACCTTGGTGGCGCCTCTGCCCGCAATGCGGCCTCGCGCGTTATCCAGATCATGCGGTCGCGGGCCAGCCTGGTGCGCGACCATTGGCGGCCCGCCCTTGTTCCGCTTGGCGTGTCGATGCTGTGGCTGCGTGTTGCCATCAGGCGCGCGATTTCGGCCCTGTTGTCGCGTGATGACGAGCAGGTGGCCCTGTGGCGGGAGGTCTGG
This sequence comes from uncultured Sphingomonadaceae bacterium, assembly GCA_964612175.1. Taxonomy (GTDB): domain Bacteria; phylum Pseudomonadota; class Alphaproteobacteria; order Sphingomonadales; family Sphingomonadaceae; genus Alteraurantiacibacter. The sequence continues at coordinate 10,331 of CAZTED010000012.1, forward strand.
TCGCGGAGGCGGGAGTGGCTGGCGGGCTACTGACCGGCCAGGTTCAACGCCGTTTCAATCCCGGACCGGAACGCCAGGCCAATTCTTCCGCGGGTGAAGCGCAGGGCATTTTCGGACTGTTGCCAGGCAGCCAGCTCTGCCTTCAGCCTTGCTTCGTTGGCTGCAACATGGCGCATGGCTTCGGCGATCTCCTGCGGGGAATCGGGGCGCACGGCAATCGCGAAAGGCAGCCCGTCGAAATAGCCGTCAACCGCGCGCCCGGCCGGATATATGATCGGCACACCGGCAAACAGCGCCTCCACAAAGACAAGGCCGAAGCTCTCGCTCAGTGATGGCAGGACGAAGCCGGTTGCCCGGTTCATCATGGCCCGGACCGCCTGCCTGTCGAGAGCGCCGGTAAGCCTGATGCCGGGTTCACCACCCGTGATCGTCCTGCACCGGGCGATATCCGCCTCTGCCCCTCCGCCGGCGATCGCAAGGGTCACAGGCGCACCGGCATTCCGCAAGGCCCGCACCGCTGCGACCATCCCGGCCAGGTTCTTGAGCCGGTGATGCTGCAGGTGGAAGACCGAGACGAATCCATCGCCATGCAGTTGCGGAGGGATTGGTTCGTCGAGGTCGGTCGGACAGGGCAGCAGGACTGTGGGTAATGAGCGCTGGCCGAAAGCCTGTTCGAAGCGACGCAAGGTCCACGGTGCGAACGGGAAGGCCGTGCGCGCTTCATGGAAGATCGCGCGGAATTCCGAATGGAGGTCAGGACGCATGCGCAGGATGCGTGCGTCGGTATTGCCCTGCATGGAAATGGCGAACGGGATGCCGAGCCGCGCTGAGGCACGGCGGACAGCAATCCCTTCGATGGTAAGCTTGTGGGCAACGAGCAGGTCCGGAAGCCGCTGGTCCGAGAGCCTTTCGGCCAGCCAGTCACCAAGGCGATGGAGCATCGTCGCATGGAACAGGCCCTTGCCGGGTGCCGCATAGCGGACTGCATCGCCGTAATCGAAAGGTTCGCGGCTGGTGACGACGGGCCGGTTGCGCGACAGCGCCTGGGCCACAAGAGCACCGAGGCTGGGCTCAACACGGTTGAGCGAGATCACACGGTGGTTGAAGTGCGCCGCCGAAAGGTCAACCAGCGTGCGGATGACCGGCGTCTTGCGATCCTGCACCGGATCGGGAAAATCCGCCGTCAGGTGCAGGATAACTGGCTTGTCGCTGGCCACTACGCGCTTCTCCGCGACAACCCCGCCTCAGACCCGTTCAGGCCGATGCACCTGACGCGCAAGCCATCGCCCGATCCTTGGCGATGTCACTTTTCCGATTCGTAGTTGTAGTAGCGATACTCGTAATCATAGGACTGGCCTGCCGTCAGCGCACGATACTTGGTGACGACGACACCTGCGATGTTCGCACCGGCTTCCTGCAGGCGCCGCAGCGAGGACCGGGCCTGCGAAATGTGCGCACGGTTGGCTTCCACCACCATGACGACCGCATCGACATAGCGCGACAGGATCGGCGCGTCGGCGAGGCCGAGTACCGGCGAACTGTCGATGATGATCATATCGTACTTGCCGCGCAGCTGTTGCAGCAGTTCCGGAACCAGGCCCGATGAAAGGACCATCACCGGATTGTCCGAATGGCCACAGGCCGCCAGCACATGCAGGTTGTCGCCGAGCGTCATGAGGGCTTCAGGCAACCTGTGCGGAGCAGCCAGGACTTCGAGCAGGCCGACCGGGCCGGGTTTGGAAAGCCCTGCGGTGGAAACGACGGCCGGACGCCGCAAGTCCATGTCGATAAGGATGACCCGACGGCCGATAGCGGCATACCGCAGTGCAAGACAGACCGCCGTGGTGGTCTTGCCTTCCGCCATATCGCTGCTGGTGACCTGGATCACCTTGGCCTCGCCGCCGCCCGCAAAATCGAGCGACGAACGGATCGAGGCATAGGCTTCGCTTATCACCGAATATGGCTGCTCGAGCGCATCGGCCAGGTCGGACTTGATGTAGGGCGTCTGGCCAAGGGCGCGCACGCCAAGCATGCTTTCGACATCCTCCATCGAACGCAGCCTCTGGTCGAGAACTTCGCGCAGGATCGCCAGCGCCGCAGCGAGGGCAAGGCCGATCGCCAAGGCGGCAATCAGGTTGATCTGCAGGTTGGGCGAAGTCGGGCCACCCGGCACGGTTGCGGCATCGAGCGGAGTCACGCTGGTGGTGCGCAGGTTGGCGGCCGAAGTGAGCTGGTTGTAACGCGACAGCAAGGTGGCCAGCTGGTCACGCAGGGCGGTTACCTCACGATCGATCAGCGAATACTGGACCCGGCGATCCTGTTCGTCGAGCGCCGCCCCTGACACCCTGCTGACTTCCGCGCCCAGCGCGTTTTCCTGCAACTGCGCCACCTGGTAGGCGTTGCGGATCGAGTTCTTGACCTCGTTCTCGGCAGCCGAAACTTCGGACTCGATCGACTGGACGCGGGAAACGAGCTCGCGGATCTCGGGATAGTCCTCGCGATAACGCTCGCGCAGGTTGGACAATTGCGAACGCAGGCCGGCCAGTTCGTTGCGCAGGTTCTGGATGCGCGGATTGTTCTGGGCTTCTGGAATCTGCGCGGCCGGCACATTGGCCACCGCCCGCCAGCGCTGCTCCGCCTCGATGCGGTCGGCGCGGGCCTGGGTGTAGATCTGGTTGACGCCGGCAAGGTTGGCGGCGGTCATGGTCTGCGCCGTGCCGGAACTGGAAGGCGAGGCAGAATCGCCACCTCCTTGCGTCAGGGGCGCAGCGATGATGCCATTCCTGCGGGCATATTCGATGGCCTCGACTTCCTTCTCGCCCAGCCGCAGGCGGATCGCATCGATCTGCTCTTCCAGATAGCGCTGGGCGTAGATGTTTGCCTCGATGCCGCGCTGGACATCCTGCTGGACGAAGTTTTCGGAGTAGCCGTTGGCCACGCGCGCAGCCAGCCGCGGATTACCCATGGTGACATTGATCGTCATGATGCGCGAATCATAGGGGGTCACCGCGCTTACAGACCCGCGGATGATTCCCGCGGCAGCGTTGCGACGGCTCTCGAGCCAGGCCTCGTCAGTCTGGCCAGCCGGTTTGCCCGCAGTCAACATTTCGCCAAGAAGATCCCGGTCGTTGGCAAGATCGAGCGCGTCGACAACCTTGAGCGCCATCGAGCGGCTCTCGATCACGGCCGCAAGGGTTTCCATGTGGCGGGCCACTTCGTTTGTGGCGATGTAAGGCTCCAGATCCTGCCCCTCGATGATCTGGGCTCCGGGCGGATCATACCTCACCGTGGCGCTGGCCGTGTAGGACGGCGCAGTCAGCAGGAACATCACCACTGCAGCAAGCAGCGCAAGCGCCACCACGCCGAGCACGATAAACCGCTGGCGCCAGAGGATGCCGCGAATCGACTGGAAAGTCAGCAGGCTTGGCGCCTTGGGGTAACCGGGAGCGTCCTGCGGGAGGAACTGGTCAACCCAGGGCCCCGGACGACCAGCGGGAACAGGAGAAGTCTGTGACATGGTCATCCGTTTCAAAACTGCGTGAAGATACCGAAGGCAGGCAGCGCCCGCAGGAGATCCTGCCAGAACACGGCAAGCCCGTCGGTCCCGACGATCACACGATCACCGGCCTGCAGCACGGGGTCCAGCATGGCACCCTCCTGCATCGCCCGGTAATCGAACTTGGCAATCTGCCGGCCCTGGGGCGTCAGACGGATCACCGCCACTTCGCGCACGTTGGCGGTCCGTGCCGGCCCCTCGGCCATGGCAATGCCCCCCGAAAGGCGCGTGCCCGGAATGAATTCGTAGACGCCAGGCGTCTCGACACTGCCTTCGACAGTAACAATGTGGGAAGCATAGCGGACCACGTTCACCGTCACGTCCGGGTCACGCAGGTAGCGTGTCGCCAGCAGGCGCTCCAGCTCGGCCTCGGCCTGCGCGGGAGTGAGGCCGGCAACAGAGACCGCACCCACGAGCGGCATCGATATCTGGCCCATGGCCGAGACAGGCACTGCCGCGAGCGACAGCTGTTCCTCGCGAAACACCCTGATGTCGATAACGTCAGCCGGCCGCAAGGTATAGGCTTCGGGAACGGCATCATTGAAGATTTGCTGCCCAAGGGCCCGATCGGGAACGGATTGGGCCATGCCAGGCTCTACCGGGCTGGTCGACGCGCAGCCACCGAGGGCCATCGCAACCAACGCCACCGCGATATGCCTTTTTGCGAAAAAGGATTTCAAACTGCAGCCCTCATTGTGTTTGCGGACGCCAACCCCAGCTGACAATTGGCGGTGATAGTGGTCACCGGCCTAGGTAGCAACCCCTGCTTTCATTGCCACTGCAAGGGATTTGTGCGTTGCACAAGGCCCGGGTTGATTATAGCTTTGCACGCCAATGCTGCACAAAATCAGAAATATCCCGATGGCCACGCGGTCCATTACGCAGTGCGGTATCCGGGAGCATCGGCCTTGTCCCTGATCTCGGCTATCGCTGCCCTAGCCTATATCATCACCGCACTGCTTTGCTGCGCAGCGCAGGCAAAGGTCTGGTTCGGTCGCCTGCGTCCTCGCATCGGAAGACTATGGTGGCCCGCGGCCCTGCTGTTTGCGGCGATGGCAGTGGGCCGCTGGTTCGACATCGAGAACACCTTGCGTGACGGCATGCGCGAACAGTTGCGCGCGGCGGGCGAGTATGGATCGCGATGGGAGGTGCAGGCACCGGTCGCCTCGCTGGCCGTGGTGCTGTCCGCAGGACTGGCCGTTTGCATCTGGAAGCTATGGCCACGGCCGGGGATGCCGTCACCCATCAAGGCTGCGCGGCTGGCGCAGGCGGCAACAGTTGCCTTCCTGCCGCTGATCATGATGCGGCTGATCTCGTTCCATCCGATCGATCGCCTGCTCTATTCCGGTCCGGTGCGGTTCAACTGGGTCGCCGACGGGGTGCTGACCATCACCGTTGCTGCCTGCGCAGCCTTTTACCTCGTCACCCGCCC
>CAZTED010000012.1:15418-28968 GCA_964612175.1 uncultured Sphingomonadaceae bacterium
ACTCCGTGAACTTGCCCGGGAAGCCCGGGAAACCGGTGCTTTGCCTTGCCGCATCTGGCGGCGGGCATGTGCGCCAGTTGCTCGACCTTGCCCCCTTGTGGCGGGACTATCCGCATTTCTTCGTGACCGAGGATACGGCCCTTGGCCGTTCGATCGCGGACAAGGAGGAGGTGTACTTCGTCCCGCACTTTGCGCTGGGCCAGGCGCGGCTCGGAGCACCGCTGAAGATGCTGGGGGAAGCGATTCGCAGCATCATCGCCAGCTTGCGGATCGTGGTGCGCAAGCGGCCCGATTACGTGATCACCACCGGTGCCGGGTCGCAGCTGTTCATCGTTGCCTGGGCGCGGCTGCTGGGCGCACGGATCGTGCTGGTCGACAGCTTCGCCCGATTCGAAAGCCCCAGCGCCTTCGCCCGGCTGGCCGGCCCCCTGGCGCACTTGCGCGTCGCCCAGTCCGCCCGGTCCGGGGCGCAATGGCCAGGTAGCGTCGTGCGCGACCCGCTGCGGGTGACCGAAACCGTCCGCCCGCCAAAGGATGACCTGGTTTTCGCAACGGTCGGGGCCACGCTGCCGTTTGCGCGGCTGACCAGGTTGGTGCTTGATGCCGTGGCATCCGGCGAAATCGGCGAAGCGGTGGTCCTGCAGACCGGTCGCGGCGCCATGGTGGCCGGTTCTCCTGACGGGGTGCGCCAGGTGGAGGAGCTGCCGTTCGACGAAGTGCAGCAGCTCCTCGCCCGCGCCCGGATCGTCATCTGCCACGGCGGCACGGGATCGATCATCACGGCATTGCGCAACCATTGCGCGACGATTGTCATCCCGCGGCGCTTTGAACTGGGGGAACACTACGACAACCACCAGGCCGAAATCACCGAAAGCTTCGTCCAGCGCGGCCTTGTCCGGCAAGCCGACGATGCGGCGGGCCTGAGGATTGCCCTGGCAGAGGCGCGCGACAGCGTGCCGGTGCCGGTAGCGACCGATTACAGCGAGCTGATTGCCGACCTGTCAGCCTATATCGAGCATGGTATCCGCCCGGCGCAGCACGCGAGCAATGCCCCGCCGGCTACCGGGACTCCCTAGACCCGAATCGCCTTCAGCAGGCCTGCCCGCTGCCGCCCGACAGCTCCATACTCGTAGTCCGGAGCAGCACGCGCGGCCGCCTCGCCCATGCTGCGGCACATCTCGCCATCGCCGGCCAGTTGCCGCAGGGCCGCGACAATGGCGCTCACGCTTCCCGGTTCGACCACGAGGCCGGTCCTGCCGTGGTCCACCAGCCGCGCCGCGCCCATCGGCGTGGTCACCACCGCAAGTCCGCAGCTGGCGGCTTCGTAGGTCACCTGCGGCCCCCCTTCCTCGTGTGTCGGGAAAACGAAGGCATCGCACTGCCGATAGAAGGTGGCCACATCGGTCACATGGCCGAAATGGCGGATGCGCGGATCAGAAGCGAGCGCCTCGTCGACCAGCGGCTGCAGCATGGGATCGACCTGGCCCGCCAGCCATAACTCGCCATCCAGCCCCGCCTCACGCCAGGCTGCCAGCAGCTCCGGCACGCCCTTGCGAACATTGAGTGTGCCAACATAGCAGGCCCGGAAGGGGCGGCCCGGCTCAGGCGCGGCATTCTCCCCGCCAAAACGCGCAGCGACCCAGCCGAAGGTGGTGGGCAGGATCCTCTCCGCCGGGATGCCGAGATGCTTGAGGGCGCGCTCGACCTCCGGGTTGGAGGCGAAGACATGGTCGTGCAGCTGCAATTCCGCCGTTTCCCGAGCTGCCACTTCGTCGGTGATCGTATGCTGCGGGGCAAAGCCGGCCTTGCGGTAGGCGGCATCGAGAATCGGCTTGGCCGTGGCGGTGGGGCTGTTGATCATTTCCCGCACGGTGACCAGGCCGCGCGCCCGGGCGCGGCGCACAAGTTCTTCGGGTACGTTGGGCCAGAAGTATGCAAGCGAGCCCGGCGGCGCCCGGTCGATCGCGGCGCGGAATCGTCGTCGCAAGAACCACTGCGCAAGCGGGCGCGCCAGACGCCAGGGCAGGTACCTGAGCAGCGGCCCGGCGCTCTCGAACACCCGCAACTCCGGCGATACCGGCTTGCGCAGGCGGCTGACATAAAGATGGGTCTCGATCCCGCAGGCGGGAAATTCGGCAATGACCCTGACGCAGCTCTCTGCAGGGCCGCGGCCGTTATAGCTGTGCGGCAACCAGACCAGGCAGAGCATGGGAATCCCTCGCTTCGGTTCTTGCGGGTGCCACCCGCTTCAACATCGGGCGTTTGTCATTGCCCGCGAACCCGTGCGACAACAAAACAAAAAATGCTGCAACTGCAAAAAACGCCCTTCCTGCAAGGCGTGCCGGCGGCTACGACTTGGTTTGAACCCGTTACGTGAGGATACCTAAATGTCGAGCCTGACGACCTGGGTGAAATCAAGCCCTTCGCTTTACCGGACGTTCAAAATGGCCCGCGATATCGGGAAGTTCCCGCTGGGCCGCCACGATGCGCTGCAAAAGATCCCCACCGTGTGGAAGGTCTTCCACAAGACGATGCTTCCGCCGGTCCGGCTGTATAACTTCGCAGATGCGGTAGAAGCGGTGAATGCCGAAGGGATCGAGGGCGCCATCGTGGAATGCGGCGTCTGGAGCGGCGGGGCGCTGGCATTTGCCGCACTCTGGAACGAGCGGGAACGGGGCACGGCGCGTTCATACCACGGCTTCGACAGTTTCGAGGGGTTGCCCCCGCCGACACCGGACGACGCGGAAGTCTTCGAATCCTACAGCGCCAGGCGCAAGGGGCCTGCAGGCGAGGTGGATACGACGCTGAAGATCACCGGGATCTGCAAAGGTGACGCGGCAGACACCGTTCGCCAGTTCTTCCACCAGGTCGGCGTGCCCCATGCGCGCACCCACTTCCATGTCGGCTGGTTCCAGGACACCTTGCCCCGGGCAAAACAGGATGTCGGACCGATTGCGATCCTGAGGATCGATGGTGACTGGTACGACAGTACCCGCGTTTGCCTTGAGCAGTATTACGACCTCGTGCCTACGGGCGGCTTCGTGATCATCGACGATTACGGTTGCTTTTCCGGCTGCAAGCGGGCGGTCGACGAATTCCGCGAGGCACGCGGGATCGCCGGCGACCTGACGTGGGTGGACGACCACTGCGTCTTCTTCCGCAAGCCCTGAGCCCGCAGCCAGGCCAGAGGGTGGACAAGGATTGAACCGTGCGTTCGAAATGCTGCACCTGCAAATCACGGTTCTGCGCCTTATCCGTGGATGTCACAGAATAGGGTTCAGGTGCAGCAAAAGGGGTCACATCGAGAATGGCTAGACGACTGTACCGCATGGCCTCCGCAGCACTTTCTGTGCTGGGATCGAACAACGAATGTCCGCTTTGCGGCTGGTCCGGCTTCCAGTTCCTGCCGTTGAAACATCCCAGGGCCGGACACTTCAACGCCCTTTGCCCAAACTGTGATTCAGCTGAACGGATGCGCCTGGCCTATCATGCGACAAGCCATCTGATCACGGGCAAGGAGCGCGTGCTTCATTTTGCTCCTGAAAAATCGATTGGGGCATGGCTACGAAGCAAGGTCGCAGAATACATTACCTGCGACATTGAACCAGGGCGGGCGGATGTCGTGATCGATATCCAGCAAATCGACTTCGCGGATTGCTCGTTCGACCTGGTCTGGTGTTCCCATGTGCTCGAACACGTGCCGGATGATCGCAAGGCCATGCGCGAGCTACACAGGGTAACGCGCAACGGTGGCCTTTGCGTGGTCCAGGTGCCGCTGTGGCATGCGGTCACCGACGAAGATCCCACCATTGAGGATCATGCGGAGCGGACACGGCGCTTTTACCAGAAGGACCACTTGCGTCTCTATGGGGAGGACGTGGTGGACCGGCTGCGGGAAGCCGGCTTCGATGTAGAAGTGGTCAAGGCACACTATTTCCCGCCGGAGATCGTATTCCGCCACAACATCGGCCAACCGGGTAATGTAGAGGTCTTTCTCTGCAGAAAAGCCTGAGGCAGCGCTATTCCCCCTGTGACCCGCGACCTGACAATCGTCATCCCGGCCTTCAATGCCGCAGAATACCTGGCGCAAGCCATCGCCTCCGCTCGCGCCCAGCAAGGCGTGACCACGCAAGTCATCGTGGTAGATGACGGGTCGCGTGACCGGACGGCAGAGATCGCTGCCGCGGTGCCGGAAGTGCAATTGATCCGTCAGGAGAACGCGGGGGTATCCGCCGCCCGCAACGCGGGGCTGGCCTTGGCGGAGGCACCCTTCGTATGGTTTCTTGATGCCGATGACCTGATGCTGCCCGACGCAGCAGCTACCAGCATCGCTGCCTTTGCCGCCAGACCAGGGTCACCCTTGGTGTTCGGTAGCCTGGTGGAAATCGATGCGTTGGGGCAACCTATCCGCGAGATGCGGCTCGCGGAAGAAGTCGTCTCAATGGAACGACTGCTGCGCGGCGCGATACCCAGGCCAAGCCAGACCTTGTTCCGGGCAGATGCTGTACGGCAAGCGGGCGGGTTTCGCGCGGGCCTGGCCATGTGCGAGGATTTTGAACTCTACCTTCGGATGCTGGATGCTGAAAGGCCCGCCTTCTGTCACGGTCATCCAGTTGCCAGCTATCGTCGCCATGAAGGCCAGGTTACCAACCGCGCGGCGGCAATGATGGGGGCATCGCTGGACGTTGTGCGCGCCGCCGCAACGTCACGCCCCGAGCTGCAGATCGACCTGCCGGCCCTTGAACGTCACTGGAAACGGCGGTTGGGTGGCATGATCCCGTTCGAAATACTCCGCAATCTTCGCGAGGGGCGAATTGCGGCAGCCGCCAGTGCGCTCTCTTCCTTCATCGGAGCCATGCCCGACAGCCTCATCGGCTCCTTCGAGGCATTCCGTAAGCGCCTGTAAGGGAGCCAGCAGCTAGGCCTTCGGCCAGTTTACGGGCAACGGGTCGCGCGGTGACATGGCCACTCGCAATTCTTCGGGAGAATGGCCGAACCCGATCATGGTGATGACCACCTGGGATTCGGGAATTCCGAACCGCTTGCGCAAGGCCTGGTCCGCCTTCATTTCCTGGCTCCAGTTCAACATGCACCCGCCAAGCCCCTCGGCATGAATGGCCTGCAGCAATGCCATCGCGAATATCCCGCCATCAATGTAGCCCTGTAACCGCTCTCCGACGCTCTGAAAGCGGGTCAGGTCGGAGCAGACAATGAACACGCCGCCCATCAGGTGGCCGAACCCCCCGTTGCCGTTCTGGTATGACAGCATCTCATCAATCGTCACACGTTCGTTGGCCGCGTAGACAATTCCGGCTTGCCGATTACACACCGAGGGACAGCGCTGGGCTATCCCGACCACGCGTTCGATTACATCGCGGGCGACCAACTCTCCCGTGAACTGCCGGCAGCTGCGCCTGGACAACAGAAATTCCCGCGCGACCTGCGGTGCGACAGGGAACAGTTGGTCCCGTCTCAATTGCGCCATGCCGCCCAATCGCTCGGCAAAGGGCGGTTCTCCCGTTGCGGCGAGGAATGCATCTACCTTGTCCACGATTACGCCACTCATCCGGCACTCGTCGCGGTAGGTCGCCAGGACATCGCGCACGATCACGGACATGTCGTCCTTGCCATGGCACTGCTCGTATCGCGCCAGGTCCTCGACAATCCGAGCGGAAACGGTGCGTCCGAAGCCGGTACGCCTCTTTGGCAGGGAAAGTCCCTTCTCCAGCTTGTGATAATCGAAGGTGAGGTGAGCGCGCGCCTGCTGCCTCAGGTGCGGTCGATGCACTGCAGTCGACCATCTGACGAACCGGCGGGTGTCGTAAATGACATTCCGGAGCAGCCGCCACAGACGCTCGATCGCACGCAAGCGGAAGCGCAGTGCCCGAGGCAGCACCCCCGAGATTGCCTTCTTCATTGATGGCATCGTGGCATCCGTTCAACCAAGGGCCGTCTCCAGGAAACGGTGCGATCTTGCGCGCAGGTTTTCGATCTTTTCGAAGACGGGGGCATAGTCGATGGGGGCCTGGAGCAGGTTAGCGATCCCGTCCTCGTCCGGCTGGCTGACCATGCGCGCCTCCAGACCCAACTGGCCAAGGATGTTGTGAAACCGTCCCCCTCCACGCAAGGGATTGAAAACGGTGACGAACTGCTTGCGGAACAGGATCGCCACGATGGTACCGTGGAAGCTGTCTGTCACGATGTACCGGGCATGCGCGAACAGCCCCAGCCACGCATTGATGGTAATATCCGCATTCGCATCATGGGGACGGACATGGACCGCACTGTCTGCTCCCGGCAGGCGGGAGGGCAGGCGATCGAGCAGGCTTGGTCCGATCAGCCGCATGTCGAGCACATAGTCGAGGAAAAAGTCCTCATACTTCGCCGGAGCTTCAGCCAGCCCTGCAAGGAAACCAGGATCGGCCAGCATTACAGGATCCACCACCACTTCGGCCCCGCCATATCCGAAATGATCGCGGCAAATCGCAGCGCCGCTCGCTTCGCGTACCGAAACCGAGCGGAAATCCGCGAGCAGGGCGGCAATATCACGGTCAAGCGCTGGATGTTTCCATTCATCGCTACCGAAGGATGCGGCATAGGAGACGCGCCGCATCTTTGTGGGATCTACGAAATCCAGCCAATAGGAAAGGGGCTGGTCATCGCCGTGGTATTGTGGCCGCCACACCTGGTCGCTGCCCACCACCACTGCGTCGAGACGGTGACGCACCACGGCTTCGCGGAGGTCGGCCGTACTGCGCAGAACGCCGGTCCTTCGAGGCATGGCGGTCCGTATGAAAGGATGATGGACGGCTTCGCGGCGGGCAGCAGTGTTGTGCCCCTTGATGTCGGGCCAGGGTAGTGCCCGCGCGATCGCCAGTGCCGCACGCTTCATTGTGCTCTTGTATGGCTTGCGCGTAAGCAGAACAGGCTCATGTCCCATTGCCTCGATCACCTGGTACAGAGCCGCCGACTGAAGAATTCCGCCATAGTTCACGTTGAAAGGCAGCGTGAGAATGCCGACCCGCCGGGCCGTCGGGAGTGTCGCTGGACTACTGATCATTCTAGCGCTCCGGCCGACGGATGAATGGGGAACTAGGGCAAAACACCGAAAGGTCGCAAACCAATTGCGGCAAGAGCCCAGCCCGCGCGCAAGCGTGACCCGGTACCGGACCCGTTCGAAAAATCAAAAGGCGCGATCGTGCACCAGGACGCGCAGGGTGGCCAACATGATCTTGATGTCGCCCCACATCGACCAGGTGTTGAGGTATTCCATGTCTGCCCGCAGCCGGTTGATCAGGTGTTCCTCGGTTTCGGTCGCTCCGCGGTAACCCCGCACCTGCGCAAGGCCGGTGATGCCCGGGCGCAGGCAGTGGCGCTGCCAGTACTTGCGGTCCACCTGCCAGAACATCTTGTCACCCGCCTGCGAACCGAGCGCATGGGGGCGCGGGCCCACTATGCTCATTTCGCCCAGGACCACGTTGATCAGCTGCGGCAGTTCATCAAGGCTGGTCCGGCGCAGGAAGCCGCCCACGCGGGTGATGCGATCGTCGTTCTTCGCGGCGGAACGGCTGCCATTGGTATCGGTCTTGTCGACGCGCATGGTGCGGAACTTGTAGATGTCGAAGAACTGGTTGCCCCGGCCCATGCGGCGCTGGCGGAAGAACACCGGTCCCTGGTCGTCGAGCTTGATCGCCAGCGCGCATGCAAGCAGCAGCGGGCAAAGCAGCAACAGCGCGATCGACGAAACGACGAGATCGAATGTCCGCTTCATCATCCGCGAGCGCATGCCCAGATGCCCGCGCGACACCACAAGCGCGCTCAGATCGGCATCCTCGTGCCGCACCACCGCAAGCGCGCCGATTTCGTGTGCGAATTCGCTGATCACTTCGCCGTGGATACCCGAACCGCGCAGCACTTCGGACCATGCCAGCCGGTCTTCCTGGCTGCAGCTGACCAGCACCATGTCCATGTTGCGAAAATACTTGGACAGCCGGTCTAGCACGAGCGGATCCTCCAGGTCGGGTCGCAAGCCATGGTCGCGGGCCTTGATCCGATAGAGGTTGGGAATTGCCACCGGAGGTCCGCCCGCATCGATCAGCAGCCTGTTGGTTGCGCTGGGGCCCCAGTTCGCCACGACCCAGCGGGCGAGCATGTATCGGAAAAGTGCCATGCCCGTTGCCGCGGTGGCGAGGCCAGCCGCAAAGACCACGCGCGAGAATTCGGCGTTGGCCTTGGCGAAGAAGGCGAAAAAGTTGAAAATCAGCGCTGCAATAAGAAGGGCAATCAGCGCACGCCCCGCCGCCGAACGCCACCTTGTCAGGCCCTCGCGCGAATAGGTCGAGTTATAGAAGGCGATGGTCTGGAAGATCGGCAGCATCAGATAGGCCGGCAGCATCGTATCGGCCGCGATCGGAACCGCCGGGTAGATACCGTTGGCCAGGGCAAACCCGCCCAGCAGCAGCGCTGCATCTGCCAGGATCAGCACAAGGTACAATTGCAGCCGCCGCCGCTCCAGGGACATGGCCAGTCCCTGGGATGGCGCGCGCGGAAGGACTGGCGGCGTCGGGTCATCCGGGACCGAAAGGTCCGGTCCGCTTCGCAAATCTTCCGATTGCACGGATACGGCAGTAAGCTCCATTATCTGCCGAATGCTCCCTGAAAACCTGATTGCGTATAACTACCTATATCGTGGCCTGCCTTCTTTAACCAGATGATATTGCAGATGCGAGAAAGCCCGTGCAGGGACAAGGCAAGCCGCACGGGATGTGCGGCAAGCCGTGGATCGGGCAGCCCGCAGCAGGGCTAATCGAGGGCTTCAGGCCCGGCGCTGGTCGGCGAAGCGGGCGATCTGGACGAGAGACTGGGCCAGCAGCACATCCGCCGACTGGCTGTTGGCGAGCAGGGTGCGATGCAGCTCTGCAAGGCGCGGCACAAGCCGTTCCAGCTTCTGTGGCGGCCACTGCTTGAGCTGGTCGGTCAGCGCCCGCTTGTCGCGGAAGAACACCCGCTGGCGTTCGAGCAGGCTGCCTATGTCCATGCCCGGTTCCCGCCGTGCGGCAAGCCCGGCGAGCTGGGCCACGCGGCGTTCCAACGCCAAAGCAACGCCCAACGGGCTGAGGCCCAGCTCCCGCATCCTCGCAAGTTCATCCGGCACCTTGCGCGCCATACCGCCAAGCACGGCATTGACCAGCGGATCAAGGCCCTCGTCCTCGGTAGCAGCACCGATCGCTGCCAGGTCCGCGTCGGCAACCGTCCTGGTCGAAAGCGGCGAGGCATCGAGATAGAGCGCCAGCTTGTCGATCTCGGACCGGGCGATGCGCAGGTCCATGTTGGCCGCATGGGCGATCTTCTCGGCAATGCTGCCCCCGGCCCGCAGGCCGGCGGCCCCCAGCATCGCGTTCACGTCCGCGATCACGTCCTTGACATCGGGCGGATAGAACACGGCCACCACCGCATCCTTGCGGTCTAGCAGCAGCTTGGCCGTACGCGACTTGTCGGTGGCCGAAGTGGCGACAATGAACACCGGGCAGGCGCCACTGGTCTCGCCCAGGTCGGCAAATTCGAGGAAGGTCTTGACCGCATCGTGCGCTTCTTCCCCGGCCACACGGGCCAGGATGTGCCGCGCCCCGCCAAACAAGGAGGTTGACCGCGCTTCGTCCACCAGGCGCACCGGATCGGCTTTGAGGTCCGCGCCCGAAAGGTCCACCCGCTCACCGGGCTCAGGCAGTGTCTCGATCACCTTGCCGGCCGCGACAGAGGCCCCGGCCTCGTCTGCCCCGCAGAAGAACCAGATCGCGCATTGCCCCGGCGTGCGCTTTGCCACCGCCAGGAAATCGCGCTGCGTCGCCTTCATGGCCGGTCGGCGGAAAGGGCCAGGGTAAGCCGGGTGACGATGCGGTCCGCCACCTGCTGGGCGAGGTTCTCCAGCGCCGTCTGTTCCGCCGCGATAGTCGCATATTCGGAACTGACAACGTCGATACCGGCATCCGAACCGGCCGTGGCATCGACTAGGATCGCGCCGCTCGCCACGTCGACCAGCTGGTAGCGGGCCCGCAGCGTGCGCCGCTCGCGCCCGATGGTGTCGTCGGTCAGCAGGCCGAGGCCTTCGACCTGGTCGTCGAGCAGAACGTCCAGCCGATAGCGCGGATTGGCGACATCGCCGCCGCCATGGCCCAGCCGGTCATTGAGCGCGTTGCGCACCAGGAACCCTTCGCGCCCGGCAATCGGTGTAACTTCGATCCCGGCAAGTCCCTGTGCCACCGCGCCACTTGCACCGCCCGCATAGACCGGGCGCAGGCCGCAGCCTGCCAGCGAGGCCAGCAGGCACACTGCCAGGGCAAGGCGCGCAGCCTGCCTCATGTCACGATGTTCACCAGCCTGTCGGGCACCACGATCACCTTGCGCACCTGCGCGCCATCTATCGAACGCTGGACCTTCTCGCTGCCCAGTGCAAGCGCCTCGAGCTGGTCTTTCGGCAGGCCCTTGGCTACTGTGATTGTATCGCGCAGCTTGCCCATGTGCTGGACGGCGATGGTGACCTCGTCATCAACCAGCAGCGCCGGGTCGACCTCGGGCCAGGCGGCCTCGGCGACCAGGCCCTGCTGGCCCCGGGTTATCGCGGCCCATGCTTCTTCGGCGAGGTGCGGCATCATCGGCGCAATCAGCGTGACCAGCTTGCGGATCGCATCGGAACGGCTGGCGGAAAGCGGCGCCTTTTCGATTGCCGCGGTCAGTTCATAGATGCGGGCAACAGCCTTGTTGAATGCCAGCGCCTCGATGTCGCCAGCCATGGCGGCGATCGTCTGGTGCAGCTTGCGTTCGAGCGCGATGTCCTGTTCGGCATCGGCCCCAGCACCGCCCGCGCCGACCTGTCCGAACAGGCGCCACAACCGCTGGACGAAGCGCGCGCAGCCCTCGATCCCGGCCTCCGACCACGGCAGGTCGCGTTCCGGCGGGCTGTCGGACAGCATGAACCAGCGCACCGCATCGGCGCCGTAATCGGCAATGATGTCCTCCGGGTCGACAACGTTCTTCTTCGACTTGGACATCTTGATGACCTTGCCGACCTGCACCGGCTGGCCATCGGCCTTCAGCACTGCTCCTGTGCTCGACCGATCAACCTCGCCCGGGGTGAAATAGACCTCGCGCGGGCCATCTTTGCGCGAATAGGTCTCGTGCGTGACCATGCCTTGCGTGAACAGCGAAGCGAAGGGCTCCTTCACCTCGACCAGCCCGACATGGGCCAGCGCCCTGGTCCAGAACCGGGCATAGAGCAGGTGCAGGATCGCATGCTCGATCCCGCCGATGTACTGTTCCACCGGCAGCCACTGCGCCACTTCCGCCGGATCGAACGGCCGGTCCTTCGGCTGGCTGGCAAAGCGCAGGAAATACCAACTCGAATTGACGAAGGTGTCGAGCGTATCGGTTTCGCGCATGGCCGGCTTGCCGCACTGCGGGCAGTCGACATGCTTCCAGGTTGGGTGGCGCACCAGCGGGTTGCCGGGGACGGAAAAGTCGACGTCCTCGGGCAGCCTGACCGGCAGCTGGTCCTTCGGCACCGGCACGACGCCGCAGGCATCGCAATGGATGAACGGGATCGGCGTGCCCCAGTAACGCTGGCGCGACACGCCCCAGTCGCGCAGGCGCCACACGGTCTTGCCCTGCCCGCGCCCTTCGGCCTCCAGCCGGCGGATCACTTCGGCCTTGGCATCGGCCACGGCCATCCCGTCAAGGAAGCCCGAGTTGACGCACACACCGTCGCCCGCCTCGGCCTCGGCCAGCGGGGCGTCGGCGGCATCGGGGCCGGAGGCGATCACGCGCACGATCGGCAGACCGTACTTGCTGGCAAAATCAAAGTCGCGCTGGTCGTGCCCGGGCACGGCCATGATCGCGCCGGTGCCATATTCCATCAGCACGAAATTGGCGATGTAGACCGGCAGGTATGCGCCGGTGAACGGATGCCGCGCGCCGATGCCGGTATCGAAGCCTAGCTTTTCCGCCGTCTCCAGTTCCGCCGCCGTGGTCCCGCCCTTGCGGCACAGCTCGATGAATTTCGCCGCATCGCAGTTGGTCGCAGCCACGCCCTGCGCCAGCGGATGGTCCGGCGCAACGGCGACGAAGCTGGCGCCGAAGATCGTGTCGGGACGGGTGGTGTAGACTTCCAGGCTTTCGCCATTCGACAGGTCGAAGGCGAATTGCAGGCCCTGGCTCTTGCCGATCCAGTTCTCCTGCATGACCCGCACCTTCTCGGGCCAGCCGTCCAGCGTATCCAGCCCGGCCAGCAGGTCGTCGGCGAACTGGGTGATCTTGAGGAACCACTGGTTGAGCTTGCGCTTTTCCACCAGCGCGCCCGAGCGCCAGCCGCGCCCGTCCACCACCTGTTCGTTGGCCAGCACGGTCTGGTCCACCGGGTCCCAGTTCACCGCGCTTTCGCGGCGATAGACGAGGCCGGCGGCATAGAGGTCGAGGAACAGCGCCTGTTCGTGGCCGTAGTATTCCGGGTCGCAGGTGGCGAGTTCGCGGCTCCAGTCGAGCGCGAAACCGAGCTGCTTCAATTGCCGCTTCATCGTGGCGATATTGTCATAGGTCCAGCCGGCTGGGTGGACGCCCTTTTCCATCGCGGCGTTCTCGGCAGGCATGCCGAAGGCGTCCCAGCCCATCGGGTGCAGCACCTCGAACCCGCGCATCGCCTTGTAGCGGGCCAGCACGTCACCCATGGTGTAGTTGCGCACGTGGCCGATGTGGATGCGCCCGCTGGGGTAGGGGAACATCTCCAGCACGTAGCTTTTTGGCCTGGACGAGGCGCTGTCGGCCTCGAAACAGCGGGCCTCGTCCCACGCGCGCTGCCAACGGGCATCGGCCTGTCCGGCATCAAACCGGACATCGAAACGCGAATCAGTCATGCGCAAGCTTGCCCCCGGAGCGGATCAGCCGATCGCCGAACGGCGCAGGTCGCGCGCCTTGGTGAGGATGATGTCCTCCAGCCGCTGCACGGTAGAGGCCTGGACCGGTGCTTCGACCCACACGCCATTGGTCAGCACCTGGCGGCTGGCGGCAACGCGAACGGCATCGGCGCGCAGCACCGAATCGAGGATGGAAACGGAGACCTTCACCCGCTCGTTCGGGCTGGCCGGGTTGGCATACCAGTCGGTCACGATCACGCCCCCGGCGCTGTCGGCCTGGGTCAGCGGCATGAACGAAAGCGTTTCGAGGCTGGCGCGCCAGAGATAGGAATTGACCCCGATCGCAGTCACTTCCGCGCTGGCCAGTTCCCCCTGCGGGCGCAGGTCACGGCCACCGCCACAGGCGGCAAGGCCCAGCACCAGTACGCAAGCCGCCAGCCCGCGACCCAGCGCACCCGCGCCGATCCGCGCCCTTGGCGTTGTGCGGAAATGGCCAGTCGAAGCCATGCGGACCGTGGAGAATGCCATTTGTGCTCCCGTAATCATGTCAGGCGATGCAAGGGGCATCGCAAAGCGCCTCTATACCCCTCCCGCGCCCTGCGGCAAGGTGAAGCAGCGTCGTGTCCACCTATTGCGCGACGGCGCACT
>CAZTED010000012.1:29068-37464 GCA_964612175.1 uncultured Sphingomonadaceae bacterium
CGCCCTGCGGCAAGGTGAAGCAGCGTCGTGTCCACCTATTGCGCGACGGCGCACTTAACGCCTCCTGAACTGGTGCCTGAGCCTGTCCCCGCTCCACCCCCATGACCGATAGAGCAAAGGTGACCTGTTGAGCGGCTGCAACACTTTGCAAAAACCCGTACCCCGGCAAGCGCAGCGCTGGTCATCTGGGGAACTGATCCTTACACCTGATCGTCGGAGGAAAGCCGGCTTCGATTCGGACGCAAGCAAGTATTCAGCTTGGGTGCCGTATCTGGTGACGGTTGATTGGGAAGATTGGGATTTCAAGGTGTCCAGCAGTTCGAACAAGGGCAAGTGCGCGACGGGACCGAAGGGCTCCGGGTCTCGCATTGTCGCCGGCCTTGCCGGGGCGGCGCTTGTGGTCGGCCTGCCGAGCGCGGGACTTGCCCTTGGCCTGATCGATGACGACAGCCTCGCCGGACGCACGCTGGCTGATGTCGGCAGCTTTGCCTCCTTCACCCCGGCCTCTGCCGATCCTGCCCTTGCCCGCATGATCGAAGCGCGCAATGGCGGCACGGCGCGGCTGATGCGCTTCACGCCGGCTGGCGCGATGACGGCAGATGACCGTTCGGTCACCGTGGTCGTCCGCGTCGATGGCGAAGCGGCACAGGCCATATCAGTCCGTAACGCGATCGGCTCGGTTCGGGGCGACCAGGTTGCCGAGGCCGCTAGCTCGATTACCCCATCCCGCTACAATCTGGGCCTTGCCCGCGGCTATCGCAGCTTTGCCGAGGCTCCGGCCCTGTCGCAGCGGCTGTCGGCGGCCGCCATCCCGGACTTGTCGGAGTTCGAACCTTCGCGCAGCGTGCACCAAGACGAAAGCCGTTTCGCCGCCCGCATCGCGCTGGAGGAAGACCGCAGGCCGGCACCCGCCGCCCCGCAATCGATCGATTCGGTGGGCGACCAGCGGCTCGACGTTGCCGGCAGCTACCGCCTGACACGCAACCTCGATGTGCGGGCCGGTGTGCGCTACGAACAGGACCGTAACCGCCTGTCCCCCGTTCCCAACGTCGAGCAGCAGGATAGCCAGGCAGTCTACGTCGGCACCCAGTTCCGTTTCTGAACGACTGCGGCCCTCGAAATCTCAGGAAAACCCCGCTTTTGCGGGGTTTTTCTTTGCCCGCCCGCAAGGCTGGCTTACGACTGTACGGACCAGACTTGGGTTGATTCGAAGGGGCAAGGAAAGATGGCACGTGTCGCAATCGTCACCGGCGGAACCAGGGGCATCGGCCGCGCCATTTGCGAGGCCCTGAAGGCCGACGGAATGACGGTGGTTGCCAACTATGCCGGCAATGCCGAGAAGGCCCGGGCCTTCACCGACGAGACGGGCATCCCCGCCTACCGCTGGGACGTGGGCGATCACGAGGCAACGCTGGCGGGATGTGCGAAGGTGGCCGAGGAAGTCGGCCCGATCGATGTGCTGGTCAACAATGCCGGCATCACCCGCGATGGTACCTTGCTGAAGATGACCTACGAGGACTGGACCGACGTCCTCAAGATCAACCTCGGCGGCTGCTTCAACATGGCCAAGGCCTGCTTCCCGCACATGCGCGACCAGAATTGGGGCCGGATCATCAACATCGGCTCGATCAACGGTCAGGCCGGGCAGTACGGCCAGGTCAACTATGCCGCCGCAAAGAGTGGCATTCACGGCTTCACCAAGGCGCTGGCGCAGGAAGGCGCGCGCTTCGGGGTGACCGTCAACGCCATTGCGCCTGGCTATGTCGATACCGACATGGTCGCCGCGGTGCCCGAGAACGTGCTGGAGAAGATCGTCGCCAAGATCCCCGTCGGCCGGCTGGGCCAGGCGAGCGAGATCGCCCGCGGCGTCAGCTTCCTGGCCTCGGAAAATGGTGGCTTCGTGACCGGGTCGACCCTGTCGATCAATGGCGGGCAGCACATGTACTGACAGGCGGGTGGCCACTTTCTACCACCCCCCGGTCAAGCATTCGGTCGAGATCGCCGGGCACAAGACCTCGATCAGCCTCGAGCCGCTTTTCTGGACCTTGCTGCGCCAGGCAGCGGACGAGGAGGGCATGCCGCTGAATGCGCTGGTGGCGCGCATCGATGCCGAGCGGATCCATTCCGACACCCCGCCCGGCCTTGCCAGTGCCATCCGCCTGTGGCTGGCGGGGCGCTGGCTCGGGCCGGAAGGCGATCAATAGTTCGACGGCGGGTCGCTCGCTGGAAAACTCTCGTCGCTTGCCTGGTCGACCCTGGACCAGGCGCGGGTCGCTCCATCCGCCATCGCCGCCGGCCCGGCATCGCGCACGCGGGCAAAGTTGTCGCCGGCCTCCTGCCCCCTTGCAAATGCGGCGTCGCGCCCTTCCTCCTTGTGAGAAATGTAATATTTGTATCCGATATAGCCGAGCACGCCCAGCAATGCGGTCCTGATAAGAGTCATGGCACATCATCCTTTCTGCCTCATCAACTCATCAGGGCCGCAAAGGTTACCAGGCCCGCACGCGAGGCGGCGCACCGCAAGGCCGCTTGACCGCATCGGCCACGCATTCCAAGGATTTGTCGCATGAGCGAGAAGAAACCGATCCGCAAAGCCGTCTTCCCCGTTGCGGGGCTCGGCACCCGTTTCCTGCCGGCAACCAAGGCAATTCCCAAGGAGCTGCTGCCGATCGTCGACCGGCCGCTGATCCAGTATGCCGTGGACGAAGCGCGCGAGGCCGGGATCGAGCAGATCATCTTCGTTACCGGGCGCGGCAAGACCGCCATCGTCGAACACTTCGACATCGCCTACGAGCTTGAGACGACCATGGCCGAACGCGGCAAGTCGCTCGACGTGCTGGAGCCGACCCGCGCCACACCGGGTGACATCATCACCGTGCGGCAGCAGGTGCCGCTGGGGCTGGGCCACGCGATCTGGTGCGCCCGGGCGATCGTGGGCGACGAGCCTTTTGCGATCCTCCTGCCCGATGAACTGATGGTGGGCGAGCCCGGCTGCATGGCGCAGATGGTGGAGGCCTACAACGAGGTCGGCGGCAACCTCATCTCGGTGCTGGAAGTGCCATGGGACGAGGTTTCCAGCTACGGCGTGATCGACCCGGGTGAGACGCAGGGCACCCTGACCAGGGTCAACGGCCTGGTCGAGAAGCCGCCGCGCGACAAGGCGCCATCGAACAAGATCATTTCCGGCCGCTATATCCTCCAGCCGGAAGTAATGCGCACGCTGGAAGGCCAGGGCAAGGGAGCAGGCGGCGAGATCCAGCTGACCGATGCCATGGCGCAGATGATCGGCCACCAGCCGTTCCATGCAGTCACCTTCGAAGGCCGGCGCTTCGATTGCGGGAGCAAGGTCGGTTTCGTGGAGGCCACGCTGGCCCTGGCGCTGGAACGGGAGGACATGGGCGAGGAGGTCCGCCGTATGGCCGAGCGGCTGCTGCGGGGCTGATCAGCAGGACCGGACGGTTGAAACGAAAAGGGCGGCAGTTACCTGCCGCCCTTTTTCATGGATTCACTCGACAGTAGCGGCAGATCAGTCGCCGCCCTGGCCACCCTCGACCTGGTCGAGCGAAGCATACTGCGGGGTCATGTAGGGGATCGGATCCACCGCGATACCATCGACGCGCACTTCGTAGTGCAGGTGCGGGCCGGTGGAACGGCCGGTTGAACCGACGTAGCCGATCAGGTCACCCTTGCGGACCATGGCACCTTCCTGGACCGTGTAGGCCGACAGGTGGGCGTAACGGGTCTGCAGCGAGCCGCCATGCTCGATCTGCACGTAGTTGCCATATGAGCTGTACCACTGGGCCATGCCCACACGCCCATCAGCGGTGGCATAGACCGGGGTGCCGGTGGGCGCGGCGAGGTCAACGCCATTGTGCTGGCGGCGGCCACCGAGCACCGGATGGTTGCGCATGCCGTAACCACTGGTCAGCCGCATGCCATCGATCGGCATGCGCGAAGGGACGGAAACGTCGATTCGGGGGGCGGGGACAATGGTGCCGCTGGCGGTCACCTGGCCGCCCTGGGCGAGTTCACCCCAGCTGGCGAACAGCTCGCCGAATTCTTCGTCCGGATTGGCGGAAACGCCGATGTCGGCGGCATCGATGGCGGCGGTAATGCTGGCGGATGCAGGGGCCACGGCATCGTTCGCAAGGGCCGGCACGGCACCAAGGAAAAGCGAGGCAGCGATGCCGAGTGCGGACTTAACGATCATGCGATCCCTTTAATTTCCAATGCCTTACGGCGACACATCAGTTTCGCCGGACCCCTGATTCCCGCCCTGCAGGGCAATGCGGTCTTCCCGTCCGAAAAGCGGGACCAGTATCGGGGAACCTTCCCCTGACTGGCCTGATGCTTGGGTAAGGGCCTGAAGGTTAACTAGGCAAGCGCGGTGTAGGCATCCCGCGACAGACCGCCTGCGAGACGCGCCGAGTCGTTGAACGGTGGCTTAACGGCGCCGTGAAAGTGCCGCCGGACGAGCCGAATCCAGCATTCGTCGACCGTTTCGCCGCGCTTGTGGCAGATTTGTTCAAAATGGCTTGATCCCGCCCGCACGTGGCGCACTTCGTCGTCAAGGATTCGTTCGAGGATCTTGGCACCGCGAAGGTCGCCCTGCGCCCGGACCCGTTCAAGGGTGGGCGGCGTCACGTCGAGCGCCCGCGCCTCCAGCACCATCGGCACCACGGCCAGCCGCGCGGCAAGGTCGCCCGCGGTCTCCTGCGCCGAGATCCACAGCCCGTCGTGCACCGGCAGGTCGCCATAGGCGAGGCCC
Source organism: uncultured Sphingomonadaceae bacterium (assembly GCA_964612175.1). Taxonomy (GTDB): domain Bacteria; phylum Pseudomonadota; class Alphaproteobacteria; order Sphingomonadales; family Sphingomonadaceae; genus Alteraurantiacibacter. The sequence continues at coordinate 33,837 of CAZTED010000012.1, forward strand.
ATGGTACGCATGTGGCGGGCGATGAGCGTGAAATGCATGGCCTCGTCCGCCGCGACGGCGAGGAAATCAGAGATGAAGCTGTCGTCCATCGCGCCGCCGAACCGCCCGACCATGTCCAGCGCAAGGTCGATCGCCACGAATTCGATATGCGCCAGCGAATGCCACAACGCGGCGCGGTTGCGGTCCGATCCGCCGCGCCCGCGCTTGGGCATCTGAGAAGGTGCCAGCAATTGCAGCCGAGCCGGCCAGGCAGGGCGGTCGGGCATGGCAGCGGAAAACCCGGTCGGCAGGTTACCCCGCCGCCAGTCCCGCACCAGTTGCCGCGTCGCCCGCACCTTGTCCGCCGGTTCAGGCGTCAGCAGGGCCTGGCGGATCGCCTGCGAAAGATCACAGGGTCCTGGCCGCATCCAGCACCTCTGCGGCGTGGCCTTTCACCTTCACCTTGCGCCACACCCGCGCGATTCGCCCTTCGCCATCGACGAGGTAGGTCGTGCGCTCCATGCCCATGTAGGTGCGGCCATACATGCTCTTCTGCGTCCAGATTCCCAGCGCATCGGACAGTCCGCCCTCCTCCGCATCGGATGCCAGCGGTGCGGTCAGCGCATGCTTGGCGGCGAACTTGGCGTGCTTCGCCGGCGGGTCCTTGCTCACCCCCAGCAGGGCAACGCCGGCCGCGTCGAAATCGGCCTTGAGCGCCGAGAAATCGATGTTCTCGGTGGTGCAGCCTGGGGTGTCATCCTTGGGGTAGAAGAACAGGACCAGCTTGCGCCCGGCAAAATCGGACGGCTTCACCGTGCCACCCTCGGGGGTCTGCATCGCCACGTCTGGCAAGAGGTCGCCGGTGTCGGGAAAAGTGCTCATGTTTCTACCTCCAGGTGTTCGCCGAAATGGGCCTGCCACTGTGCCGCGATGGCCCGCCGCGCAACCATGATGGCTTCCAGCAGCGCCGTGTAATCGGCCTGCCCGCAGGCATGGGCAAGCGCAATACGGGCTGCAGGCGGTGGCTCCTGCCCGTCCGGCGCCAGCAGGCGGGCCGAAATCAACAGCCGGGCCAGCGTCGAGAAGTGGTCACCGAAATCTGCCGGAAGCAGCCCGGCTTCGATGAGGCCGGCGATGGCCACTTCCACCCCCGGCGCCAGCCCCTTGTGCTCGCGCAGTTGCAGGTAGTGGACGAGGAACTCGCAATCGACGAGCCCGCCCCGGTGCAGCTTCACGTCGAGCACGCCCCGGGGCGGCTTGTGGCGCGCCATCTCGGCACGCATCGACAGGACATCCGCCTTCAGCTTGCCTTGATCGCGCGGCGCTTCGAGCACGCTGCGGATGATCGCCGCCAGCTTTTCGCGCGCTGCGGGCGATCCGTAGAGCGGACGGGCGCGGCACAGGGCCATGTGCTCCCAGGTCCAGGCATCATCGCGCTGATACTGGGCAAAGCTGTCAAGGCTCACCGCCAGCGGCCCCTGGTTGCCCTGCGGCCTGAGGCGCGTGTCGACTTCGTATAGCGCGCCCTCGGCGGTAGGCACGCTGAGGGCAGCGGTGACGCGGGTGGCCAGCCGGTTGAAATAGAGCGAGGTTGTGAGCGGACGCGGCCCATCGGACTCACCGCCGATCGGCGCATCAAACAGGTAGACAAGGTCGAGGTCGGAAGCATGGGTCAGCGCGCCGCCGCCCAGCCGCCCGAGGCCCAGCACCACCAGTTCACCAGTGTTTCCCTGGCTCCCGATCCGGCCATGCTTGGCCTCGAACTCCTCGGTCGCTGCCTCCGCTCCCACCTGCAGCGCCGCTTCGGCGACGCGGCAGAGCCCCTCGGCAATGTCCAGCGGATCGTGCCGCCCCTCGATCAGTTGAACGCCCAGGGCAAAGCGGGCATCGCCAACCACCTGCCGGATATGGTCGAGCCGCTTTTCGTAATCGCGGTCCTCGCAGGCATCCATTCGCGCGGCGAGCGCGGGAACGTCATCCGGCAGGTCGAGCGCAGTTGAATCGATAAGCGCGTCGAGCAGTTCCACCCGCCGCGCCAGCGCATCGGCCAGCGGCGGGGCAAGCGTGATGATGCGCAGCACCTGCCCAAGCAGGCCGGGCCGCTGCTCGAACAGGCGAAAGAGGTTAATTGCGGTCGGCAAACGTGCCAGAAGGGTTTCCCAACGTGCCATGGCCCGTTCCGGGTCGGCAGCGCCGGCAAAGGCTTCGGCAAGGTCGGGCAGGATGGCATCGAGGGCAAGGCGCGCCTCGGCCCCGCGCAGGGCCCGGATGTTCTCCTTCCAGCCTTCGACCCGAAGGACAAGGTCATCGGGCAGGGCCGCGGCACCCGGCCGGGCGGGGGAAGGCGTGGCCCGTTCCGCATCTTCGCCCAGCAAACGGTCGTACCTTTCGGCTACCCCGCCGCACACTACGGCAAGATCCGCCAGCAAGGCCGCACCATCGCCAAGGCCATCCAGCCGGGCCACGTTGTCGAGCGCAGACGCACTGTCCGGCAGGGTATGGGTCTGCCGGTCGTTGACCATCTGCAGGCGGTGCTCGACCACCCGCAGCCGGTCATAGGCATCTCCCAGCACCTGCGCATCCCCGGTCGGGATGATGCCCTCCGCCGCCAGCGCATCGAGCGCGGCACGGGTCCCCTTGAGGCGCAGCGATGGCAGCCGGCCGCCGTAGATCAGCTGGTGCGTCTGGGCGAAGAACTCGACCTCGCGGATGCCCCCGCGCCCACGCTTCAGGTCAAATCCCGGTCCCGGCTGCAGGGGCCCGCGATAGGCCTTTCGGATGCGAGAGGTGAGGCGGCGGATCTCCTCGATCGCGGTGAAATCGAGGTTGCGCCGCCACACGAAGGGACGCACCTGATCGAGGAACCGTTCGCCCGCCGACAAGTCGCCGCCCGCCGCCCGGGCACGGATATAGGCCGCCCGCTCCCATGCCAGCGCCGAGCTTTCGTAATGGGTCATCGCCGCGCCGAACGAAATCGCCAGCGGGCTCACTTCAGAAGCCGGCCGCAACCGCAGGTCGACGCGGAACACGTAGCCGTCCTCGGTCTGCTGCGAGAGCAGTTCGACGAGCCACCGGGCATAGCGCTGAGCCGCCTCCCCCGGCTCCTCGCTCGCCCGGCGCGGCAGGGTATCTGGATCGTAGAGCAGGATCGGGTCGATGTCGGAGGAGTAGTTGAGTTCCCGCGCGCCATGCTTGCCCAGCGCGATGGCAGAAAAACCCTGCGGATCGGCATCGGGGACCCGCCGCCGGATCGAAGCGGCAATCGCACGGTCGAGCGCACGGTCGGCCAGGGCAGACAGCTCGCCCATGACCCGCGCCAGGGGGAAATGGCCAGCAAGGTCACCCACACCCAGCACCAGCGCCAGCCCCAACCGTTCCCGCCGTAGGGCACGGCCCGTTTCGGCATCGTCTGCCGCCAATGCATGAGCCAGCGCCTCGTCCGCGTGCCCTTGTGCAAGCAGGTCTGCAAGGTCCGGCAGCCGCTGGAGCGCGAGCGACAAGAACGGAGAGTGCGCACGCACCCGCGCCAGGGCATTGGCCCAATCCGGCATGGCAGCTCTTCCCATGTTCACGTCACTGCCGCGCAATGACTGGCAGGGCAAGGGGGGCAGGACAAGGGAGGGCAGGCAGGGCAAGGCGGCGGGCGACG
>CAZTED010000013.1:0-8699 GCA_964612175.1 uncultured Sphingomonadaceae bacterium
GGCTGATCCGGTCGAAAGGCGTGGGCGTCTACTTCGTCACCCAGAACCCGATCGACATTCCCGAGGAGGTGGCAGGGCAACTGGGCAACCGCGTGCAGCACGCGCTGCGCGCCTTCACCCCGCGCGACCAGAAGGCGATCAAGGCGGCCGCCGAGACCTTCCGCATCAATCCCGACCTCGATGTCGAGACAGTGATCACCGAACTCAAGACCGGCGAAGCGCTGGTTTCCACCCTGCTGGAAGACGGCGCGCCCTCGGTGGTGCAGCGCACCCTGGTCAAGCCGCCGCGCAGCCGTCTGGGCCCGGTCACGCCAAAGGAACGCGCGATCATCCAGTCGATCAGCCCGTCTGACGGCAAGTACGAGACCAAGGTGGACCGCGAGAGCGCTGCGGAGATCCTTGAACAGAAAGCCGCCGATGCCGTTGCCACCGCCGCCGAAGTGGCGGAACAGGGTGAGGAGGAGGTGCGCAAGCGCCCGCGCAAGACCACCTCGTTGTGGGAGAAGGCGGGCAAGGCGGCCCTGGGTGCGGCGGCCGGCTCCGCCGCCTCGGTCGCGGCGGCAGCGATCACCGGGCGGCGCAGCAGCGCCAACCCCATGCGCACCGCAGCCACCAGTGCGGCCGGCACCATTGCCACCGAACTGGGCGGTTCCATCGCCGGGCGCTTTGTGAGGAACCTGATCGGCGGGCTGATGCGCTGAGGGGAGGCTACCCTTCCAGCGGCAGCCGGATTTCCGCCGCCAGGCCCAGAACCTTGCCGTCCTTGTCGTGGCGGTTGGCCAGCACCAGCCGGCCGCCGTGCTGCTCGGCAATGGCGCGGGCGAGGGTGAGGCCAAGGCCGGCACCGCCGGTCTCGCGGTTGCGCGAGGCTTCCCCGCGGGTGAAGGGCTCCATCATGCGGGCAATCTCTCCTGCGGGGATGCCCGGGCCGTTGTCCTCGATGCGGACAACCGCATCGCTGCCATCGCGCTTCAGAGAGATCAGCGGCGTCGTGCCATAGCGCAGGGCATTGCCGATGAGGTTGCGCAAGGCCCGCCGCATCCAGGTAGCGCGCAGGCTGAGCGCGATCCGCTCGGTTGCACCCAGTTCCACCGCCTCGCCCATGTCCTCGTATTCCTCGACCACCGAGGAGACGAGCGCGCCGAGGTCAGTGCGTTCCAGCGGGTCGGTCGGCCGGCCGACGCGGGCGAGCGAGAGGATATCGTCGAGCGAGCGGGTGATGTCTTCGATCGTGCGCGCCATGCGCTCACGTTCGACCTCGTCCTCGACCGATTCGATGCGTACGCGCAAGGCGGCGAGCGGGGTCTTCAGGTCATGCCCGATGGCCCCCAGCATCACGTCCTTCTCGTCGATCAGAGCCACGATGCGCGCTTCCATCGCGTTGTGCGCGGCGATCAGGCGGCGGGTGTCTTCCGGGCCGGAGGGTTCAAGCTGGCCTGTGGTCTGGCGGGTTTCGGCAAAGCGTTCCACCCGGTCGGCCAGCGCGGCGAGCGGGCGGGTGATGCGCCGCAGCAGCAGGCCGAGGCCGCCCACCAGGATCACGTAGAGCAGCAGCGTCTGCGCGATCAGCGCGCCAAGCTGGTCGGGCTCCGGGCGGCCCAATGCCCAACGCGCCACGGTCCATTCGGACGAGCTGTCGCGGCGCATGGCCGCAACCAGCAGGCGTCCGTGGGTCCAGTCGCCCCGTATTCCGTCCCCCCGTATTCCGTCTCCCCGCATGCCATCGCCGCGTTCCGGCGATTGCAGCTGCGCCTGCAGGAACGGGTCGTCTGCCATATCGCGCGTGACTACCACCATTTCCAGCGGTTCGACACCCTGGTCGGCCAGGATTGCGCGCAACATGGCTTCGCGCCGGCTGTCACGCGTCTCCCCCGGCAGCAACGGGCTGGCGGTGGTCTTTTCCACGCGCAGGCGCTGCCAGCGGCCCATCGAGTTGCGACCGCCGCGCCGGTCAGGCTGGCGGAAATCGAAGCGCGGTTCGGTGACCAGCTGGAAGGCAAGGCCATTGGCGGCAATGCCTTCGCGGCGCTGTTCGGCGGCACGGTATTGCAGGACTGCGGAAATCGTCTGCGCCACCAGCAGGGCCACGGCCACGGCCAGCAGCATCTGGCCCAGCAGGCTGCGGGGAAGGAAGCGGCGCATCAGTCGCGGCTGCTTCCGGCATCCTGGGCCACGCGGCGCACGTCTGCCGCGAACCGGTAACCACCGCCCCACACGGTCTGGATCAGCCTGGGATCGCGGCTGTCCTCTTCCATCTTGCGGCGCAGGCGGCTGACCTGGTTGTCGACCGCGCGATCGAACAGGTGCGCCTCGCGGCCCTGGACCATGTCGAGCAGCCGGTCGCGATCAAGCACCTGGCGCGGATGGTCGAGGAAGGCCACCAGCAGGCGGAACTCGGCGCTGGAGATCGGCACCACGGTGCCTTCGGGATCGGTCAGGCGGCGCTTCAGCGGATCGAGCAGCCAGCCTTCGAAATCGTACAGGGCGTCGGCTTCCACCTGCTGCACCTGGCGGCCGGCGCGGCGCAGGACCGAGCGGATGCGGGCCACCAGCTCGCGCGGCTCGAAGGGCTTTACCACATAGTCGTCGGCGCCGATCTCCAGCCCGACGATGCGGTCGGTCGCCTCGCCCCGGGCGGTCAGGAAGATCACCGGCAGTTGCCTGCCCTCGATCAGGTGGCGGCAAAGCGACAGCCCGTCCTCGCCCGGCATCATGATGTCGAGCAGCACGAGGTCGGGCTTCTTGTCCTGCAGCAGGGCGCGGGCACGGGCGGCATCGGGTGCCTGGGTCACGGCAAAACCCTGGCGCGAGAGATACTCGGCCAGGGGTTCGCGCAGGCTGGCCTCGTCGTCGACCAGCAAGATCCTGATGTCGGCCTGTTCAGTCATGGGTCTGCGTACTGGCCCCTTTCCCCGCTGCCAGACTAGCCATTGGTGTCGCGCTGTCCATGCCCGCGATGGTGATGGCCCTCGCCCCGGCCTTCGGCGCGGCCAGCTTCCATGCGGGCGGCGCGGCGTTCCTCGTGGCTGACCGTGCCATCGGAATTGGCATCGGCGGCATCGAAGCGGGCCAGCATGGCTGCGTCGAATTCCGCGCGGGTCACTGCGCCGTCGCTGTCGGCATCGGCCCCGGCCAGCATGGCGCGGCCATGCCCGCCGTTGCTGCGCATCCCGCGCGGCATGCCCGGTCCACCCCGGTCGCCCCGCATTGTGCCTGCCGCGGCGAACTCCTCACGGCTGATCGCGCCGTCAGAGTTGTTGTCAAGCTGGTCGAAACGCGCCTCGGCACGGTCTTCGGAACGCTGCTCGCGGTCGGCGGCATCGATCCTGCCATCGGCATTGGCATCGAGCCGGGCAAACATGGCCGTGGCACGTCCTGCAACGGCATCACGGGTCATTTCGGGGCGGGCGGTTTGCGTTGCAGGTGTTTCTGAAGGCGGCCGGGGCGCAGTCTGCGCAAGGGCCGTGCCGGAGAGGATGACGACGGTGGCGGCGAGCGGAATGCCAAGAGTTTTCTGCATGGGTTGTGTCCTTGTGTGGCGCCCCCGGGAGCAACGGGACACCGCCTTCCAGGGAAGGGGGAGGAGGAGCGCGATATCCCGTTGCCCTTGCCTGCCTTCTAGGCCGCTGTTGTCGCATGATTATGCCGGCGGCGCGGTATAGTGTCGCAATTTGTCGCACACCCCCTGTGCCTCGCCGCGGGTCAGAGCGGGCGGCACGCCTCCTCCAGCCAAGCGAGGTCCGCGCCATCCAGCTGCGGGCCGACCACCTCCAGCACGCGGGCATGGTAGGCGTTCCACCAGCCAATCTCCGCATCGGAAAGCAGGGCCGGCTCCACCAGCGCGCGGTCGATCGGGGCGAGCGTGAGCGTTTCGAAGCCCAGCCATTCGCCTTCCATTCCGGCGATTTCACGCGGTTCCACCAGCACCAGGTTCTCGATCCTGATGCCGTATTCGCCGGTCTTGTAGTAGCCTGGCTCGTTCGACAGGATCATGCCGGGCAGCAGCTCCTGCTCGGTCCCGGCCTGCCCCCCCCGGGGCTTGGCGATCCGCTGCGGGCCTTCGTGGACAGACAGGAAGCTGCCGACCCCGTGGCCGGTGCCGTGGGCATAGTCGATCCCCGCCGCCCACAGGTGCTGGCGCGCCAGCGTGTCGAGCTGCGATCCGATGGTACCCATGGGAAAGGTCTGCACGGCCAGGGCAATGTGGCCTTTCAGCACGCGGGTGAAGCGGTCCTTCACTTCCGCCGGGGGTTCGCCGGGACCGATCCACACGGTGCGTGTGATGTCGGTAGTCCCGTCGGGATACTGCCCGCCGCTGTCCACCAGGTAGACGCTGCCAGGTTCGAGGAGGCGGCAGGTTTCCTCGCTCACCCGGTAATGGACGATCGCGCCATTGGGGCCGGCACCGCTGATCGTGTCGAACGAAAGGTCGCGCAAGGGACCGCAGGCCTCGCGGAAGGCTTCCAGCTGTGTGGCGGCGGACAGTTCATCGACGGTGCCCTTGGGGCCTTCGGTGGCAAGCCAGTGGAGGAACCGGGACACGGCCGCGCCATCGCGAGCCTGTGCGGCGCGGTGGCCGGCCTGTTCGGCAGGCGTCTTCACGGCCTTGGGCAGGACGGCGGGATCGGGCAGGGCGCTGACCTTCGCCCCCGCTGCTTCCAAAGCGGTGAAGATCGCGGCGACAGAGCGCTGTGGATCGGTGGCGACCGCCTTGCCGCCAAACTGCGCCAGTGCGGCCTCGAACGTGGCGCGGTCGCGTACGCGCACCGCGTTGCCCAGTGCTGTGGCGACATCCGCGGGGACTTTGCCCGGCGCGATGAACCAGTCCGCCGTGCCATCGGCGTGGACGGTCAGGTAGCTCAGCACCACGGGCGTGCGTTCCACGTCGCTGCCCCGCACGTTGAGCACCCAGGCGACCGAATCGAGCGCCGAGATCACCACCGCGTCGAGCCCTTCGGCCTTCAGCCATTCGCCGATGGCGGCGCGCTTGTCGGCGCTGGAGCGGCCGGTCAGCGCCTCGTCCTGCAGGAAAGCCGGGGCGGCAGAGGGGGCGGGGCGATCCGGCCACACGGCATCGACCGGATTGCTCTCCACCGGAACCAGCGTTGCCCCCGCCTTTTCCAGACGTGCGGCCACGGCCTTGGCCCAGCCCTGCGTATGCAGCCACGGATCGAACCCGACCTTCGCGCCTTCGGAAGCATGGTCCGCCAGCCAGTCGGCCAGCGAATCCTGCGGCACCGACATATACTCGTAGAGGCGCCCGTCGACCTGGTCGCGCACCTGCAGCGTATAGCGCCCGTCCACGAAGATCGCGGCACAGTCCTTCAGCACGGCCACGGTCCCGGCCGAACCGCCGAACCCGGTCAGCCAGGCGAGCCGCTGGGCATAGGCGCCGACATATTCCGACATGTGCTCGTCGCTGATCGGGATTACGAATCCGGCAAGGCCGCGCCGGGCCAGTTCCTCGCGCAGGGCAACAAGACGGGCTTCAAAGGTATGCATCAGCATTTGGGCAATTGCTTCCGGTTGTAACTGTAACTAGATATCCTAGCACACTCTGCTTCGCGGCACAGGCCCCCGCTTTCAGGGCCCCCTCCCAGCCCGCGCCCCAGCCGGAAGTAACAGGTTTTCACTGATGAAACCCCTTATCAAGCTTGCCGCCGCCGTTTTCCTGCTGTCTCCACTTGGCAGCCTCCAGGCCCAGACATCATCAAGCGAGACATCCTTGAACCAGCCCGTCCCGACCACCCCCCCCATCGCCCAGCAGCGCGAATACAGCTATTCGCGCCACGGAATCACGATTGCCGATCCCTGGCACTGGCTGAAGGACCAGTCCTACCCGGTGATCGACGATCCCGACGTGCTGGCCTACCTCAATGCCGAGAACGCCTGGTTCGAGGCGCAGATGGCGCCGCACCAGCCGCTGGTCGACACCCTGTTTGCCGAGATGCGCGGTCGCATCAAGGAAGACGATGCCACGGTCCCGCAGAAGGATGGCGACTGGCTCTACTGGTCGGAATACGAACCGGGCAGCGAATACCGCAAGTACTACCGCCGCCCTGTCGCCGGGGGTGATGCGCAGCTCTACCTTGATGCGAACCTGCTGGCCGAAGGGCACGAATACCTGTCGATCAACGACATCTCGATCAGCAGCAATGGCCGCTACATGGCCTATGCCATCGATACCGACGGGTCTGAACGCTACACCGTGCGCATCAAGGACCTGGAGACCGGCGAACTGCTGCCCGACGTGATCGAGGGGACGAACACCTCGCTCATATGGGCGGCGAACGACACCATGCTGGTCTATGGCGTGGCGAACGAGAACTGGCGGGTCGACAACGTGCGCGTCCATCGCCTCGGCACCCCGGCTGCCGATGATGTCGAGATATACCGCGAGGCGCAGCTCGGTTTCACCGTTTCGGCGGGCCTTTCTGCGAACGAGCAGTGGCTGATCATCGGCACCGGCGACAACGAGACGAGCGAGGTCATGCTGCTGCCCGCCAGCGATCCCTTCGCCACGCCGATCATGGTCCGCCCACGCCAGAAGGGCGTCGAATATGCCGCTGACCTGCGTGACGACACGCTCTACGTGATCCACAACAAGGACCATGTGAACTTCAGCGTGTCGACCGCGCCGCTCTCCGCGCCTGACCAGTGGACCACGCTGATCGAAGGCTCGGACGAGTTCTACCTGACCGGCCTCGACCTGTTCCGCGATTTCTACATCATCGAAGGCCGCCTTGCCGGCCTCGACCAGGTGCAGGTGCGCTATTACGAGGATCCCGCCCGGATCGAGCAGATCGCCTTCCCCGAAGCGAGCTATACTGCCGGGCTGGGAGACAATCCCGAATGGGCGATGGACACGATCCGTCTCGGCTACCAGTCGATGGTGACGCCTGCCACGGTCTATGACTACCACGTGGCCAGCCGCACGCTCGAAACGCTCAAGGTGCAGGAAGTGCCTTCGGGCTACGATCCCTCGCTCTACCGGGTGGAACGGCTGGAAATCCCGGCGCGCGACGGCACCCTGGTGCCGGTCAGCGTCCTGTCCCGGCGCGACCGCCCGGCCGGCGGGCCGATGCACATCTATGCCTACGGCGCCTATGGCTATGCCATTCCGCCGGGCTTCTCCACCAACCGGTTCAGCCTGGTCGATCGCGGCATGGCCTATGCCATCGCCCATATCCGCGGCGGCGACGATCTTGGCCGCCGCTGGTATCTCCAGGGCAAGATGGAGGAGCGGACCAACACCTTCAACGACTTCGTGGACGTGGCCCGCGGGCTGATCGATCGTGGCTACACCGCCGAAGGCCGGATCAGCGCCAGTGGCGGGTCAGCCGGCGGTGAGCTGATGGGGGCGGTGGTCAACCAGGCGCCCGAACTGTTCGGCGCTGTGGCGGCGCACGTGCCTTTCGTGGACGTGCTCAGCACCATGCTCGATGAAAGCCTGCCGCTGACGCCCGGCGAATGGCCCGAATGGGGCAACCCGGTGGAAAGCAAGGCGGCCTTCACCCACATCCTCAGCTACAGCCCCTATGATCAGGTCTCGGCGCAGGATTACCCGCCGATGCTGGTGACCGCCGGCCTCAACGACCCGCGCGTGACCTACTGGGAACCGGCCAAGTGGGTGGCCAAACTGCGCGTTACCAAGACGGATGACAACGTGCTGCTCCTCAAGACCAACATGGGCGCGGGCCACGGCGGCCGCTCGGGCCGGTTCGAGAGCCTGCGCGAGGATGCCGAGGAAGCAGCCTTCATCCTGTGGCAGCTGGGCGTGGCGCAGTGATGCAGGAAGGGGCGGTTCCTCGGGCAAATACATGCGGTAAAGGGTGGGTGCCGTGAACCGTTTCGAAATGACTTTCACCGCGCTGCCGGAGCACATCGACGAGCTGGGCCACGTCAACAACGGCGTATGGGTGGGCTGGATGGAGCAGGTCGCCACCGCCCACTGGCAGCGCGATGGCGATCCGGCGCTCGTGGCGGCCTATGCCTGGGTCGTGACCCGGCACGAGATCGACTATCGGGGCAACGTGGGCCTGGGCGAGACGGTCCACGCCCTGACCGAGATCCGCGAGGGGCCTTCGGGCGCGCGGTTCGACCGGCATATCACCTTCACCGATGCAGGCGGCAAGCTGCTGGTCCGCGCCCGCACCACATGGGCCATGGTGGAACGCGGCAGCGGCCGGCTGATGCGGGTTCCGCCGGAAGTGGCAGCGCCTTTCCTGCGCGCAGACTGATCAGCGCGCGAACAGCGACAGGTCGATGCTTTCGCCCACGGCGCGCAGGCCTTCATCCGATCCGTGGAGGAAGTCGCCCATGTGGTACCCTTCGCGCATGGTGGCCGGGTTCGCCGGGTCGGCAAAAGCCAGGTCCAGCCGGGTCACGGCATCGAATTCGCCGGAATTGACGATCCAGTCGTTGATTTCCTGCCGCGCCGCCTCGCCTTCCTCGCTCCAGTAACTGGCACCCTTGTAGGGGCCGATGGGCGATCCGATCACGGTGATGCCGCGTGCCCGCGCACGTTGGATAAGCTGGCGGTAGCCGGCGATCATCTGCTGCGGATCGATATCCGGCTGTTCCAGCACGAGGCCGCCCGGGCCGCCGGGCCGGGGGTTGAAGCGCTGGCCGATATCGTTGACGCCCACGAAAATGATCAGGTGCGTGACATTGGGGAGCGCCAGCACGTCCTCGTCGAA
>CAZTED010000013.1:8799-35613 GCA_964612175.1 uncultured Sphingomonadaceae bacterium
CCACGAAAATGATCAGGTGCGTGACATTGGGGAGCGCCAGCACGTCCTCGTCGAAACGGGCCAGCGCGCTTTCGCCAAGGCCGGCGGAAAGCACGCGGTTGCCGCTGATGCCGGCATTGGCCACGGCATATTCCAGACCCGCCGCATCCAGCCGCTCGGCCAGCACATCGGGCCAGCGGCGGTTGGTGCCGGGCGTGGAGCCCACGCCATCGGTGATGGAATCGCCGAAGGTCACGATCGTCCCCCTGGCATCGGAGCTGAGCACTTCCACCGTGTGCAGGAAAGCGCGGAAGTTGGCGGTGGAAGAAGGCGTCCAGTCCTCGCCCACGAAGTTGCCGGGGGCCGATACGGCCAGCACGTCCTGACCGGTGAGGTGGCAGGTGCACGGGCCGGTCGCTTCCGGCAGGAAGAATTCCACCTTGATCCGGGCAAGGTCGGGCAGGTCCAGGGCCACCATGTCGCTGGCAAAGGGCGCGCCGCGCGGGATCGCCGCGCTGGCTGCCCCACCAAAAGTCAGCGTGCGGCTGGTGCCGGGTATCTCGGCACTGGCTTCGTCGATCCGGAACACGCGCGCCGCGCCGATGGCGAGCGGCCCCGTGCCATAGCGGTTGGTGAAGCGCACCCGCAGCCCTGTGCCCCCTTCGGACAGGCGCAGCACCTGGGAGATCGTGACGTTCTCGTAGCTTGCGGCGGCGAACGGCCCTTCGCTGGAAAAGGGCGGGTGCGGGCTGGCGGTCCAGCTGGCGACCCAGGCCGGCTGCGTCGGCTGCGCATTGGCGCAACCGCCGATCATCAGGCCGGCAGCAGCCAGCGCGGCGAGTTTGAGGCGCATCAGGTTTTCTCCCTTTGCCGCATGCTTACCGTCCTTGCCTGCCGTTGCAATCGCTCTGTTGTCGTAGGTGGGCGCGCTTGCTAGCCCTGCTGGCGGAGTGGAGGGAGACCCATGAGAGCAAGGCGCAAGATTGGCTGGCTGGCGATGCTGGCAGGGGCTTGTGCCCTTGGCGTGAGTTCTGCGGTTCCGGCGCAGGAGCAGCGGGCAGTTCCCGCCCTGCCGTCTCCTTCGCCGATCCATCCGCTGGTGATGGTGGCACCTGAACACTGCACCGATGCCCTGCGCGATGCCGCCAGCAACGATCTGCAAATCACCGCCGTGCGCCTGGTGCCTGCACAAGCCGCTGCCACCACTCCCTGGGGCCTGCAAGCTGCCTTGCCGACCCATTGCCTGGTCGAAGGCATGATCAACCGCCGCATCGGCACAGGGCCGAACGGGACGCAGGTGGAATATGGCATCGGTTTCGAACTGGCCCTGCCGCTCGGCTGGAACGGCCGCTACCTGTTGCAGGGCGGGGGCGGGCTCAACGGCTCGATCCGGCCGCCCATCGGCCCCATGGCGGCGGGCGCGAGCAATGCGCTGGCCATGGGCTTTGCCGTTACCAGCCATGACAGCGGCCACAAGGGCGCAGGCTTCGATGCCAGCTTCCATGCCGACCAGCGCGCCGCGCTAGACTTTGCGGAAACCTCGGTGCTCACCGTCACCCGCGCCACGCGGGCGATCACGGCCAGCTTCTATGGCCGCCAGCCGCACCATTCCTACATGACCGGCTGCTCCACAGGCGGGCGCGAGGGGATGCTGGCGAGCCAGCGCTACCCCGAACTGTTCGACGGGATCGTGATCGGCGCGCCGGCCATGCGGCCGGGCCATTCCAACCTCGCCATCGAATGGGCGCAGGTGCTGCTGAACCGCACCCAGGCACCCGAAGTGACCACGGCAGGCGGGTTCTCCGCCGCCGAGCGCGCCGTGGTTGACGCCGGGCTGCGCCGCCAGTGCGATGGGGCAGACGGGCGCGAGGACGGCATGGTGTTCAATGTCGAGGCCTGCCGCAGCTTCGATGCCACGGCGCTTGCCTGCCGCCCCGGCGAAACGCAGGGCTGCCTTGATCCGGCAAAGGCCGGGGCGCTGGCAGCAATCTTCGCTGGCCCGCGCGAGGCGAGCGGAAGGCCGCTCTACGTGCCGATCCCGTGGGATACCGGCATTACATGGAGCGGCCCGGGCCTGCCCGGCTACATCCCTTCGGGCCAGCCCGGCCCGTTCGGCCCGGCCAATGCCGGGCGCGAGATCGATGTGGACGCGCGGTTGGCGCAGGTGGAATGGGACGCGGTGGGCCGCCTGACCGACACCGCCTACTGGACCAACCTGTCCACCTTCCTGGGCCGGGGCAGCAAGCTGATGTTCTTCCACGGCGTGTCCGACCCGTGGTTCTCGGCCTTCGACACCTGGGACTATTTCCAGCGTGCCCGCGTGGCCAACGGGCCTGAAAGCTGGGACAATGCCGCGCGGTTCTACATGGTGCCGGGCATGATGCACTGTTCGGGCGGCGATGCCTTCGACCGGTTCGACCTGCTCTCGCCGATGGTGGAATGGGTGGAGCAGGGCCGCGCGCCGGCTGGCCTTGTTGCGGCGCGCAGCGATGGTTCGGCCGACCAGCGCCCGTTGTGCCCGCACCCGCAGTATCCGCACTACACCGGCGGCGATCCCGCCCTGGCGCAAAGCTACACCTGCCGCGATCCCGGGGCCTGAGGACGTCCAGAACTGGCGTGCAGTCAGCGCCTACAGCGGGTTCCCGTCGCGGTCGCGGTAGATTTCGCGGCGGCCGACGTGATTGGAGGGGCCGACGATGCCGTCCTCCTCCATCCGTTCGATTAGCTTGGCGGCGGTGTTGTATCCTACGCCCAGCTGGCGCTGCAGCCACGATCCGCTGGCCTTCTGGTTTTCCCAAACGATCTGGCAGGCCTGGCGATAGCGGCGCTCGTCCGGGTTGTCGGAGGCGGTGAATTCGTCCTCGTAGCCGCCACCGCCGCCGAACCCGCCGCCAAAGCCGTCTTCCTCCACGTCCTCGGTCACGCTGTCGACATAGGCCGGTTCGCCCTGGGCGCGCCAGTGAGCGGCCACCCGTTCCACTTCCTCGTCGGACACGAACGGGCCGTGGACGCGTTTCAGCGCACCGGTGGTGGGCTTGTAGAGCATGTCGCCCTTGCCGAGCAGCTGTTCCGCGCCCTGTTCGCCCAGGATCGTGCGGCTGTCGATGCGGCTGGTGACGTTGAAGGCGATGCGGGTGGGCAGGTTGGCCTTGATCACGCCGGTGATGACATCGACGCTGGGGCGCTGGGTGGCCATGATCAGGTGGATCCCGGCGGCGCGGCTCTTCTGTGCAAGCCGCTGGATCAGCACCTCGATTTCTTTGCCCACGGTCACCATCAGGTCGGCCAGCTCGTCGACGATCACCACGATCTGCGGCAGGACCTCGTAATCGAGCTGCTTTTCCTCGGTCAGCTCGTCGCCCGTTTCAGGGTCGAAACCTGCCAGGATGCGGCGGCCCAAAGGCTTCCCCTTGGCGGACGCGCTGCGCACGCGCTCGTTGAAGCCGCCGATGTTGCGAGCGCCGATGTCGCTCATCATGCGATAGCGCCGCTCCATCTCGGCCACGGCCCATTTCAGCGCCCGGATCGCCTTGTGCGGTTCGGTGACGACGGGCGCGAGCAGGTGCGGGATGTCGTCATAGCTCTTGAGTTCCAGCACCTTGGGATCGATCAGGATCATCCGGCAATCGGCCGGGCTGAAGCGGTAGAGCAGCGACAACAGGATGCAGTTGAGGCCCACCGACTTGCCCGATCCGGTGGTGCCGGCCACCAGCAGGTGCGGCATGGCGGCAAGGTCTGCCACCACCGGCTCACCGGCAATGTCCTTGCCCAGGATGATCGGCAGGTTGCCCTTGCTGTCGGCAAAGGCTTCGGAGGCGACCATTTCCTTGAAGCTGACGGTCTGGCGGTCGGCATTGGGCAGTTCGATGCCCATCACGGTCTTGCCGGGAATCGCGGCGACGCGGGCGCTGATCGCGCTCATGTTGCGGGCGATATCCTCGGCCAGGCCGATCACGCGGCTGGCCTTGATGCCCGGCGCCGGCTCCAGTTCGTACATGGTGACGACCGGGCCGGTGCGCACGGCGGTGATCTCGCCCTTGACGTTGAAATCGTCGAGCACGTTTTCGAGCAGGCGGGCGTTGCGCTCCAGCGCCAGCTTGTCGAGCTTGGGCGCGGATTCGGGGGGCGGGTTTTCCAAGAGGTCCAGGCTGGGGAGCGCGAACTGGGCGAACATGTCGGCCTGCTGGGCCTTGCTTGGCTTGGCCGGGCGCGGCGGGGCGCTGGGATCGACGATTTCCGGCGGCTTGCGGTCCGGCTGGACGATCTCGACCGTCTCCGCCTTCCTTTCCGCCGCCCTGCGCCGTTCGGCCTGTGCCTTGAACGGGTTGGCCTGCCCACCGGGCAGGCTGGGCGGACGGCGCAGCGCCTGCGGCAGGGTGAGCAGGCCCGCCCAGTCGACGGCGAACACCTTGCCCGCCAGGAAAGCCCCGCCCAGCAGCGCGGCCAGGCCGCCGGCCAGGATGCCCCACACTTCGCCCGCTGCCGGCAGGCGGCCCGCCAGCGCGCCAATCGCCCCTTCGCCAAGCAGGCCCACGAGGCCGCCCGGCCCAGCCGGCTGGCTCCATTGTGCAGGATCGCTCACCAGGGCCAGCACCGTGGACAGCAGGGCCATGGCCAGCAGCAGCACCAGGAGGGTGGTCCACCAGCGCCCTTCGGCCATGCGGCGCGGGCGGTTTTCGGCTTCGTCCCCCTCGTCCTCTCCGGCCACCCGCCACAGCTTGCGGGCATAGGCATAGAGCAGCGGCAGGAACAGCACCGAGACCAGTCCGAACGACCACAGCGCCCGCTCTGCCGCCCAGGCCCCGGCGTGGCCCATCCAGTTGCCTACCACTTCGCCCGCGGCGGTCGATGGCGAGGGGTCGGTCTGGTTGTAGCTGACGAGGGCGAGTGCAAGGAACACCATGAAGGCGAACAGCAGGACCGATCCGGTCCGCTGGCACACGCGCGCCAGCGAGCGGCGGAAGGCCGCTTTCCAGTCACCCTGTTGCTGCGGCGTGCGCGCGCGCGTCGCCATGGCCCCTTGTTCCCTCTCTTCGTCCCGCGAGATGCCATTGTGAGTCCAGCAGGACTCGCCGTCAACCGCTAGTACGATGACAGGCCGTCGATTGCCGCCCAATGTGGCCAGTCGAGCCGCCGTGCCGTGCGCGGGTTCATCCCCCCCAGCGCGATTACCGGCAGACCCGCCCGCATGGCCATCAGCCGCCAGCGGACGGGGCCAAGCGCGGGTGCGCCGGGGTGGGTGCGGGTGGCAAAGGCAGGCGACAGCAGCACGGCATCGGCCCCGGTGCGCCGCGCCTGCGCCAGCTCGCGCAGGTCATGGACCGTGGCAAGGCGCAGCAGGTCATCGCGCCTCGGATAAAGCGCCAGCGGCGCGCCGTAGATCCCGTCCGCCCCCCATTCGCGCGCGGTCAGGGCGCTGTCGGCCAGCACCACGACATGGCCTCGCGCCCGCGCCAGCCGGTACAGGCGCCGGAACCGCGCCAGCCGCTCGGAGGGTGGCAGGTGGTAGTGGCGATAGACGAACCCGCTGCCGCGCGGCAGGCGGGCAATCGCGGCTTCCAGCACGCCATCGTTGCGCGCATCGGACACAAGCCACTGCTTCGGGAAAGGCTGGATCACGGCCATCGCTTCGCTATAGCGCCGCCATGACCGATAGTGCAGCCTCCCTTTTGGCCGAAGTCCGCAATCGCATGGCAAAGGCCTGTGCCATCGCCCGGCGCGATCCTGCGGACATTACACTGGTGGCGGTGAGCAAGACCCACGGGCCGGAGGCGATCGTGCCGCTGATCGAAGCCGGCCAACGGGTGTTCGGCGAGAACCGGGTGCAGGAAGCGCAGGCCAAGTGGCCCATGCTGAAGGAGCGGTTCCCGGGCGTCCAGCTCCACCTTGTCGGCCAGCTGCAATCGAACAAGGCGGAGGAGGCGGTGGCGTTGTTCGACGCGATCCACTCGCTCGACCGCCCGTCGCTGGTCACCGCGCTTGGCAAGGCGATGGACAAGGCCGGGCGGCGCGTTCCGTGCTTCGTGCAGGTCAATATCGGCGCGGAGGAGCAGAAGGGCGGCTGCGCCATTGCCGAGCTTCCCGCACTGCTGGTTCAGGCGCGCGAGGCGCAGGTCCCGCTTGCCGGGCTGATGTGCGTGCCGCCAGCCAATATCGAGGCCGCGCCGTTCTTTGCCCTGCTCGACAAGCTCGCCCGTGACAACGGCCTTGCTGGCCGCTCGATGGGGATGAGCGGGGATTTCGAGACGGCGATCATGCTTGGCAGCACCCACGTGCGCGTGGGCACGGCGCTGTTCGGGGAGCGCTAGCCCCGGTGCAGCCATGCTGCATTGCAATATCGCCGCGCCGGGATTAGCCTGCGCCGTGTCGCAGCCATTTTGCCCCTGCACGGGAGAGCGAAGCGATGCCTATGCAAGCCGATCCCCCGTTCGATGATGGGCTGCCTGATGAGGAATCCACGCCGCAGCAGCGCCGGCAGGAGCGCGCTGCGGTGGACAGGCAGTGCGAGATCAGGATCGGCAACCGTGCCTGGCACATGGCCCGCCTGCGCGACCTGACCCCGGAAGGCTTCCGCATCTCGCTGACCGACATGCCGCCGGTGGGTACCCGCATGCTGATCCGCCTGCCGGGCATGGCGATGATGGAGGCCGAAGTGTGCTGGTCGCGCAATTTCGAAGCCGGCTGCCGCTTCTCCGCGCCGCTCAGCCCCTATGTGTTCGAGCACTTCATAAGGTCCTGAGGCCCGGTCCCCGCGGCTATTCGGCCGCCACGCCCTGCGGTTCGCCAGCCGCGATCGCGTCGAGCAGGGCCAGCTCCACCTTGCGCAGCCGGTCCTTGCTGAAGATCTTGTGGCCGAGGAGGTCGGTCACGTAGAAAGTGTCCACCGCGCGCTCGCCATACTGGGTGATGTGGGCCGAGTTGATGATCAGGCTTGCCTCGAACATTGCGCGGGTCAGCCGGTTGAGCAGCGCCGGGCGGTCGGTGGCGGTCACTTCGACCACGGTGAAATTGTCCGAAGCCTCGTTGTCGAACAGCACCTGCGGCGTCACCCGGAAGGTTTCGGCGCGGGTGCGGGCCAGTGGTCGTGCGGCAAGCTTGGGGACCATGTCGATCCGGCCTGCCAATGCCTCCTCGATTGTCTTCTTGAGGCGGGCGAGCTGGTCTTCCTCGCGGAACGGCTTGCCCAGCGGATCCTGCACCAGGAAATTGTCGACCGCCTTGCCAACGCGGGTGGTGTGGATGCGGGCGTCGATGATGTTGGCCCCGGCCAGGCTGATGGCCCCGGCGATGCGGGAGAACAGGCCCGGGTGATCGTTGGCGATCACGCTGATCAGCGTTGCCCCGCGCGCCGGATAGTATTCGGTGTGGATCGAAAGCGAATCCCTCGACCGCTTGGCATCGGCATAGCGCGGCAGGTTGCGGGCGATGATGTCGGCCGGCTCCTGCAGCCAGTAGGAGCGGTCGAACCGGCTATCCAGTTCTTCCATCAGGTGCGCCTGCCTGCCCAGGATCTCGGCCACTTCGGCGCGCTTGGCGGCAAAGCGGCGTTCCTGCAGCGCGGCATCGTCTTCCGTCTTCAGGTATTCCTCGGCGTAGTTGTAGAGTTCGGCCAGCAACTGGCGCTTCCAGCTGTTCCAGATGCCCGGCCCCACGGCGCGGATGTCGACGATGGTCAGCACGGCGAGCTGGCCGAGCCTTTCCAGGTCCTCCACTTCCTCGGTGAAACTGGCGATGGTCTTGGGGTCTGACAGGTCGCGCTTGAAGGCGGTCGCGCTCATCCACAGGTGGTAGCGCACCAGCCAGGCGACCAGCTTGGTCTCATGCGGGGTCAGGCCCAGCCGGGGGCACAGCTTCATCGCAACTTCTGCGCCCAGAACCGAATGGTCGCCGCCACGACCCTTGGCGATGTCATGCAGCAGCGTCGCCACGTAGAGCGCCCGGCGGTATTTGAGGCCAGGCATGATGCGGGTGGCGAGCGGGTGGTCATCCTCGTGCTCGCCCCGCTCGATCGCGCTGAGCAGGCCGATGGCGCGGATCGTGTGCTCGTCCACCGTGTAGTGGTGGTACATGTCGAACTGCATCTGCCCGCCGACCTTGCCGAAATCCGGCACGAAGCGGCCGAATACGCCGGATTCGTTCATCCACCTGAGCACGGTTTCGGGGTCGCGACGACCGGTCAGGACTTCGAGGAAGGCGGCATTGGCACGTTCGGACTTGCGGGTGTCGGCGTGGATCAGTCCGGCATCGCGGCGGATGATGCGGATCGTTTCGGGGTGGATCTCCATCCCCTCGCGCTCGGCCAGGGCATAGATCTCGACCAGCCGCACCGGGTCGGCGCGGAACCACTCCTCGTCAGGGGCAGACAGCTTGCCGCCGCGCAGGGGGTAGCCATCCACCACTTTCGCCCGGCGGAAGCGCTGCAACAGGCCTTCGCGCTGCTTGCGCTCGGCGGCCTGTTCGCGCAGCTGGGCGAGGAACACGCCGGTCAGGTTGCCGACATGCTGGGCCTGCAGGAAATAGAACTGCATGAAGCGTTCGACCGCGCTCTTGCCCGGCCGGTCGGAATAGCGCATCCGCCGCGCCACCTCGCGCTGGAGGTCGAAGGTGAGGCGGTCCTCGCCGCGCTTGGCGAGGGTGTGCAGGTGGGCGCGCACGGCCAGCAGGAAACCTTCGGCGCGTCGGAAGCTGGAGTATTCCTCGGGGGTGAACAGGCCCTTGTCGACCAGTTCCGACGCGCTGCGCACGCGGTGGACGTACTTGCCAATCCAGTACAGCGTCTGGAGGTCCCTCAGCCCCCCCTTGCCGTCTTTCACGTTGGGTTCGACGACATAGCGCGAATCGCCCATGCGCTTGTGCCGGGCATCGCGTTCTGCCAGCTTTTCGGCCACGAACTGGGCTTCCGACCCGGGGACAACCTCGCCCCAGAACCGTTCCTCGGCCATGCGGTAGACGTCCTTGTCCCCCCACAGGTAGCGGCCTTCGAGGATCGCGGTGCGGATCGTCAGGTCGCCGCGCGCCTGGCGCACCATCTCGTCGAGGCTGCGGCTGGAATGACCCACGGTCAGGCCCAGGTCCCACAGGAAATAGAGGATCGCCTCGATCACCTGCTCGCACCAGGCGGTGGGCTTGGCGGGGGTGAGGAAAGCGATGTCGACGTCCGAAAACGGCGCCATCTCGCCGCGCCCGTATCCGCCCACGGCCATCAGCACCAGCCGTTCGCCACTGCTGCGGTTGGCCACGGGATAGAGGTCGCCGGTCACATGGTCGTGCACGATGCGGATAACCTGGTCTACCAGGAAGGCGTGGCCATGGGCGATCTCGTGACCTGCCGCGGGTTTGACCGACAGGCGCTGGGCCAGCTCCGCCCGCCCGGCATCCAGCGCATCGCGCAGGATCCGCGTGATGCGCTTGCGGGCCGGGCCTGCGCCCTCGTCATCGACGGCATCGGCGATTGCGGCAACGAGCGCGCGGCGATCGACGATGGCGCGCTGGCGGGAAAGATTGATCAATGGCACGCGACTGCAGATAATGCGCCTTGCCCGAATGTGCAAAAGCTGGCTTTCACCGCGCCGCCCGCTGTGCCATTGCCGCCCATGCCCGCCAGACGGGACAATGCCAGTGGCGCAATGGAGGGGATGCAGCAGCGATGCTCGAACAACTGGCCGCAGCGTCAGGCGGCGCGATCAACTGGGCGGACCTGGGCCTGAGGCAGGGGATCGACCTGGGCTTCTTCACCCTGCGCTTCTATTCGCTGGCCTATCTGGCCGGCCTCTTGCTCGGTTACTGGCACTTGCGGAAGATGATCGAGGCGCCCGGCGCCCCGCTCGCCAAGCGCCATGCCGATGACCTGTTCTTCTACTGCATGATCGGCATCATCGTGGGCGGGCGGCTCGGCTATGTCGTGTTCTACCGGCCCGATTTCATTGGCACCTGGGAGATGTTCAACACCCTTGGCGGGGGCATGAGCTTCCACGGCGGCCTGATTGGCACCGTGCTGGCGATCGCCTTCGTGGCCTGGCGCAACGGTCTCAGTTTCATCCGGGTGTGCGACTACATCGCCGTCAACGTCGGTTTCGGGATGCTGTTCGGGCGGCTGGCCAACTTCGTCAATGGCGAGCTGTGGGGCCGGCCGGTGGAATCGCTGGTGCCCTGGGCCATGGTGTTTCCCGGCGCGGGGCCAGAGCCGCGCCACCCCAGCCAGTTGTACCAGGCCGGGCTGGAAGGCCTGCTGGTGGTGGTGGTGATGCTGGCGCTGTTCTGGCTGACGCGCGCCCGCTATCGCACCGGCCTGCTGGTGGGCGTGTTCACTGTGGTGATCTCGGTCGGTCGGTTCATCGGCGAGTTCTTCCGCGAACCCGATGCCCACCTCAGCGAATTCGCGCTGCGCACCGGGTTCAGCATGGGCCAGTGGCTGACGATCCCGCTGATCGTGGCCGGGCTGGCGCTGGTCGCCTGGTCGCTCAGCCGGCCGCCGCTGGCCAGCACCTACACCCCGCCTGCCAGCTGACCGGCCCATGGGCGAGGGGGGGATGGCCCAGGCTGAGGTGTTCCGGCGGCTGATTTCCGCCACCGGACCGATCAGCCTGATGCAGTTCATGGGCGAGAGCAACGCCCGCTACTACTCGCGCGAGGAGGTTTTCGGCGAGGACGGCGACTTCATCACCGCGCCCGAGATCAGCCAGATGTTCGGCGAACTGATCGGCCTGTGGCTGGCCGACCTGTGGATCCGCGCCGGGCGGCTGGAGCCGGTGCATTTCGTGGAGCTTGGCCCGGGCCGCGGCTTCCTGGCGCGCGATGCGCTGCGCTCGATGAAGCGCTATGGCTTCGAGCCTGTCGCGCACCTTGTTGAGGCCTCGGTGCGCCTGCGCGACCGGCAACTTGAGCAGGTGCCCCAGGCGGTGTTCCACCACGACCTGTCGACCGTCCCCCGGCGTGGCCCGGTGCTGCTGGTTGCCAACGAATTCCTCGATGCCCTGCCGGTGCGCCAGCTAGTGCTGACCGAAGCGGGCTGGCGCGAAGTGATGGTGGACGTGGACGCAGAGGGCCGGTTCGTGCTCGTCCCCGGGCGCCAGGCGATGGATTCGGCGGTGCCGGAAAACCGGCGGCAGGCCGAAGTCGGCACCGTGATCGAGACTTGCCCGGGCGCTGCCGCTACGCTGTTCGAGGCGGCCGGGCGGCTGGTGTCGCAGGGCGGGGCCGCACTGTTCATCGACTATGGCCATGTCGCGCCGCGGTCCGGGTCCACCCTGCAGGCCATCCACCGGCATCGCAAGGTCGATCCGCTCGCGGCTCCTGGGGAGGCGGACCTCACCGCCCATGTCGATTTCGACCAGATGAAGCAGATCGCCCTGTCGCGCGGGGCCCGCTGGCTGGGCACGACAACGCAAGGCGCCTGGCTCTCCGCGCTCGGCATCGAGGCCCGCGCCGAAGCCCTGGCCGGGTTCGCCCCGCAGCACCGCGCCGCCCTGATGGAGGCGCGCGACCGGCTGGTCGATCCGGCCCAGATGGGCGAGCTGTTCAAGGTGATGGCGCTGGCCGGACCTGACTGGCCCGACGGCGCAGGCTTCGCCCCGCTGGCCTGAGAGGCCCTGAGTGGGCTTGCGGCCCGGAGCGGCCCTGCGACAAAGTGCTACCATAAATGCGCTGGACACCGGCGGCCGATGCGCGCCACTCTGTCCCCGAGGTAAAGACGGCCGCGACAGCGCCGCATCCAAGGGGAGAACCATGCTGAAATCGTCGGGCATAGTGGCCGCCGCGCTCGCAACAGCCGCCGCACTGGCCCTTGTCGCCACACCCGCTGCCGCGCAGGAACAGGCACGAGCCGAACTGCTGACGTTCCATTCGCCGTCAATCGAGGGCAACCTGGAAGGCAACCCGGCGACCCGCAAGGTCTATGTCATCACCCCGCCCGGCTATGACGAGAACCCTGATCGCCGTTACCCGGTGGTCTATTACCTGCACGGCTACTGGGCACCGGTAGAGGCGCAGCAGGCCGGGTTCCGCCTGCATGAGGCGGTGCAGGCCGCGGCGGAGGCAGGGCAGGACTTCATCATGGTCATGCCCGATGGCTACAGCCGCCTGCGCGGCGGGTTCTATTCCAGCGGGCCGACCGTGGGCGATTACGAGAGCATGGTGGTCACTGACCTCGTCGGCTGGGTGGATGCCGGTTTCCGCACGATTGCCGACCGCGAAAGCCGCGGCCTCGCCGGGCACTCGATGGGCGGGTACGGCACGATCCGCGTGGCGATGAAGCATCCGGAGGTGTTCTCCAGCATCTACATGATGAGCGCCTGCTGCCTGCCGCCGATGGAAATCACGGCAGACCAGGCCCGCGCCATCGAGGCCATGACCCCGGCCGACGTGGAAGCGGCCCAGTTCGGCCAGCTGGCTGCCGTCTCCACCGCCGCCACATGGTCCCCCGACCCGGCGGACGACAGCTTCCTCAAGATCGACACCGGCCTCAGGGAAGACGGCACGCTGGACCCGCTGGTGAACCAGCGCCTTGCCGCCAACTCGCCGCTGGTGCTGTTGCCGCAATACCTGCCCGCGCTCAATTCGCTGGAGGCCTTCGCGATCGACATCGGCGATCAGGATTTCCTGCTGCAGGGCAATTACGCCTTCATGCGAGAGCTTGACCGGTTCGGTGTCGATTACCGGTTCGAGCTGTACGAGGGCGACCACGGCAACCGCATTGCCGAACGGATCCGGACCCATGTCCTGCCGTTCTTCGCCCGGCATCTCGATCGCCAGTAAGTTCCCGGGAGGACCTGCGCCATGATGAGCAAACTGCTAGCTGCCGCCGCACCCCTTGCCCTGTGCCTGGTGGTCTCGCCCGCTGCAGCGCAGAACATCACCGCGCCCGATGCCGCGATACCGCAGGGGATCGAAGTGCAGGTGATCATGGTCCGTGGCGCTTCGCTCGAAGGCAACCTCGAAGGCAACGCGGTGGAGCGCGAGGTGATGGTGACGCTGCCGCCGTCCTACGGCAGCGATCCGGACCGGCGTTACCCTGTTATCTACTACCTGCACGGCTTCGCCATCTCGGGCCGCGATTTCTACGATTACATGCAGGTGCCCACCGCCGTCGCCACCAACGCTGCGGCGGGGCGGGAATTCATCGTGGTGGTGCCCGATACGCTGACCGAAATGGGCGGATCGATGTATTCCAACTCGGTCACC
The DNA here is from genome assembly GCA_964612175.1 of uncultured Sphingomonadaceae bacterium. Lineage (GTDB taxonomy): Bacteria > Pseudomonadota > Alphaproteobacteria > Sphingomonadales > Sphingomonadaceae > Alteraurantiacibacter. The sequence goes on from CAZTED010000013.1 coordinate 21,958, forward strand.
ACGGGCAATTTCCGCGATTTCATCGCCACCGACCTCGTCGCCGCGATCGATGCCAGCTATCGCACCATTCCCACCCGCGAGGGGCGCGGCCTCGTCGGCCATTCGATGGGTGGCTATGGCACGCTGGTGGTCGGCATGACCCATCCGGAGGTGTTCGACAGCATCTGGGCGCAGAGCCCGTGCTGCGTTTCCGCCCGCCGCGAGACGGCAACAAGCGCCGCCGCCATGGCCGCGGTCCCGCGCGATGGCGTTGACCAGGCGGGCTTCGGGATGCGGGCTGGCCTCGCCAGTGCGGTTGCCTGGTCGCCCAACCCGGACAAGCCGCCGTTCTTCGTCGACTGGCCGCTGACAGAGGAAGGCGCGGTGGACGAGCTGGTGCTGGCGCGCTGGGCGGCCAATTCCCCGCTGGCGATGGTTTCCAGTCATGTCCGGGCGCTGGAAAGCCTTGACGGGATCGGCCTCGACGTCGGCAACCGCGACGGGCTGGTGCGCGACGATACGCTGATCCACCAGGAATTCGCCAAGTTCGGCATCGCGCATTTCTGGGAGGTCTACGAAGGCACCCACACCGACAGGATCGGTGCGCGCTTCCAGGACCTCGTCCTGCCGTGGATGGCGCAGCATCTGGACATGGGCACCCAATGAACAAGGCGCCCGCCCGCCCTCCCGGCCTGTCCTCGCGCCTTGCGTGGCGGCTGCTCGACAAGTTGTACGAGATGAAAGGCTGGCGGCTGGAAGGCAGTCCGCCCGATGCGCGCAAATATGTCGTGCTGGGCGCGCCGCACACGTCCAACTGGGACTTCGTGTTCTTTGCCGGCGCGGTGGAGCGGCTGGGCATGAAGCCAAGCTTCATGGGCAAGCACACGCTGTTCCGCTGGCCCTTGCGGCGCTTCATGTTCGACATGGGCGGGATGCCGGTCAACCGCGCGAAACCGGGCGGTTATGTCCGCAGCGTGATCCGGGCCTTTGCCGATGCGGAGGAGATGGCGCTGGTGATCGCGCCCGAAGGCACGCGCAGTTCCGATGGGCGCTGGCGCAGCGGTTTCTACCATATCGCCCACGGCGCAGGGGTGCCGATCGTGCCCGCCTGGGTGGACTATTCCCGCAAGATGGGCGGACTTGGCGAGCCGGTTATGCCGACCGGTGACTACAAGGCGGACATGGCAAAACTCGTCGGCTTCTACCGCAGCGTCATGCCCGATTGCCCGCGCTTCAAGGTGCTGGAGGCAAGCCTGGCAGAAGCGGGGCTGACAGCGGCCTAGCCTGTTTGCCGCTCAAGCACGTCGACGAACCGCACGTTCAAGCCGCCGCAGCGGGAATTGTCAGACACGATGAGGATCTGGTCCAGCAAGGTCAGATCGAGGATGCAAAGGCCATCGTCGTATCGGCCGCGATTGCCCAGCAAGGTCAGGGGGCCATCGATCTCGCCATCGTGGACGACAGGGTGGCCAAGGGTGTTGAGGCCACCGTGCCACAGAGCCAGGCCGGACAGGTGCAAACGGCCTTCGCGCCGCTCGATCCGCAGTTCAGGGTTGCCATGGTTGCTCCAGCGTCCCAGCCACCGGGCTTCGGGCGGGACGGTGTCGCTGGCGATGAGCTGCAGGCGGTCAAGCGGCAGGTAACCTGCCGTACCGCCCACGGCATTGGGGAAGTAGGCGCAGGCGTGGTCCATGCGCAGCTTGCTGACCACTACCTTGTCTCCCGGCAGCACATATGGTTCTTGCGGAAGACGGCATTCATCCGCTTCGGGGCAGCCGTCCATGTCGGCGAGGAAATAGGCCCGCCCTTCGCCCGCAACCTGGGCCAGCTGGAAGGCGGGAGCCGTGGCGAACAACCCGTTCCGGCACATCACTGCATCAAGGTCGCGCCCGTCCTGCGCGGAAACCGCAACGGGAATTGCCGCTCCGGCCAACAGGGCGGTCAGCAATTGCCTAGATGTCGAGGTTGGCCACATTCAGCGCGTTGTCCTGGATGAATTCGCGGCGCGGTTCGACGACGTCGCCCATCAGGCGGGTGAAGATCTCGTCGGTCACATCGGCATCTTCAACCTTGACCTGCAAGAGGGCGCGGTTTTCCGGGTCCAGCGTGGTTTCCCAAAGCTGCTCGGCATTCATCTCGCCAAGGCCCTTGTAGCGCTGCACCGACAGGCCCTTGCGGCCCGCGGCCATCACCGCCTCGACCAGCTGGGTCGGCAGCATGATCGCATCTGGCGACACGGGGAGCAGCGGCGCGGTGGCGCTGTCCTCGTTCCCGGTGTCGTCCACCGCCTCGGGCTCGGGCTCGGCCACTTCGCTTCCCGACCTGACGAGGCGAACCGGGGTGATGAACACGTCACCCTGTTCCACCGCGCGGGCGTGGACCTTGCGGGCCTCGGCGCTGTCGAGGAACTTGGCCTCTACCAGGTGGACATCGACCACGCCGCGCCACTTGCGGTCGAACCGCAGGCTGCCATCATCGGCGACGACAGCCTCCCACGTGGCATCGGCATCGCCGGCCTGCAGGTGCGCAGCGGCATCCTGCAGCCGGGCGAGCCGGTCCGCCGGTGACAGGCCGGGGGCCAGCGCGCCCTTCAGCGCCATCGCCTCGATCACCTGCGGTTCGTACTTGCGCGGCACGAAGGCGAGGGTGTTCTTGAGCCTGAGCGCACGGGCGACGATGTCGGCCAGCTCCGCCCCGCCCCGGGCGCCACCGGCGGTTTCCAGCACCCGGCCCTGCAGCCCGGCATCGACGAGGTAGCGATCGAGCGCGGCCTGGTCCTTGAGGTAGACCTCGCTGCGGCCCTTGGCGACCTTGAACAGCGGCGGCTGGGCGATGAACAGGTGCCCGGCCTTGACGATATCGGGCATCTGCCGGTGGAAGAAAGTGAGCAGCAGGGTGCGGATATGCGCGCCGTCCACGTCGGCGTCGGTCATGATCACGATCTTGTGATAGCGCAGTTTTTCGAGATTGAACTCGTCACGCAGGCCCGTGCCCATGGCCTGGATCAGGGTGCCGACCTCGCGGCTGGAGATGATCCGGTCGAACCGGGCGCGCTCCACGTTGAGGATCTTGCCGCGAAGGGGGAGGATCGCCTGGGTCTTGCGGTCACGGCCCTGCTTGGCGCTGCCGCCGGCGGAATCGCCCTCGACCAGGAACAGCTCGGACTTGGCGGGATCGCGCTCCTGGCAATCGGCCAGCTTGCCGGGCAGGCTGGCGATGCTCATCGCGCCCTTGCGGCTCATCTCGCGGGCGCGGCGGGCGGCCTCGCGCGCGGCGGCGGCATCGATCACCTTCTGGACGATCTGCTTGGCATCGGCCGGGTTTTCCTCCAGCCACTGGTTCATCTTGTCGCCCATCAGGCTTTCCAGGGGTGAGCGCACTTCAGAGGAGACCAGCTTGTCCTTGGTCTGGCTGGAAAACTTGGGATCGGGCAGCTTGACGGAAACGATCGCGGTCAGCCCCTCGCGCATGTCCTCGCCCGACAGGGTGACCTTTTCCTTCTTCAGCAGGCCCGAACGTTCGGCATAGTTGTTGAGCGTGCGCGTCAGCGCGGCGCGGAAGGCTGCCAGGTGGGTGCCGCCGTCACGCTGGGGGATGTTGTTGGTGAAGCACAGCACGTTCTCGTAGTAGGAATCGTTCCATTCCAGCGCCACGTCGATGCCGATGCCGTCCTTTTCCGCGCTGACCGAGATCGGTTCGGGCACCAGCGCCTGCTTGTTGCGGTCAAGGTACTTCACGAAGGCCGCGATGCCGCCTTCGTAATAGAGGTCATGCTCGGCCACTTCCTCGTGCCGCCTGTCACGCAGAAGGATGCGCACGCCTGAATTGAGGAAGGCGAGTTCGCGGTAGCGGTGCTCCAGCTTGTCGAAATCGAATTCGAGGACGTTCTTGAAGGTCTCCTCGCTCGCCTTGAAGGTGACGCGGGTGCCCTTCTTGAAGCCGTTGTCGTCGGCATTGCCTTCCACCCGCGGCGCATCACCGACTACCTTCAGCGGACCCACGGCATCGCCGTGCTCGAACCGCATCCAGTGTTCCTTGCCTTCGCGCCAGATCGTCAGCTCCAGCCATTCGGAAAGGGCATTGACCACCGACACGCCCACGCCGTGGAGGCCGCCCGATACCTTGTAGGCATTGTCGTCGCTGGTGTTCTCGAACTTCCCGCCGGCGTGCAGCTGGGTCATGATGACCTCGGCCGCGGAGACGCCTTCCTCGGCATGGATGCCGGTGGGGATGCCGCGGCCGTTGTCTTCCACGCTGACCGAGCCATCGGGGTTGAGTTCGACAAGCACCAGGTCGCAATGGCCGGCCAGCGCCTCGTCGATGGCGTTGTCGCTGACTTCGAAGACCATGTGGTGCAGGCCCGAACCGTCATCGGTGTCGCCGATGTACATGCCCGGGCGCTTCCTCACCGCATCGAGGCCCTTCAGGACCTTGATGCTTTCGGCGCCATATTCGGCCATCTGGCGTTCGGGGCGTTTCTCGGACTGGCTGGGAACGGTGTCTGTCATGCCCACCATATAGGTTTCCATGCTCCCTTTAGGAAGCTTGGCAGGCGGGTGCGGCCCTGCTTGTTCCACACCTTATTGCCCGCCTGAAACGCAAACGGCCGCCCGGGTGGGCGGCCGCTCGGTTGCAACCGGGGCGAAGGGCCCGGATCAGGCCATCCACACCGCCGGCCAGGGCAGGCGGGCGACGCTGTCGAAATAGGCCTTCAACACGCGTCTGGCGAAAGTGGTCATGTCCCCGTTCCTTCGCGCCGGCGGGTCAGACGAGGATCGCGTTCAGCATCGTCGCGCTGACGGCGACCGAGGCGAGCGAGGCGAAAAGGATAGTAGCAAAATTACGCATTGTTCTTGGCTCCTGCTTGCGGGACACCCCGTGGGGGGAGGGAGAGGAGACTGGGGCGTCCCGCTTGAGGGGGCAGATAGGCGCGCAATAAAATTGTGCAATTGCGAATAAATGCACAAGTGTTGCGTGTTTTGCAACAGAGTTTGCGCGCTGGCGGCACAAGCCTGTGACGATCATCCGCACCATGCTGGACAGATGCGCGCGGGCAGGGCAAGCGCCTTGGGCATGACCGACGCCCCCCACGACTCCATGCACCCCGATTCCATCCTCATCGTCGATTTCGGCAGCCAGGTGACCCAGCTGATCGCCCGCCGCGTGCGCGAGGCGGGGGTCTATTCTGAAATCGCCCCCTTCAGCATGGCGGAAGCGGCCTTCCACCGGATGAAGCCCAAGGGCATCATCCTGTCAGGATCACCCGCCAGCGTACCCGACGAAGGCAGCCCGCGCGCGCCTGCCGTGCTGTTCGAGGCGGGCGTGCCGATCCTTGGCATCTGCTATGGCCAGCAGGTGATGAGCCACCAGCTGGGCGGAGAGGTGAAGCCGGGTCACGAGACAGGTGATGGCGGCGAATTCGGCCGCGCCTATCTCACCGTCACCCGGCCCTGCGCGCTGTTCGATGGCCTGTGGCAGGTAGGCGAGCGCCACCAGGTGTGGATGAGCCACGGCGACAAGGTGACGAAATTCGCACCCGGGTTCGAGATCGTGGCCGTGTCCGATGGCGCGCCCTTTGCCGTGATCGCGGATGAGAAGCGCCAGTTCTATGGCACCCAGTTCCACCCCGAAGTGGTCCACACCCCCGATGGCGGCAAGTTGCTCGCCAACTTCGTCCACCGCGTCTGCGGCCTGGCTGGTGACTGGACCATGGCCGCCTACCGCGAAACCAAGATCCGCGAGATCCGCGAGCAGGTCGGCACCGGGCGGGTGATCTGCGGCCTGTCGGGAGGGGTCGACAGCTCGGTGGCCGCAATCCTCATCCACGAGGCGATCGGCGACCAGCTGACCTGCGTCTTCGTGGACCACGGCCTGTTGCGCATGAACGAGCGCGAGCAGGTGGAGACCATGTTCCGCGACCATTACAACATCCCGTTGGTAGTGGTGGATGCCGAGGAGCGCTTCATGGCGGGCCTTGCCGGCGTCACCGACCCGGAAAAGAAGCGCAAGTTCATCGGCGCGGAATTCATCACCGTGTTCGAGGAAGAGGCGAAGAAGATCGGCGGGGCCGATTTCCTGGCGCAGGGCACGCTTTACCCCGACGTGATCGAGTCTGTCTCATTCACCGGCGGGCCGAGCGTGACGATCAAGAGCCACCACAATGTCGGCGGCCTGCCCGAACGCATGAACATGAAGCTGGTGGAACCCTTGCGCGAACTGTTCAAGGACGAGGTCCGCGCGCTGGGCCGCGAACTGGGCCTGCCGGAAATCTTCGTCGGCCGCCACCCCTTCCCCGGCCCCGGCCTTGCCATCCGTATCCCCGGCGAAGTGACCAAGGAGCGTTGCGACATCCTGAGGAAGGCCGATGCCGTCTACCTCGACGAGATCCGCAAGGCGGGCCTTTACGATGCAATCTGGCAGGCCTTCGCCGTGCTGCTGCCGGTCAAGACCGTGGGCGTGATGGGCGATGGCCGCACCTACGACAGCGTCTGCGGCCTCAGGGCGGTGACCAGCACCGATGGCATGACGGCCGATGTCTACCCCTTCGACCCGCATTTCCTCACCGGCGTTGCCACCCGCATCGTCAACGAGGTGCAGGGCGTGAACCGCGTGGTCTACGACTTCACCAGCAAGCCGCCGGGCACGATCGAGTGGGAGTGAGGGGCGTGAACGGCTGAGCGGATCTTCGGGGTCATTCCAAGCCCACGAACCGCCCCGCCTCCCGGTCCTTCCTGACTTTCAGCCCGTCGAACACCTGCCCGCTCATCGCGATCCACACGCCGGGCGCGGCGACCTGTGCCGTGGCGAAGGCCATGCCGAGGTTGAAGTTGGCGTCTGTCTCGGCGAAGCGGGCGGGAGATAGTGCGCCTGTCAGCACGATCACCTTGCCCGGCACCGCGGTGGCCAGCACTTTTGCCGTTTCCGTCATGGTATCGGTGCCGTGGGTCACCACGATGCGATCCTCCGGCGCCTCGCGCGCGGCGGCCGCGATAAGGGCGCGGTCCTCGTCGGTCAGGTCCAGGCTGTCCTTGCGCATCAGTTCGACCATGCGGAACGGCTGGGTCACGCGTGCTTCGGCCAGCAGCGCGGGGATGCCGCTGTCGGTAATCTGGTATTCGGACAGCGCGTCGAAGTAATTCTTGTCGATCGTGCCGCCGGTGGTGAGGACGAGGATGGGGGAACTGGCCATGCCAGGCCCCTAAACCTCCCGCTCCGGCTTGGCCAGCAGCCGCTGCAGCAGGCGCAGCACCAGCACGGCAAACGGATAGAGCAGCACCAGCATGCAGTGGAAGGCGAGCACGCTGGGCACGATATAGTGGTAGAACACCGCCGCGCCTGCCAGCGGCAACAGCGCGATGGCAAAGGCGGCTGGCCCGGTCTGCCCCGGCGGCCAGGCATAGAGCGTCTCGTACCGCTCGCCCCCGCTTTCGCCTGCGGCCAGCGGGCATGGCTCCAGCATGGCGGCATAGCGGTGCAGGGCGGCGAACATCAGGAAGGCTCCCAGCACCACGGCAAGGCCAGCGAAAAAGCTCCACCCCACGGACCGTTCCAGCACCAGCGCCCAGTACAGGCCGCAGATGCTGACCGGCATCGCCACCACCAGTGCCAGCGGCACAAAGAGCCCGGCAAGAATGGCCGCGCCCGCCACCAGCTGCAGGCCCATGGCCACATCGATCAGCCGGCTGAGGTGGAGCGCCTCCATGAACTGCACCGCGATCGGCGTGGTGCCTTCGGGGAAGGGCAGGAACGGCCCTGCAAAATGGTTGAGCCCGTTGTAAACGAGCATTGCGCCCAGCAGCAGGCGGGCCGGGGTGATCAGGCGTGCAGGCAGGTCGGCCATCACCGCACCTCCCCGGCACTGGCTGACAGCCGCGGCGGCCATTGCAGGCTGGCACGAGGCGCCAGCAGCGGGCGGTAGCTGCGCCAGTAGGCGGCCATCAGCAGCACATTGGCCCCCAGCACGGCCCAGCCATAATAGGCCGATACCGAATCCCAGCCCTGCAAGGGCACATCCCAGTACCAGACGTTGAAGCTGACCGGCAGTTGCAGAACCAGCGCCAGCGGCACCCGCCAGCCAAACAGCAGGCACAGGCCGGCAAACAGCTCCACCGCCTTGACCAGCGCGAACAGGCCGGAATCGATCAGCGCCACGATCAGCGCGGTACTTTCCGGCTGGTTGCCCAGCGGCTGCGGGAACAGCGGGTAGAAATGGTTGAGGCCGGCCGGCACCAGCCACGCGGCATAGCCCAGCCGCAGCATCCACACGAGATAGCGCATCGTCCTCTTCCCCCGCCGGTCCGGCGCTCTGCTGGCGCGGGTTACCGGTGGGCGAAGAGTGGCGCGGCAGGCGGGGAATGTAAATGCACCGCCGCCAGCTCCGACCCCGCACACAGAAAGGGCGCGGCAGGTTTCCCGCCGCGCCCGTTTCATCTGTTCATGAAGTACCGGTAATCAGGTCCGGTGGGTCAACCCTCGGGCGTTTCGGCCACGCGGGTGTAGGGGACGAAATCCTCCAGGAACAGCACGCCCGAAAAGCTGGGGGCATTGCGGTCGAAGGTGCGCATCACGTCATTGGTGCACAGCTGGCCGGAGAAGCGCTCGAACACCGGCACATCCGAATCGCGCAGCATTTCCGGCCGCGTGGCGCGGGCGACGTAGATCGTGCCCCCGGCGTCATAGACCACGCCGACATAGGGGATCACGCGGATGTCATGGCTGCGCAGGGCAGTGATGCAGTTTTCCGGTTCGCCCGATTGCTCGAAACCTTCGAGCATCTGGGCAAGGCGCGCCTCACCACGTTCCTGGCGGGTTTCGCCCTCGGCGGCAGCGGGGACAGCGGTAACGCTGGCCGCCAGCGCGGCGGCAGCAGCGGCAATGGCAACAAGCTTCTTCATGGTCTTGCTCTCCTTGTTGCACATCCTGTGCCCCATGTGCCCTGAATGCAAGCTGACTGAAAGACTTACGGCCCTGGACCCAGCCCCTTACTCGGTGTCTGCCGGGCCGCCCTTCAGGATGAAGCGCCGATCGCAATAACCGCAGTCGGCAAAGCCGCTCTCGTCGATCTGCAGCCACACGCGCGGGTGGCCAAGTGCCGCCGGTCGCACGCTGGCGCAGCCGCGGATGCCGCCCGATCCGTCACACCACACGCGCGGATTGTCGACCAGCGTGGTTTCCGGTGCGGTGTCTGTGGGCAGGTGCGGGGACAGGTTGTGGGCGTGGGTCATGCCCCATGCCCTATTACCAAGGCGCGATTCAGGCAATACGGATGCTCCTGGCCGGAAGGGGGGACTTTACGCGCGCCCCGCCAGCGGCCAGAGGGTTGCCCATGTCCGAAAACGCCATCGAGATCCGCGACGTCGTCAAGCGCTATGCCGGCAACACCAAGTCGGGCCCCAAGCTGGCGCTGGATGGCCTCACTTTCGATGTGCCGCAGGGGCAGGTGTTCGGCCTGCTCGGCCCCAACGGGGCGGGCAAGTCCACGCTGATCAACATCATGGCCGGGCTGGTCAACAAGACTGCCGGAACGATCCGCATCTGGGGTCATGACATCGATCATGACCACCGCAACGCCAAGCTGGCCATCGGCATTGTGCCGCAGGAAATCGTGTTCGATCCCTTCTTCACCCCATTCGAGGTGCTGGAGAACCAGGGCGGGATGTACGGCATTGCCAAGGCCTTGCGCCGTTCGGAGGAACTGCTGCGCGCGGTGAGGCTGGAAGACAAGCGCAATGCCTATGCCCGCAGCCTGTCGGGCGGCATGAAGCGGCGGCTGCTGATCGCCAAGGCCATGGTCCATTCGCCGCCGATCCTGGTGCTGGACGAACCGACCGCCGGGGTGGACGTGGAACTCAGGCGCCAGCTGTGGGAACTGGTGGAAGAGCTGAATTCCGAAGGGGTGACCGTGGTGCTGACCACGCATTACCTCGAGGAGGCCGAGCAACTGTGCGACCGGATCGCCATCATCAACCACGGCCAGCTGATCACCAACAAGCCCACGCGCGAACTGGTGGGCATGATGGGCGAGAAGATCGTGGCGGTGACGGTGGACCGTGACATTGCCGACCTGCCGCACGACCTGCGCTTCCGCAAGTGCGCGAAGGCGGGCGAGCGGGTGATCGAGATCACTTACGACAAGGCCGAGATGACCGCCGGCGAAGTGCTGGCGCTGCTGCAGGCGCAGGGCTTCACCGTGGATGATGTCTCCACCCGCGAGGCGGACCTGGAGGACGTGTTCGTGCAGTTGACCAGTGCGGGTGCGGTGGCGGCCTGATCCGGCCCCCAAAGGTCCGTACTTGCCCGCGAACACCATTGCGGCCATGTCCGGCGCATGACTGATACAGGTTATGACGTCCTCGTGATCGGATCGGGCGCTGCGGGATTGACTGCGGCACTCTCGCTCGCCACGCGGCTCAAGGTGCTGGTGCTGGCCAAGGGCAAGCTCAATTCAGGCTCGACCGCCTGGGCGCAGGGCGGGATCGCCGCCGTGCTCGATGCCGGCGATACCTTCGACGATCACATCCGCGACACCATGGTGGCGGGCGCCGGCCTCAATGACCTGGAGTCGGTCGAATTCGTCATCGAACGCGCGCCGGCCGCGATCGACAGGTTGTGCGACCTCGGCGTGCCGTTCAACCGCGAGAGCGATCACCTGCACCTGACGCGCGAAGGCGGCCATTCGCACCGTCGGATCGTCCATGTCGACGATGCCACCGGCTGGGCGGTGCAGGCCGCCCTCCTGAAGGCGGCGGAGGAAAACCCCAACATCACCCTGCTGCCGCACATGAGCTGTGTCGACCTCATTACCGGCAAGCACGAGGCGCGCTATTCCGGGTCGGGCCGGGTGTGGGGCGCCTATGCCCTGAACGAGCAGACCGGCGAGGTCGAGGCGCATGTCGCCCGCGCCACCGTGCTGGCGAGCGGCGGGGCCGGCCGCGTCTACCAGTTCTCCACCGCGCCGCGCGGCGCCACGGGAGACGGGATCGCCATGGCCTGGCGGGCGGGCGCGCGCGTCTCCAACATGGAGATGATGCAGTTCCACCCGACCTGCCTCTATAACCTGGAGGTCAAGAACTTCCTGATCACCGAGGCCGTGCGCGGCGAGGGCGGGCACCTGCTGCACCCGGAAACCGGCCACCGCTTCATGGCCGACTATGATCCCGAGCGGATGGAGCTGGCGCCTCGTGATGTCGTGGCCCGCGCCATCGACGACCAGATCAAGCGCTATGGCCTCGATTATGTTCACCTCGATATCAGCCACATGCCTGCCGATTTCGTGCGCGGCCATTTCCCCACGATCCACGACAAGCTGCTCGGCCTCGGTATCGACATGACCGCGGGGCCTATCCCGGTGGTGCCCGCCCAGCATTATACCTGCGGCGGCGTGGTCATCGGATTGGATGCGCGCACCGACCTGCCGGGCCTGTGGGCGGCGGGCGAATGCACCGAGAGCGGCCTGCACGGGGCCAACCGCCTTGCCTCCAATTCCCTGCTTGAATGCTTCGTTTTCGGCGAGGCGGCGGCACAGGATATCCTTGCCCGCTGGGACAGCCTCGATGCGCCGCCCGCGATCCGCGGGTGGGATGCCAGCCGGGTGACCGATTCCGACGAGGAAGTGATCATCAAGCAGAACTGGACCGAGATCCGCCGGTTCATGTGGAACTATGTCGGCATTGTGCGCACCACCAAGCGGCTGGAACGCGCCGCCCACCGCATCAAGCTGCTGGGCGAGGAGATCGAGGACTATTACGGCCACTTCCGGGTGACGACCGACCTGATCGAATTGCGCAACCTGCACCAGTGCGCCGAACTGATCGTCCAAAGCGCGCTGCGGCGGCACGAGAGCCGCGGCCTGCACTATACGCTCGACTACCCGCAGTCCGATACCGAACCGCGCGATACGGTGCTGGTGCCCTGACTTAAGTATAAGCGGAACCAGTACTTACATTCTGATCGAACCGACCCAATTGCACAGATTTCTTTCCGCAGATCGATTTTGGGGCTTGCGCAGCCGACAAGTGGAGCATGTCCCGTGCGTCGCGGCGTATTGGATGGACGATACACCCTCAATTCCACGTCAAGACGGACGGTAAATCGCACTTACCCCTCTTGCGCACGGATTCGGTCCGATTCACTGAGGGTTGTGGCTTGGTTGCCGATGCACCTCCAGACCTCCGCGTGGAGCGAGGGCGCTATCATGCGATCCAGATGCTTCCGCTCAGTCTGCGGGGTTCTGCGTCAACCGGGGCATGTGGGCATTCAGGGGATAAGTTTTTCCCTAAACTGTCTTCGGCTCGCTTAAATGCGAGTTGGCGCAGGCGCTGCATCCAATGAGGTGCCTGAGGGGAGTGAAAAGCCTTTGGGCTCAATCCATGTGCCGCCCTTCCAAAAGGCGGATCAGTGGGCTTCTCACTCCCCTAGCCATTTATTGCCCGATCATTTGGTCAGGCTCAAACTATTTCGTAACGATACCGAACCCCGCGATACGGTGCTGGTGCCCTGAGGGTCTTGGCTTAGCGGCAAGTTTACCACTTCCGGCCTATATCCCCTGCTCATGCAGGATCGGCTTTACGGACTGGATGCCTTGCGCGGGCTGGCGGCTATCGTGGTCGTGCTGTTCCACCTGGGGCTGCCGATCGCGGGCGCGCACCTGGCGGTCGATTTCTTCTTCATGCTGTCGGGCTTCGTCATGGCGCGGACCTATGAGGAGCGGCTGAGGACCGGCAGCCTGTCGCCAGGGAAATTCCTTGCCGCCCGATATCGCCGGCTGTGGGGCTGGATGGCGCTGGGCACGAGCCTGGGCCTGATGGCCATGGCGATCGGCGGCGACCTGTCGGGCGATCTCTTGCTGGCCTGGGCGCTGATGGTGGCGATGGTGCCGGCGGTAAACCTTGCCGCCACGCCCTATCTGTTGAACCAGCCGCTGTGGTCGATCGTCTACGAACTGCTCGCCAATGCCGTCCACGCGCTGGGGCTGGCGCGGCTGGGCAAGCGCGCCCTGGCGCTGCTGGCGCTGGGCTGCGCGCTGGGCCTGGCCCACGCCATTGCCAACTACGGCTTTCCGCGTGGAGGTTTTGCCGATTATCACTGGCTGGTGCTGTGGCGCGTGGGGCTGGGCTATGTGCTGGGCGTGCTGATCTGGCGCCTGTGGGGCGACATGCCGCCGCTGAAGGTTCCGCCGGCAACCGCGCTGGCGCTGCTGCCGGGCTATGTCCTGGCGGTGTGGCTCCTTGAGGTCTGGCAAGCACCGCAACCTTTCGCGCCGTTGCTGTTCATCGTGGTGCTGGCTCCCCTGATGATGTTCGGCGGCATGGGGGCAAGGCTTACCGGAACGGGGCGCGAGCTGGCGGCAGGACTGGGGGCGCTGTCGTTCCCGCTCTATGCCTTGCACTATCCGGCGATCATGGTCCTGCAGCAGCCCTATGGCCTGCCTGTCTTCATCGCGCTGGCGGCGGGCGGCTGGCTGGTGTTCCGCCGCCGGCGCGCCGCCCTGATGCCGGCGATACACGCCCGCTAACAGGCCCGCTGGCGGTCATCTGGCGGGGGAAGGACCGTGCCGGGTTCCGCCCCGGGGCCGGTCAGTCCATCATGAACAGGATCGCCCAGGCCAGGCCCGTGCCGATCATGAACATCATCCACGACCAGTACATGTCGAAGGCGATGCCCAGCTGGTCGATCTCG
>CAZTED010000014.1:0-20469 GCA_964612175.1 uncultured Sphingomonadaceae bacterium
CGAGCATCTGCAACGCCTTCTCCCGCGCTGCCCGCGCCCGCGCGGTGCGATCGTCAAAACTGTCTTGCTTGAAACCTGCCATGATGGGGGTCGGTCACTTCTTTGTCTGATGGACGCGAGGGATTGGGTGCGCGCCGGATGGGGGGATGCGGGGCGCGTAGCGCAAGTTGGGGGGATTGTCTGTAGGGGTGGTGGGAGTGAGAGTCAGGCAGCCATCATCCCAGTTGCACAGACCGTGGAAAAGTTGGTCCGGAACGGACGAAACTCTTTGACCACCCCTTGCCGATGTTCCACAAATGTTTCACCAAACAGCCTGCGTTATTCCGGAGCCTGACGGTGGCCACTTTCAACTTCATCGACCTGTTTGCGGGTATTGGCGGCATCCGCAGGGGCTTCGACGCCATCGGCGGTCACTGCGTGTTTACTTCGGAGTGGAACAAGTACGCGCAGCAGACTTACACGGCAAACTTCCGCGACAACCACGAGCCACACGGTGATATCACCGCCATTCACACAAGCGATATCCCTGATCACGATGTCTTGCTCGCTGGCTTTCCCTGCCAGCCATTCTCCATTGCCGGTGTTTCCAAAAAGAACGCACTAGGCCGCCTTCACGGTTTTCTGGACGAAACGCAGGGCACTTTGTTCTTCGATGTTGCCCGAATTTTGGAGGCTAAACGTCCGGCGGCTTTTCTGCTGGAAAACGTCAAGAACCTGACCAGCCATGACAAGGGGCGGACCTTCGAGGTCATTCTGAAGACCCTCGATGAGCTTGGGTACAAAGTATGTTCTAAAATCATAGATGCGCAGCATTTCGTTCCGCAGCATCGCGAGCGTATTGTCATCGTCGGATTTCGTGAGGAAGTCCCCTTCGATTGGAACTGTCTGCAACTTCCACCGAAGGGAAAAATCCGGCTCAATTCGATCCTTCATCCTGAGAATGGCTCAGAAAATGCAGAGCCGCCCTACACTGAAGGCATCAGGGCTACAGTCAACGATAAGTATACGCTTACCGACAAACTTTGGCAGTATCTGCAAGGATACGCGGACAAACACAAAGCAGCAGGGAATGGCTTCGGTTTCGGACTGGTGACCCCGGACGATATCGCCCGAACTCTGTCCGCCCGTTACTATAAAGATGGGTCAGAGATTCTTGTTAGCCAGGGATCGTCACGCAACCCACGCCGCTTGACCCCGCGCGAGTGTGCCCGACTGATGGGCTATGGCGATGATTTTCGTATTCCGGTTTCCGACACCCAAGCATACAAGCAATTTGGTAATTCTGTTGCAGTGCCCGTATTCGAAGCAGTGGCCAGGGTTATGGAGCCGCATATCAAGTCTTTGATAGAACCTGCGCGGCAGCGACACGCCGCCTGAAAAAATGGCGGACGTTCACGATCCGGCCACCCGTAGCAGGAATATGGCAGCGATCAGAAGCCGCCACACTAAGCCTGAGATGCTGATCCGGAAGGGTCTCTTCAACGCAGGACTCAGGTACCGCCTGCATCCCAGACACTTACCCTGTAAACCAGACCTTGTGCTCCCGCGTTTTAAGGCGGCAATATTCGTTCACGGCTGTTTCTGGCATCAACACGAATGTGAGATGTTTAAGTGGCCAGAAACCAGGCAAGACTTCTGGCGCAGAAAACTTCAGATTAATCGTGAACGAGATAGCGCCTGCGAAGATTCTCTAAGAATGGCGGGCTGGCGAGTTCTCACGATCTGGGAATGTGCATTGAAGGGCAAGCGACGGCTCCCGCCAGAAGCAGTCATCCAAATGACGATCGACTGGCTGAACTCAAGGGCCGAAAGAGGATTGATAGAGGGGCGCTGATGTACGATCTCGACTTATCAGAGTGGATGGATGCATATTCCGGCGGCGACTCCGTCTGGTATGTGAAGCGACTCTCGGGAAACGACACTCTCGCCAATGGCAGCCATCAGGCCGGACCCTACATTCCGAAGAATATCCTGTTCGACGTTCTTCCGGACCTGAACAAGCCAGAAATCAAGAATCCCGATGTACGGTTCGAACTGCGCGTTCACTCCCACAATGATGTCCGCGAGGTTCGGGCAATTTGGTACAATAATCGGCTCCACGACAACCGAAAGGGCGGCAGAAACGAGACGCGGCTTACAGGTTTTGGCGGACGTAAGTCCGCTCTTCTGAATGCGGAGAACACTGGGGCACTCGTGATTTTTGCGTTCAAAATGACCGACTCAGCAAGCCGCTGTGACGTATGGGTGTGCGCCAACCAAATTGAGGAGAATTTAGTCGAGGACCGGCTTGGACCGGTAGAACCCGGCGAGAGTCTTGTATGGCCGCCGAGGCAAAAGGGTTTGTTCGAAGTGGCCAGGAGGGCCAATTGCTGGTTAGCGCCATCTGAAATTCCGCAAGCTTGGCTCACCCGTTTTCCCTCTGGTGCTGATATCATCAAGAAAGCCATAGAGCTAAGGCACGACCGCGATTTGTCACCTGATCAACGCCTCCTGAAGCGTCGAGATTGCGAGTTTGAGATTTTCCGCAGTGTCGAACAGGCCATTGAAATGCCGCATGTTACTGCGGGTTTCTCAGACATCGACAGCTTCATCGCTCGCGCACAGACGATTCTGCAGAGACGAAAGGCGCGTAGCGGGCATTCGCTTGAGTTGCACGCAAAGGCGATTTTCATCGAAGAACAGCTAATCGAAGGACAGCATTTCTCGCATCAACCTGAATCGGAACCCGGAAAGAAGCCTGACTTCCTGTTTCCGTCAGCGAATGCCTACAGGGATCCATCGTTCCCCTCGGACCGATTGCGCATGTTGGCAGTGAAAACTTCCTGCCGCGACAGATGGCGACAGGTGATCAACGAGGCCGACCGGATTCCCGAAAAGCATCTGCTGACTTTGCAAGAGGGGGTTTCCGAAGCGCAGTTTCGCGAAATGTGCAGCGCCGGGGTAAAGCTCGTTGTTCCGGCTGAAACGATCCGCACGTTCGCCAAATCGATCCAGCCACACTTGCAGTCGCTGGAGACATTCATCGGTGATGTGAAGGCGCTCGTTTAAAGCCAGCTTTACCCGCAAGGGGGAAGGGAGAAGGTTACTCTTCACCCATTCTTAGAGCCGCAATAAACGCCTCCTGCGGAATGCTCACGTTGCCATACTCGCGCATCCGCGCCTTGCCCTTCTTCTGCTTTTCCAGCAGCTTCTTCTTGCGGCTGATGTCGCCGCCATAGCACTTGGCGGTCACGTCCTTCCTCAGCGCGGCGATGGTTTCGCGGGCGATCACCTTGCCGCCGATGGCGGCCTGGATCGGGATCTTGAACAGGTGGCGGGGGATCAGGTCCTTCAGGCGTTCGCACATGCCGCGGCCGCGTTCCTCGGCCACGTTGCGGTGGACGATCATGGAAAGGGCATCCACCGGCTCGTTATTGACGAGGATGTTCATCTTCACGAGGTCACCTTCGCGAAGGCCGATCTGCTCGTAATCGAAGCTGGCATAGCCGCGGCTGATCGATTTCAGCCGGTCATAGAAATCGAACACCACCTCGTTCAGCGGCAGCTCGTAGGTCACCTGTGCGCGGCCGCCCACGTATGTCAGGTCCGTCTGGATGCCGCGCCTGTCCTGGCACAGCTTGAGGATGGAGCCGAGGTATTCATCCGGCGTGTAGATGGTGGCCTTGATCCACGGTTCCTCGATCGTCTCGATCCGGCTGGGATCGGGATAGTCGGCCGGATTGTGGAGGTAGATCTCGCGCGCGTCATCGGTGCGGCTGGCGCGCAGCTGGATGCGATAGACCACGCTGGGGGCCGTGGTGATGAGGTCCAGGTCATATTCGCGGCTGAGGCGTTCCTGGATGATTTCCAGGTGCAAGAGGCCGAGGAACCCGCAGCGGAAGCCAAAGCCCAGCGCGGCGCTGCTCTCCATCTCGAAGCTGAAGCTGGCATCGTTGAGGCGCAGGCGGGCGATGCTCTCGCGCAGTTTCTCGAAATCGGCGGCATCGGCGGGGAACAGGCCGCAGAAGACCACCGGCTGCACTTCCTTGTAGCCGGGCAGGGCCTGGGTGGCGCCGTTCTTGACCGTGGTGATGGTGTCGCCCACGCGGGCCTGCTCCACCTCCTTGATCTGGGCGGTGATGAAGCCGATCTCGCCCGGGCCGATTTCCGGCAGGTCGGTGCGCTTGGGGGTGAAGCAGCCCACGCGGTCCACCAGGTGTTCGGTGGCGCCTTGCATGAACTTGACCTGGAGGCCCTTCCTGATGACCCCGTCGATCACGCGGACAAGGATGACGACGCCGAGGTAGGGATCATACCACGAGTCCACCAGCATGGCCTTCAGCGGTGCGTCACGGTCGCCCTTGGGCGGGGGGATGCGCTGGACCACGGCCTCCAGCACGTCGGCAATGCCGATGCCGGACTTGGCGGATGTGAGGACGGCCTGGCTGGCATCGAGGCCGATGATGTCCTCGATCTCGGCCTTTACCTTTTCCGGTTCGGCGGCGGGCAGGTCGATCTTGTTGATGACGGGGACGATCTCGTGGTCGTGCTCGATCGACTGGTAGACGTTGGCGAGGGTTTGCGCTTCCACGCCCTGTGCTGCGTCGACAACCAGGAGCGCGCCTTCGCAGGCGGCAAGGCTGCGGCTGACCTCATAGGCGAAGTCGACATGGCCGGGGGTGTCCATGAGGTTGAGCTCGTAGGTCTTGCCGTCCTTCGCGGTATAGGCAAGGCGCACGGTCTGGGCCTTGATGGTAATGCCGCGTTCGCGCTCAATGTCCATGTTATCAAGGACTTGCTCGCTCATCTCGCGGTCGGTCAGCCCGCCGGTGGCCTGGATCAGCCGGTCCGCCAGCGTGGACTTGCCATGGTCGATATGCGCGATGATGGAAAAATTGCGGATCAGGGAAAGCTCAGTCATCCGCCGCCTCTAGCGCTCTCTCGTGCGCCTGTCAGTAGCGTTGAAAGAAGGTGTCAGGCCGCCCTGCTCGACCGCGCTGATACATCGACCTGCATGAAGCGGCGACGGGTTGGATTGCTTTCGCCGATCGCGTCCACTCCTGCCGCTGCTGCAAGCTGGTAGGGCGAAACGCGGTGCCGGGTGCACAGGCCGTGCGCGCCATCGCTGACGAGGGGAGTTTCGAATTCCACGCCCTGGGTTGCATCCTGCGATCGCCTGACGACCGCCACGGCCAGTTGCCCGCCGCCCAGGTCGAGCACAAGTTCGGTCCCCACCGGCACGTCGAGCAGGCCCTCGATCAAGGCCCCGGTGCGCGAGAGGTTGCGCAGCATGGCGTCATAGCGGTGATCCTCGTGGATCACGCCGATCCGCCGGAACAGCGTCCGCCGGTCGGCGCGGTGCTTCTCCGGCCCGACCGGTTCGTAGACGAAGTTGCCGGAGGCAAGCCGCTCCAGCACCACGTCCTGCGGAACGGCGCGCGAGAAGATGAAGCCCTGGATCAGGTTCGCACCCAGCTTGCGCACCAGTTCCAGCTCGTCCATCGCCTCCACCCCTTCGGCGGTGGTCTCCATGCCCAGCGCGCCCGCGAGGCTGATGATGGCGGTGATGATGGCCGCGTTGGGGTTCCCTTCCTCGCAACAACCGCGCACGAAGGACTGGTCGATCTTGATCTTGTCGAACGGTGCCCGGCGCAGATAGGCGAGCGACGAGTGCCCCGTGCCGAAATCGTCGAGTGACAGGCGCACCCCGCGCTTGCGCAGGCGGGCAAGGGTCGCGTCCACCTGGTGCTCCTCGCCCATGAACACCCCTTCGGTGATCTCCAGTTCGAGCCGGTTGGCGCGAAGGCCGGTGCGTTCCAGCACGTCCTCGACCGTGGCGGGCAAGGAACCCGAAAAGAAGTGCTGGGCCGAGACATTGACCGACACGCGAATGTCACCCGGCCAGTTGGCCGCATCGCGACAGGCCCGCTCCAATGCCCATTCACCGATCCGCGCCGAAAGGTTGCAATCGTCGGCCACGGGGATGAACACGGAAGGGCTGATCGGCCCCAGATCGGGATGCTCCCAGCGCATCAGGGCCTCGAAGGCCACCACGCTGTTATCGCCCGCCCGCACGATCGGCTGGTAATGCATGTCGAGCTGGTCGATGCGCAGGGCCTCGCGCAGCTCCTCGCCGATCTGGCGCTGGCGGTGGGCGGCATTGGCCAGGTCGCTGGCAAACAGGCGGAACTGCCCGC
Source organism: uncultured Sphingomonadaceae bacterium (assembly GCA_964612175.1). Lineage (GTDB taxonomy): Bacteria > Pseudomonadota > Alphaproteobacteria > Sphingomonadales > Sphingomonadaceae > Alteraurantiacibacter. The sequence goes on from CAZTED010000014.1 coordinate 6,177, forward strand.
GCCCGCCACCCTTGGCGGCATAGAGCGCAAGGTCCGCTGCCTTGACCAGTTCCTCGCGCGTCATCCCGTCATAGGGCGCGACAGCAATCCCCACCGATGCCCCAACGACCGCGTGCTCCCCGCCCACGACATAGGGTTGCGAGAGGAGCTGGATGATCTTCTTCGCCAGGTCGCCGAGATGCCCGCGATCGTCGAGGTCGGGGATGGCGATCTGGAACTCGTCGCCGCCCAGGCGGCCAATCTCTGCCCCGACCACGCCAAGCCGCTGGAGCCGCTGACCGACCTGCCGCAGCAGTTCGTCACCGGCCGGATGCCCCAGGGTATCGTTGACATGCTTGAACCGGTCCAGGTCCAGCAGCATCAAGGCGCATGACCGTTTGGCCACGCGGAAGGCTGCAAGTATGGCATCGAGCCGCTGGTTCATGCGATGGCGATTGGCAAGGCCGGTCAGCGGGTCGTACTGCGCCAGGCGCGCCTCGTCTGCTTCACGGATCCAGCGTTCCGAAACGTCGCGCGCGCTGCCCCGGAAGCCCTGGAAGCGCCCCCCACTGTCAATCAGCGGATGGCCCGTGAGGGACCAGAGAACCGGCTCCGGCGTACCGCGCAGGCGCACCACCAGTTCATGGAAACGGCTATGTGCGCCCAGCACGAAACTGAGCGGCCGCTCGCCATTGCCCCTGCCATCCTCGCCTGCGGTTTCCACCAGTTCCACAAGCAGCTCGCCAATCAGCTGCCGGTCATGGCCGAAGCAGGGCACTGCGCCCGGCGAGAGGTAGGTCAGCCGTCCATCGGCATCGCTTGACCAGAACCACGCGACACCGGTGGCCTCGAAAGTGTCGAACAGGGCCAGGCGGTCTGCATCGCTGATCTGCTGCAAGGGCCTGTTTGCGCCCACGGCGGAAGACCGGGCGCGTTCGCCCGTCATCTTCCGCAGCATGTCGCGCATTGCCATCGTAAGCACATCCCAAGCTTCGACACGGAGCCAATCAATCCGCACCTTGGCAAGGAAGGGTAAAGGATCAGCCTTACGATTTCGCTAATGGGCTGCCCCGGCTTGCCGGCCGGCGGGCGGAAGCTTGGCAGGAGCGGTCGGTGGCTTGGCCGGGCGTTTGGGGGGTGGCCCCTGCACGGCGAGGATGCTGCCCGCCTGGTCGCGTTGCAAGGGGTTGGCAAATTCCACGCCGATCTTGTCATCGCTCGACCAGCGGACAGTGCAACCAACGAAGTAATCCTGTGAAATCTGCAGCTTGAAGACAGTGCCAGCAGGCACGTTCCACAGCCCTTCGATCAATGCCCCGCTGGTGGAGATGTTGCGGATCGTCCCGTCGTAAAGCTTGCCGTTATGGTCGAGGATGACCTTGCGCAGCATCATCTGGCGCGGTGCGCGTGCAGAACGCGGTCCACGAGCCTCGGCCTTCAGCCCCCGGGCAAGCAGGTCGTGCGCTGCCTGCCGTTCCAGGGGGCGCTCATAGATGTAGCCCTGCACGTGGCTGCAGCCGTGGCGGCGGACAAGGTCCAGCTCGTCGAGCGTTTCCACGCCTTCGGCAGTGGTCTCCATCCCCAGCGCCTTGGCCAGGCTGGTGATCGAGGCAATGATCGCGCCATTGCGGCTGTCGGGCTGGGTTGCCCCGCGCACGAAGCTCTGGTCGATCTTGATCTTGTCGAACGGTGCCTTCTTGAGATAGCCGAGTGATGAATAGCCGGTGCCGAAATCGTCGAGCGCCAGACGCACGCCGATCCGCTTCAGCGCCTTGAACATGGCATCGGTGCCAGCATCGTCTGACAGGAACACGCTTTCTGTAATCTCCAGCTCAAGCTGGTCCGGACGGATGCCGGCCCGGGCGATCGCCTGGGTCACCACCGCCGGAAGCTGCGGGCTGGCGAATTGCAGCGGTGAAACGTTCACCGCCACGCGCACCTGTGCGGGCATTTTGGCCACTTCCATGCAGGCCGTGCGCAGCGCCCATTCGCCAAGCTGGGTAATGAGGCCGGTATCCTCGGCCGTCCCGATGAAGCGATCCGGCGGAATCCAGCCCTTGACCGGGTGGTGCCAGCGCAGCAGGGCCTCGAAGCCGGTAATCTGCTCTGACGCGGTGGCGACAACCGGCTGGTAGAACAGTTGCAGGTCACCCTTGGTGATCGCGTCGCGCAGGTCCTCTTCCAGCTGCGAACGGGCCTCCGCCTCGGCATGGAGATCATCCGAATAGAAGTGGAACCGGCCGCGCCCGCCATCCTTTGCGGCATAGAGAGCAAGGTCGGCATTGCGCACCAGGTTTTCGGCCTTGTCGCCATCCTCTGGCGCCATCGCCACGCCTATCGAAGCGCCGATGATCACCCGTTGGCCTTCGATCGCATAGGGTTGCGACAGCGAATGGATCACCTCGCGCGCCAGCTCGCCCAGCATCTGCCGCGGATGGTGACCGGGGATCACCACCTTGAACTCGTCACCGCCAAGGCGCCCGACGCGCCCGAGCTTGCCGATCGCCCGTTCCAGACGCTGGGCAACCTGCTTCAGCAGGGCATCGCCCGCCGGATGGCCCATGGTGTCGTTCACGTGCTTGAAGCGGTCGAGGTCGAGCAGGAAGATGGCGCAGGCGCGGTGCACCTCCTGCTGCGACCCGAGGATCTTCTCCAGCTCCTGCGATATCTTGAAGCGGTTGGCGAGGCCGGTCAGCGAATCGAAGTTGGCGAGACGCGACACCTCCTCCTGGCTGCGCTTGCGTTCGGTAAGGTCGGTGCCCGCCCCGCGAAAGCCGATGAAGTTATTGAAGCTGTCGTAGATCGGGCGCCCGCTGATCGACCACCAGCGCTCGTCCCCCGCGACAGCGGCGCGCACGGCCAGTTCCTTGAAGGCCGATCGCGTGGACAGGTGGAACAGCAAGGTCCGCTCGCTCGTCTCGCTGGCATCCTGCAGGTCGAACAAGGCCACCAGCGGCTTGCCGACAAGCGTATCGGCCTGACAGCCGAGCACACGCGCGGCCGTGTCGGAGATATAGGTAAGCTGCGAGCGGCGGTCGGTTTCCCAGAACCAGCCCTGCCCCGCTTCCTCATAATCGGACAGGATGTCGCGCGCGCGGTTCTGGGCGCGTTCCTGGGCGGCCCGGCGCCGGTCTTCCTGGGCCTGGAGCACGATCTGGTCGCGCGCTGCTATGCCCACGATGATCGCCGCCCCGATCAGGCTCGCCACGGCCCCTCCCCACAGCGACGGCGTTACCGCTCCGCACCACAGCAGCCATTGCGAAGCCAGGACCAGGGCGGGAAGCCGCCGCAGGTAAAGAGCCGCGATTGCCCCGGTCGTTGCGAGCAGGAATACCGCCGCATCCCATCCCAGCCCTGCGCGCACCACCCAGCCACCTATGCCGAGCCCGAACAGGAACAGCGGCACGAGAGGGAGCGCATAGGTTGCAAGCCTGCCGGGATCGCCCCTGTCGGCAAAGCGGCGCTGTAGTGGTCCGGCGGAAGCAGCCAGGAGCAACGCGGCAACCATGGCCGCCGCCACCCCCGCGCCCGGCCATTGCAGGGTGAGGATGACGCTGACCAGCGCCGAGAGCGCCATGGCCAATGTCAGGACCGGCCAGTGCCAGTGTGGCGGTGCAGCAGGCGAAGCGCGGTCCAGTGGGGCGAATGCCCTGTCGGCGGAGGGTTCGCGCCGGTTTGCGCCGCGACGGTCGGGCACAGCGATTGCGCTGCCCTTGGACGCGGCGGCGGCAGGTGGCTGGGGCACTTCGCGAAGCGGTTTCGGACGCGTGGCTTCCTCGCCCCGGGGCGCGCCCGAGCGCAAGGGTTCCTGCCTGCTATGCTGGCGTGCCGCGTCCATGCTTGTTCAATGCGCCGGATGCTTTTGAAAAACCGTTAATCGGGAGGCAACTTCCAGCCCCTGGCAGCAGTTTATCCGGCCCGTGCGGTGATCGACGTGGCGCTTGTGCCGGCGCGCAGCGCAGCTACTATCGTGCGGGGAACGAGGAGGAGCAGGCGAATGGCGTTGCGGCATATCGCAATCATCGGTTCGGGACCGGCGGGATACTACACCGCCGAAGCCGCGCAGAAGGCCTTTGGCGAGGATGTGCGGGTGGACATTTTCGATTGCCTGCCAGTACCTTATGGCCTGATTCGCAGCGGCGTTGCGCCGGATCACCAGTCGATCAAGGGCGTATCGCGCCGATATGAGCAGGTCGCCCTGACCGACAACGTGCGCTTTGTGGGCAATGTGACGGTTGGCCGCGACGTTTCGGTGGACGAGCTGAAGGGCCTTTACGATGCCGTGGTCCTTGCCACCGGTGCGCCGAAGGACCGGCCGCTGGAAATTCCCGGCGCGGAGCTGGGCAACGTGTTCGGCAGCGCGGCCTTTGTCGGCTGGTACAACGGCCATCCGCAATTCGCGGCGCTGGACCCGGACCTGTCCGGCAAAACGGCGGTGGTGATCGGCATGGGCAACGTCGCGCTCGACGTGGCCCGCATCCTCGCCAAGACACCGGCGGAATTTGCCGGCAGCGACATCGTGGCCCATGCGCTGGACATGCTGGCCGCATCGAACATCGAGCGGATCATCCTGCTCGGCCGGCGCGGCCCGCACCAGATCATGATGACGCCCAAGGAGCTGGGCGAACTGGGCAAGCTGGAACGGGCCAGCCCCCACGTGCAGCGGGGCGACTTGCCGGACGAGGCGGAAGACGCGATCCTGGAGCCGGGCCTTCGCAAGAGCGTGGCCGTGCTGCGCCAGTTCGCCGCCATTCCCGAACACATCCGCGCCGAACAGCCGGTCGCCATCGAATTTGCCTTCTTCGCCCAACCGGTCGAACTGCAGGGAAAGGGCGGCAAGGTCACCGGCGTGGTGATCGAGGAGACCGAGGTGGTGCGTGGCAAGGCGCAGGGCACCGGGCGGCGCGGCGTGCTGCCGGCAGACCTCGTGATCAGCTGCATCGGCTATCGCACGGTGCCGATACCCGGCGTTCCGTTCGAGGAACGCGAAGGCCGCTTCGCCAACAACGAAGGACGCATCCTGCCCGGCCTCTACTGCGTCGGCTGGGCACGACGCGGGCCATCGGGCACGATCGGCACCAACCGCCCGGATGGCTATTCGGTGGTCGATCGGATTGCCGAGGATGTGGCAGCAGGCGCCTTGGGGCCGGGTGGCAGGAAAGGCCGCCAAGGCTTTGACGAACTTGCCGAAAATCGTGGACTGCATATCGTCACCTTCCGCGACTGGAAGAAGATCGAGGAAGCCGAGGAAAAGGCCGCACGCGCAGGCGCCCCGCGCGAAAAATTCGTCGATGTGGAAGCGATGATCAGGGCGAAGGGGTGAGGCGAGCTCTTGCAATCGTGGCAGTCCTTGCCGCCTGGGTGAGCCCCGGACCTGCACTGGCGCAAAGCCACCTCTATCCCGTCGATCCCGCAGATGATTACCAGGCCGTGCTGCACCATGCCTTTGCCAATGCGCGCGATACCCGCGCCGTGGCACAGGCGATCATCACGCCAAACAATGGCCCTGAGCAATCCGTATCGCTTCACCGGATCGGCCGACACTACACCCTGCGCGTGCTGGAACCGGCCGAGCACCTGTGGCGCTATGCCCTGGCCGGTATGTACGCCAACGGCCAGGTGCGGCTGGCCTGGACCAACAGTGCCGCGCAGGAGGCGCAGGAACTGGCGCGCGAACGTGCCGAAATCCTTGATGGCCTGCCAACAGACCCGGCCGATGCCCGCCTTGATCGCTGCGAACGCGAACTGCCCGCCCGCACGGGCGAAAGGCTGGCTGCCGCCTGGCAAGCGATGACCACCACATCCCGCCCCGACACCCCCGAGGAGCTTGAGGCCAGGGAGAACGACGTGCTTTATCTCCACGGCACCAGCTACCACTTCTGGAGCCGCGCCGCTGGCCAGGAGGCTTCGGGCCAGGTCTATGCCCCCGGTCATGGCAAGGCATTGGCCCTGGCGCAGATTGCGCGCTCGCTTGCCAGCCTGTGCGAGGGGCGCATCAGCGAACGTCGGGTGCTGCTTCAGTTGAGCGAGCTTGAGGAGGCCTTGCGCGAAGCCGCCTAGGGCTTCCCGCCGTCCAGGCTAGCGGCTTCCGCCTCCATCGACGCGCCCCAGGCTGTCATCCGCTCGCCATAGCTGGTCATCAGGTCAGCGCATTTCTCGGTAACTTCGCCCAGGTTCGCTTCGACCTCGATCGCCGCCGCAACGTTGTTTCCCTCGGCGATGGTGAGCCCGGTCCGGCCTTCGTAATAGCCGACGAAGTAATTGGTGGCGAACAGCAGGGCCTCGACCGTTTCCGGATCGTCAGCCATCTGGACGGTGAGATAGGAGGCCCAGATGGCGCACTGGCGGGCATCCTCGGCGCTGAAGGACACCCGGTCCTCCTGCGCGGCCAATGGCGAGGCAGCAAGGCCAAGCGCCAGGCAGCCAGCGGTGATGGGGCGGCGCATCACACCCGCATCGGCATGAGGACGTAGAGCGCCGGGCTCTTATCGTCCTTGCGGATCAGGGTGGGGGCGCCGGCATCGGCCAGGTGCAGTTCCACCGTGTCGCTGTCGATCTGGGCGAGGATGTCCTTGAGGTAGCCGGCGTTGAAGCCGATCTCCATCGCGTCGCTGCGGTAATCGGCGGCGATTTCCTCGGCTGCGTTGCCGTTGTCCGGGCTGGTGACCGAAAGCGTGACCTTGTCCTGCTCCAGCGACATCTTGACCGCACGGGTCTTCTCGGTGGCGATGGTCGCCACGCGGTCCACCCCGGCATAGAAGCTCTTGGGATCGAGCTTCAGCAACTTGTCGTTGCCGGTCGGGATCACGCGGCTGTAATCGGGGAAGGTGCCGTCGATCAGCTTGCTGGTCAGCACCACGCCGCCCGCCCCGCCAAGGGTGAAGCGGATCTTCGACGGGCTGAGGTCCACCTGCACCGTACCGTCGAGCGATTCCTCCAGCAGCTTGCGCAGTTCGGCCACGGCCTTGCGCGGCACGATCACGTCCGGCATCCCCTCGGCGCCGGCGGGCCTGTCGATGGTGAAGCGGGCAAGGCGATGGCCATCGGTGGCGGCGGCCTTCAGCACCGGCTTGTCATCATCCGCAACGTGCAGGAAGATGCCGTTGAGGTAGTATCGCGTCTCTTCGGTGGAGATGGCAAAGCGCGTGCGGTCGATCAGTTCGGCCAGGATGGCTGCAGGAATGGCAAAGCTGGTCGGCAGGTCGCCTTCCACGATCACCGGGAAGTCATCGCGCGGCAGGGTGGGCAGCTGGAAGCGGCTGCGGCCGGCCTTCACCACCATGCGGTTATCGGCCGTTTCCAGGCTGACCTGCGAGCCATCGGGCAGCTTGCGGGCAATATCGAACAGCAGGTGCGCGGAAACGGTGATCGCCCCGGCGCTATCCACACTGGCGGCATCGAGGCTTTCGATCACCTGCAGGTCGAGGTCGGTCGCCATGATCTTGACCAGCCCGTCGGCCGAAGCCTCGATCAGGACGTTGGACAGGATCGGGATCGTGTTGCGCCGCTCCACGACCGACTGGACGTGGGACAGGCAGCGCAGCAGCTTCGCGCGTTCGATGGTGGCCTTCATCGCGTTTACTAACCCCTTATGGCGCCTGTCCTGACCGAAAATGGCCGGAATCGCCCGTGAGCGCCGGAAAATGACGGGATCAGTCTTAACCGGGGTGCCCCAAGGGGCAAGGATTCACTCGCAAATCGCGCCCGCAAAGGGCGATTCCTTGGGGATAAAAGCCTGATCCTTGCCGCCCGCAAGGATGATCAGCTGATCATCGCCATGCCACCGTTCACGTGCAGCGTCTGGCCGGTGATGTAGCCGGCTTCCTTCGAAGCGAGGAAAGCCACCGCAGCGCCGATATCGGCACCCTCGCCCATGCGACCCATCGGGATGCGGGCGTTCAGTGCCTCCTTCTGGGCATCGGGCAGCACCTCGGTCATCGGCGTACGGATGAAGCCGGGGGCCACGCAATTGGCGGTAATGCCGCGGCTGGCCACTTCCTGTGCCAGGCTCTTCGTCATGCCGGTGATGCCGGCCTTGGCGGCGCAATAGTTCATCTGCCCGGGATTGCCGGTGGCCCCGACGATGGAGGTGATGGTGATGATGCGGCCGAAGCGCGCCTTCATCATCGGCCGGGTGGCGGCGCGCATCAGGCGGAAGGTGCTTTCAAGGTTGATGCGGATCACCGCGTCCCACTCCTCGTCCTTCATCCGCATGGCGAGGTTGTCGCGGGTGATGCCGGCATTGTTCACCAGGATGTCGACCCCGCCCAGCGTATCGATCGCGGCGGGGATGAGCTCCTCCACCTGGGTGGTGTTGGAAAGGTCGCAGGTGATCTCGACATGGCCATCGTGATCGTGGTGAGCGTAGGTCTCGTTCAGCTCCTCGCGAAAGGCGCGCAGCTTGGCCCCGTTGGAACCCGACAGCGCCACCCGCGCCCCCTGCATGGCCAGCGCGCGGCTGATGGCAGAACCGATGCCGCCGGCAGCGCCGGTGACCAGGGCATTCATTCCGGTTAGGTTGAACATCATGCAATCTCCTTCGCCAGCGCCTCGATCTCGGCCATCGTCACCGCGCTCACCTGTTCGCTTTCGGGCACGATCTTGCGGATCATCGGCCCAACCACCTTGCCGCCCAGTTCCACGAAACGGGTGATCCCGGCATCGCCCATGGCGGCCATGGACTCGCGCCAGCGGACGCGGCCGGTGACCTGCTTGACCAGCAGCTGCTGCTCCAGCGCCGGATCGGTGGTGATGGTGGCGGTGAAGTTGGAATAGACCGGCAGCAGCAGGCCCCGCGGCGGGCACAGGGCAAGCGCCTCGGCCATGGCATCGGCGGCGGGCTGCATCAGCGAGCAGTGGAACGGCGCGGAAACCGGCAGCGGCACGGCGCGCTTGCAGCCGAAGTCCTTGGCCAGCTCCACCGCGCGGGCAATCGCGCCGGCGTGGCCGGACAGGACCACCTGCCCCGGATCGTTGTCATTGGCGACCTCGCAGACCTCTCCCTGCGCGGCGGCATCGGCCAGGCCCTGCGCCTTCTCGAGATCAGCGCCCAGCAGCGCGCACATGCCGCCCACGCCCACCGGAACGGCGGCCTGCATCGCCTGTCCGCGCAGCTTGAGCAGGCGGGCGGTATCGGCAAGGCTGAAGGCGCCCACTGCGGCCAGCGCCGAATACTCGCCCAGCGAGTGGCCCGCCACGGCCTCGCCCTTTTGCACCAGCGACACGCCGAAATCGCGCTCCAGCACGCGAGCCACCGCGATCGAGTGCGCCATGATTGCCGGCTGGGCGTTCTCGGTAAGGGTCAGCGCGTCTTCCGGGCCTTCTGCCATGATCGCGAACAGCTTCTGGCCGAGCGCGTCGTCCACTTCCTCGAACACCTCGCGCGCGGCGGCGCTGGCTGCGGCCAGCTCCACGCCCATGCCCACCTTCTGGCTGCCCTGGCCCGGAAAAACGAATGCGATCATCTGGCAAACTCCTCCTGTTAGCGGCGCGACTATGGTCGCCGGCCCGATCAGGCAAGACCGAAGGGGACAATCCTGTTGGCAGCATCGTGGCCGATATCCGCCCGCCCGAGGTAGGGAATACCCGATTTTGCACACCAGTAGCGGGCGATCTCCTCCTCATCGGCACCGAATGGGCGGTCGTTCTCGGGCACGTCGGACACGCGGCCAAGGCGCAGGCCCGCCACGCCTTTCAGGTGCTGCGTCACGTGGAAGAACAGCCGGTCGACGGCATAGAGGTGTTCGGAAACCTCCTCCACCAGCACCACGTGATCGGCAAGGTCGGGCATGAACTCGGTGCCGGCCAGCATGGCCAGCGTCATCAGGTTGAAGGCCACCGCCGGGCGATGGTCCAGCCCGCCCTCCAGCCCCTGCGGGTTGCCGGAGAACCAGTCGAGCACGCGGCGCACCGCTTCCTCGCCCCCGTCGCGGCGGATGTCGCCGGCCAGCGGCCCGTGCACCGGCCTGCCGATGCCGTTGCGGTAGAGCGCAGCCAGCAAGGTGCCGCAGTCGGAATAGCCGAGGAAGGTCTTGCCCTGCGCCGCCCCGCGCAAGCCCGCCACTGCCTCGCGGGCAATGCGGTTGGAACCATAACCGCCCATCGCGAACCACACGGCATCGACGGCCGGATCGTTGGCGACTTCAAGGAAGGCGGCGAGCCGCACTTCGTCCGGCCCGGCAAAGTGGCCGTGTTCCATGAAGCATTGCGGATGGAAGGTGAGCCGGAGCTGCGGGTATTCCCGGCGTGCCAGCGCCAGCACGGCCTCGGCCCGCTCCTTCAGGATCGGTTTTCCGGGGCAAAGAAGGGCAATATTGGTGGACATAGGCTTGCCACCCTAACATCCGCTTCACAAAGCGCCACTGCGAGAATAGGCATGACGGCATGACTGCCACCCCCGCAAACGCGTCGCCCGAGATGGCCCTGGTCCATCCGTTCTTCTTCTGCGGCATCGGTGGATCGGGGATGCTGCCGCTGGCGATGATCCTGCGCGGCATGGGGGCAGATGTGGCAGGGTCGGACCGCAGCCGCGACCAGGGCCGCACGCCGGAGAAATTCGCCTGGCTGGAGGCACAGGGCGTCCACCTGTTCCCGCAGGACGGGAGCGGGATCACTTCGTCGCAGCAAGTGCTGGTCGCCAGCGCCGCGATCGAGGATACCGTGCCCGAAGTGGTGCGCGCCAACGAACTGGGCTGCCCGCGCCTGACCCGTGCCGAACTCCTCAGCCGCCTGTTCAACGCTGCGCCGCTTTCCATCGCGGTGGGCGGGACCAGCGGCAAGAGCACGGTAACCGGCATGATCGGCTGGATCATGGAGGTCGACGGTCGCGACCCCACGATCATGAACGGCGCGGTGATGAAGAACTTCGTCGATGGGGCCAACCCCTTTGCCAGCGCCAAGGTCGGCTATCACGGCACCTTCGTGGCCGAGGTGGACGAGAGCGACGGCTCGATCGACCTTTACAACCCATCGGTCTCGGTGCTGCTCAACGTCAGCCTCGACCACAAGAGCATCGAGGAACTGCGCCGCCTGTTCGGCGACTTCGTGGCCCGTGGCGGCGTGGCGGCCGTGAACTGGGACGACGAGGATGCCCGCTTCCTGGGCGAGCGGGCGAAGAAGCGCCTGTCCTTCGCCATCGATCACCCGCAGGCCGACATCGGCATCGAACCGGGCACCATCATGGAGGATGCCCGCTCGATCCGCGCCATCCTGGTCGATCGCCGCAACGATATTGCCCACGCCCTGCGCCTGCCGATGCCGGGGCGCCACAACCTGTCCAATGCCCTGGCCGCGATTGCCGGGGCCGTCGCCGCCGGGGTAGAAGTGCACGATGCGGCCGTGGCCCTGTCCGGCTTCAAGGGGCTGGCCCGCAGGTTCGACATCATCGGCACCAGCCCTGGCGGGATTACGGTGATCGACGATTTCGGCCACAACCCGGAAAAGTGCCGCGCCACCCTGCGCACGTTGAAGAGCCAGCCCGGCCGCGTGATCGCCTTCTTCCAGCCCCACGGCTATGGCCCGCTGCGGCAGATGGGGCACGAACTGGCCCGCACCTTCGCGGCGGAACTTGGCCCGGACGATGTGACCATCATGTGCGACCCGGTCTATTTCGGCGGTACCGTGGACCGCAGCGAAGGCACCGAACGCATCGTGGGCCTGATCGAACAGGCGGGCGGCACGGCTGAATACGTGCCCACCCGCGAGGCCTGCGGCGACCGGATCGTGCAACTCGCCCGGCCCGGCGACCGCGTGGTGGTGATGGGCGCACGCGACGATACGCTCAGCGAATTTGCCCGCAGCCTGCTCGCCCGGATGCCCTGACAGCCTTTCCGGCGCGTTTACCCTGCTCCTTCGCCCTGTCTTCAGGCCGTGGCCCTAGGCCTTTGTCGACCAAAGGGGGACGTGCAGATGGTGAAGAGCTACCGCCCGGCAGGCGTGGGAATGGTTGGGGCGGAACGGGGCACCTACCTCATGCACGCCTATTTCGATGGCAACGAGGTGGACCTCGTCCGGGCCAATGTGATCGGCTGGCAGATCAGTTCGGAACGCACCCTCACCCCGCTGGTGGTCGATCCGCGTGCAGCGGACATCGAACCGTGGGTTGTCAGGCACCCCGATGGCCGCGTGGAATGCAGCGACGGGCGCTGCTGGGATACGGTGGAGGCCTGGCTGGCCGAGGAACGGCGCGCCTACCGGGGTGCCGGTGCGGCTGATGCCGCGAAGGCTAATGCTTCGCCCCCAGTTTCAGCACCTTGTGCAGAACCAGCGCAATGATCGCGCCGAGCACCAGCCCGACAACGGCCGAGATGGTGGCATAGGTCAGCCAGCCCGCTGCGCCGCCCAGCGCGCCGCTGGCCGCCTCCACGGCATGCTGGACATCGTGGGCCATGTGCGCCGGCGCGGGCAGGCCCAGTTCCTCAAGCCCGTGCAGCACGATCCCGCCGCCGACCCACAGCATGGCGACGGTTCCGATCACCGATAATGCCACCAGCAGCCGGGGCATGGCGAGCAACAGCAGCCGTCCCGTATTGCGGGCCGCGGCTGAGGGCTTGCGGGCCATGTGCAGGCCAAGATCGTCCATCTTCACGATCAGGGCGACCGCGCCATAGACCACCACGGTAATGATTACCCCGACCAGCCCCAACACGCCCGCCCGCGTCAGCAGGCTTTCGTCGGCCACCTCAGACAGGGTGATGGCCATGATCTCTGCCGAAAGGATCAGGTCGGTGCGGATCGCGCCCGAAATGCGCGCCTTCTCGAAGGCGGCGACATCGGTGATCTCGTCCTCCAGCGTCTGCCCGTGCTTTTCGGCGCCAAGCTTTTCCAGCACCTTTTCCGCGCCTTCATAACACAGGAACAGCCCGCCCAGCATCAGCAGCGGGATGATCGCCTGCGGCAGGAACTCGCTCAGCAGCAGGGCGCCGGGCAGCAGGAAGGCAAGCTTGTTGATCAGGCTGCCGCGCGCGATCCTGGCGACGATCGGCAGCTCCCGGTCGGGCGTGAAGCCGGTGACATAGGATGGCGTCACCGCGGCATCATCGATCACCACGCCGGCCGCCTTGGTGCCTGCCTTGCCGGCAGCAAGGCCGATGTCGTCGATCGAGGCAGCAGCCGCGCGGGCAATCACCGAAATGTCGTCGAGCAGCGCAACTATGCCAGTGGGCATGGGCAATCCTTGGGGCAAGAGTGATCCGGCAACGCTGGTGGCAAGCCAAGCGGCATTCCGCAAGCCTGCAGCTCAGTTGCTCCGGTAGATGGTGATGACCACGTGGGGCTCGGTAACGGCAGGATCAAAGCCGAGGGTGCCGATGTAGGCCCCCTGCCCCAGCCATTCATAGGCACCGCGCGGCGCCTCGAACACCGGGCTGGTCCGGGGAGCCTGCGCCGGAGCCCCGTCCGCGCCCGGGCGGCACAGCGCACCGGTATTGACCACGTTGATCACCACGCCATCATGCGTGCGGATGAAGTAGTCTGCCACCAGTTCGGTGCAGCCATCGGCGCGGTCGAGCTGCCAGTCCCAGCCCATCGGCAGGATCTCGCCGCGCAGCCGGGGGCCTTCGAAGGTGCCGCCGGTAATCGGGATGATCCGCCGCTGGCCGCGCGCCGTTTCTCCCACGTCGATCACGCTCCCCAGCTTGACGACCGAACGGTAGAGCAGCTCCAGCCCGGGTTCGGCCGGCGCCTCCTGTGCCACGGCGGCGGTGGACAGCATTGCCGTTGATAGGCACAGGGCAACGGCGGCAAGATTGGTACGCGACATGGTGGACTCCCCCTTCGGACCTGCCTGACCTAGCCGCGCTTGCATTCGCGGGCAATTCGTCTATGTGCCCCACTTCCGCGGGGCCGACGGGCCCCGTGGAAACCGGATAACACCGGGAACGAAGAAAGCCGGAGGGGCCCCTGCGATCCGCGCGGGACAAGCCAGCGATCGGCAAGACATGAAAGGAAGCGTGACATGGCTCTTTACGAGCACGTGTTTCTCGCGCGTCAGGATCTGAGCCAGGCTCAGGTCGATGCGCTGGCTGCCGGCGCCACGGAAATCGTGGAAGGCATGGGCGGCAAGGTCGTCAAGACCGAAACCTGGGGCCTGAAGTCCCTCGCCTACAAGATCGACCGTAACCGCAAGGCGCACTATGTGCTGCTCAACATCGAAGGCCCGGGCAACCTGGTCGCCGAGCTGGAGCGCCAGAACCGCATCAACGAGGACATCATCCGCTGGCTCACCATCTCGGTGGAAGAGCACGAGGACGGCCCCTCGGCGATGATGCGCAAGAACGATCGCGAGCGTAAGCGCCGCGAACCGCGTGAGGAGCGT
>CAZTED010000014.1:20479-35010 GCA_964612175.1 uncultured Sphingomonadaceae bacterium
TTTCCGCCGCCGCAAGTCCTGCCCTTTCGCGGCCAAGGACGCCCCGAAGATCGACTACAAGGACGTGCGCCTGCTGCAGGGCTTCATGTCCGAACGTGGCAAGATCGTCCCCAGCCGCATCACCGCGGTTTCGGCCAAGAAGCAGCGCGAGCTGGCCCGTGCGATCAAGCGCGCCCGCCATCTCGGCCTGCTGCCCTACATCGTGAAGTGAGAGGATAGGACCCATGCAGATCATCCTCCTCGAACGCATCGAGAACCTCGGCACCATCGGTGACGTGGTTACCGTGCGCGACGGCTATGCCCGCAACTTCCTGCTGCCGCAGAAGAAGGCGCTGCGCGCCAACGATGCGAACCGCAAGGTGTTCGAAGCCAACCGTGATCGCCTCGAAAAGGAAAACGCCGACCGCCGCTCCGCTGCCGAAAAGCAGGCCGAGACGGTGGGTGGTGCCGAAATCGTGCTGATCCGCGCTTCGTCGAACTCCGGCCAGCTCTATGGCTCGGTGAACGTTCGCGACGTGGCTGATGCCCTTGTCGCCAAGGGCCACAAGGTCGACAAGCGCCAGGTCATCATGGGCGCGCCGATCAAGACGCTCGGCCTGTTCGACGTGACCGTGGCCCTGCACCCCGAAGTGCAGGTGACGGTGAAGGCCAATGTCGCCCGCTCGGAAGACGAGGCCGAACTGCAGCGCCAGGGTGTCGACGTGATCGGCAACCTTGCTGCAGAAGACCGCGCCGAGAGCGAAGGCTTCACCGAAGAACTCGATCCCGACCGCGAACTGGGCGAACTGCCCCCGGCGGAAGAGGAAGAAGCAGCGGGCGAATAAGCCCCAGGCTTCCTTCAGGGACCACGAAACAGGGCGCCTTCCCCGCGGGGTTGGCGCCCTTTTTCATGCCGCGTGACCGGCACGGGAGGTTCGCGGCCCGGTTTCACCCCTGCGTCAGGAACGCCGTGATCGCCTCTCCCAGTTCCGGTCCCGTAACGCTGCTCATGTGGGTGCCGGGGATCAGTTGCAGGCGGCCATCGGGCAGCGCATCGGCCAGGGCCTTGGGCGATCCGTTGTCGTGATCGTCCTCGCCGCACACGACCAGCGTGGGCATGGTAATGCGGGCAAGATCCGCCCGGTCGACATCGCCGCCGGCCAGCAGCAGCAGCCTTGCCGCCACCCGGTCGATCTTCATGGTCTTCATGAACGACACGGTGGCGAAAGCCGGGTCACCCAGCTTCACCTCGGCAAAGCGGTCGATCGCATCGATGAAGTGGACGGCCCGGCGATCCCAGTTGTCGAGGCTTTCGAGGCCCATTCCGGCAAGCACCAGTCGCCGCGGCGCGAGCCCTGCCACCACTGCCGCCGTCGCTGTCCGTGCCCCCAGCGAAAAGCCGGCAAGGTCGAAATCGGCAAGGCCCAGGACATCTGCCAGGTGCAGCACATCGCGCACCAGGACCTCGCGCGGATAGGCGGCGGGATCGTGCGGCGCGCCGCTCTGCCCATGGGCGCGATGGTCGGGCATGATCACCTCGAATCCGGCGTCGGCCAGTCTCTGCGCATGGCCGAACCGGATCCAGTTCATCTGCGCACTGGAAAACAGGCCGTGCAGCAGCAGCACCGGGCGCCCCGCACCGCAGCGGTGCACCGCAAGCGGCGTCCCGTCGAAACCTGCCATCATCCCGGTCGCGATATCCGCCATCCACTTGCTCCAGATCGGTTGTTGCCTGCTACCAATCATCCTATGGCTGGCACGACAAGGGGCAAGGTGGGAATCCCGATATGGCGGAAGCCGATCCACAGATTGTGCAAGATGGTGCGCAGGCATCCGCCAGGCCGGCTGCGCGCCCCCTGCGGCTGGCGCTGATGCTGTCGTTGCCGGTGGCACTGGCTGCTGCGGCATGGTTCTACTGGTCGAGCCTGCAAGGCAAGGTCACGACCGACAATGCCTATGTGCAGCAGGACATGGTCGCGGTCAGCGGCGAGGTCGGCGGGCGAATCGTCGAGGTGCTGGTGGCCGAAGGCGACCATGTCGAGGCTGGCGACCTGCTGTTCCGCCTCGATCCGGAACCCTACCAGCTACAGATGCAGGAAGCTGCCGCCGCCATCGCCGGTGCCCAGGCCAGCCTGACCGCGCTGCAGAACGATACCGACCTTGTCGGGGTGGACATTGCCGCCGCGCGCGAGGACATCGCCTATGCCGAAAGCCGGCTGGAACGGCAGCGTGCCCTGTGGGAACGCGGCTTTACCACACGCAGCGATCTCGACGCCGCCGAACACCAGGTCGCCCAGGCCCGCGAGGCCCTGCGCCAGGCCGAAGCGCGCCAGCGCGAGGCGCGCGCGAGACTTGCCCGGGGTTCGGCCGTGCCCGATCGCGATCCGCGCATTGCCGCCGCAGAAGCACAGCGTGCCAATGCCGAACTGGGCCTGCGCCGGACCGAAGTGCGGGCGCCGGCAGCGGGCCGCGTCGCCCAGGCAGACCGGTTGCAGCTTGGCCAGCAGGTCCTGCCCAACCTGCCGGTGCTGACGCTGGTGACGGACGGCACGACATATGTGGAGGCGAACTTCAAGGAAACGGACCTTGCCGAAATGGCCCCGGGCCAGCCCGCCGAAGTGCGTTTCGATGCCTACCCTGACCTGGTGCTGCGCGGCCATGTGGACAGCATCGGCGCCGGCACCGGGTCCGAGTTCTCCGTCCTCCCGGCCCAGAACGCAACCGGCAACTGGGTGAAGGTGACCCAGCGCGTGCCGGTGCGCATCGCGCTGGATGAAGCCAGCCCGCGCGCCCTGATCGCCGGGCTTTCCACCGAGGTGACCGTGTTCACCTCGGACGCGGGCGACTAGGCTTGGCGAGTTCCGCCGCAAGACTCCCGGCCGCTTCTCCGGGCAGCCCGGCGGACGTCGCCCAGCTGCCGGTGCGCAACCACCTGCTGCTGATCCTGGGCGTGATGACGGCCAGCCTGCTGCAGGTGCTCGACGTGACGATTGCCAACGTGGCGATCCCGCACATGCAGAGCTCGCTGGGGGCATCGCCCGATACGGTGAGCTGGGTGCTGACCAGCTACATCATCGCCAGCGCGGTCGCCATGCCGATCACCGGCTGGCTGGCCGACCGGATCGGTTCCCGGCGGCTGTTCCTCATCTCGGTCGCGCTGTTCGTGCTGGCCTCGATGCTGTGCGGGCTGGCGCAGAACCTGGAGGAGATGGTGATCTTCCGGGCGCTTCAGGGCATCGGCGGCGCCTTCATCGCCCCGCTCAGCCAGAGCTCGCTGCTCGATACCACCCGGCCCAGCCGCCAGCCGCAGATGATCGCCCTGTGGGGCATGGGCATCATGATCGGCCCGATCCTTGGCCCTGTACTGGGCGGCTGGCTGACCGAGACCATGGGCTGGCGCTGGGTGTTCTTCGTCAACGTGCCGCTCGGTGCGCTGTGCCTTGCCATCCTGTTTGCCGAACTGCCGAGCCGCCCGATCACCCGCCGCCGGTTCGACCTGTTCGGTTTTGCCATGATCGCCCTGGCGCTCGCGGCGCTGCAGCTGCTGCTCGACCGGGGGAGCGTGGTCGACTGGTTCGCCAGCCCGGAAAGCTGGCTCTATGCCTGCACGGCCCTGTCCTGCGCATGGATCGCGGTGATCCACCTGGCCACGGCGCAAAATCCGCTGTTCGACCGGCGGCTGTTTGCAGACATCAACTTCGCCATCGCGCTTGTCTTCATGATCGTGTCGGGTGTGGTGATGTTTGCCACCATGGCGCTGCTGCCACCGATGCTGCAGCAACTGTTCGGCTATGACGTGATCGATACCGGGCTTGTCCTTATGCCGCGCGGCGTCGGTGTGCTGGTATCGATGCAGGTTGCCGGACTGCTGATGCGCAAGGGCGTGGACGCGCGATGGCTGGTGGCCGCCGGCTTCCTGATCAGTGCCTGGTCGCTTGATGCAATGGCCGGCTGGTCGCTGGAGGTTGACCGCTGGCACTTCATCGCCACCGGGCTTGCCCAGGGCGTGGGGATCGGGCTGGTCTTCATCCCGCTCAACGCCATTGCATTTGCCACCTTGCCCCCGCAGCTGCGGACCGATGGTTCCAGCCTCCTGAACCTGATGCGCTCGGTCGGGTCATCCGTGGGGATTTCGGTGGTGATGACGCTACTGGCCCGCGGCATCCAGCGCAGCCACGAGGAACTGGGCGCCAATATCACGCCAGAGCTTTCGACGGCAGTGGACCTGTCCACGCTCGACCGGTTCCAGCAATACGGCCAGGTTGCCCTCAGCGCGGTCGACATGGAAGTGACGCGGCAGGCGGCGATGATCGCCTACCTCAACGACTTCACGATGATGAAATGGCTGAGCCTGGCCGCCATCCCGCTGGTGCTGCTGATGCGCAAGTCGCCCCGCTTCGGGGCTCCGCACTAGAGTTCCAGCTCCCAGCGCCAGGCTTCGCCGATATCCTTGTCGATTGCCTTGCCGGTGTGCACGAAGCCGTTCTTCTCCAGCACCCGGGTTGACGGATTGGCCTGCGGCAAGGTGTGCGCAATTACCCGTGCCGTGCCGTTGGCCCGGGCAATTGCGACCAGCCCGGCCGCCACTGCGCTTGCCACCCCGCGACCTTCATGGGGTGCAAAGGTGAGGTAACCGATCTCCACCGTCCCGCCTTCGTCCGGCGAGCCCGAGAACCCGCCGAAGCCCACCGGCACCCCGCCCTCCCGCGCTACATAGCCGCAAAAGGGCGGCACCTGCTCGACACTCGCCAGGCTGGCCATCTCGGCTGCAAACGCCCCCGTCACTGCCGGGTCGGACAATTCCGGCTCGTTGGCGCAAGGGGCGATTTCCAGTTGCAGCAGATCAGCCCTTCTTCAGGTGCCGGCGACCGAGCAGCTCGGCAATCTGCACCGCGTTGAGCGCCGCGCCCTTGCGCAGGTTGTCGGACACGCACCACAGCACCAGGCCATTCTCCACGGTCGGATCCTCGCGCACGCGCGAGACGAAAGTGGCATAATCGCCCGCGCATTCCACCGGGGTCACGTATCCGCCGTCCTCGCGCTTGTCGACGAGCATGATGCCCGGCGCCTCGCGCAGCAGGTCCTGCGCCTGCTTGGCGGTGATTTCCTTCTCGAACTCCAGGCTGATCGCCTCGGAATGGCCGACGAACACCGGCACGCGCACGCAGGTTGCCTGCACCTTCACCTTGGGATCGAGGATCTTCTTGGTCTCGACCACCATCTTCCATTCTTCCTTGGTAAAGCCGTCATCAAGGAACACATCGATGTGCGGGATCACGTTGAAGGCGATCTGCTTGGTGAACTTGCGCGGTTCCACCGGGTCGCCCACGAAGATCGCGCGGCTCTGTTCGAACAGCTCGTCCATGCCCGCCTTGCCCGCGCCGGAAACCGACTGGTAGGTGGACACGACCACGCGCTTGATGGTGGCGAAATCGTGCAGCGGCTTCAGCGCCACCACCATCTGCGCGGTGGAGCAGTTGGGATTGGCGATGATACTGCGCTTGGTATAGCCGTCGATCGCTTCCGGGTTCACCTCGGGCACCACCAGCGGAACATCCGGGTCCATGCGGTAGAGCGAGGAATTGTCGATCACCACGCAACCGGCTGCGGCCGCCTTGGGGGCATATTCCTTGGTCGGGCCGGAGCCTGCGGCGAACAGGGCGATATCCCATCCGGCGAAATCGAAATGCTCCAGGTTCTGGCACTTCACCTTGCGGCCCGAATCGCCGATCTCGACTTCCATGCCGGTCGACCGCGAGGAGGCGACCGCCGCCACCTCGTCCATCGGGAACTCGCGCTCGGCGAGGATGGCCAGCATCTCGCGCCCGACATTGCCCGTCGCGCCCACTACTGCAACTCGATAACCCACGTGCTTCTCCAATCTCGAAAATCTGTCCACCCTGCGGGCCCGCTTGGGGAACCCCGGCCCGGGACATGCAAAAGGGGCGGCTCCGTCAGCGCGGAACCGCCCCTTGAATTCATCCCGCCGTGGCGGGGATCAGGCGATTACTGGCCGACGTTCTCGCGACGCTCCGCAATACGAGCGCGTTTACCGGTGCGGCCGCGCAGGTAGTAGAGCTTGGCCCGCCGCACGATGCCGCGGCGGACCACGGTAATCGAATCGATGTTCGGCGAGTAGAGCGGGAAAACACGCTCCACACCTTCGCCGAAGCTGATCTTGCGGACGGTGAAATTGCTGTTGATGCTGCGGTTCGAGCGCGCGATCACCACGCCTTCGAAGTTCTGCACGCGGCTGCGCGTGCCTTCCACAACCTTCACGCCGACGCGCACGGTATCACCGGCGCGGAAATCGGGAATTTCCTTCCCTTCGACGAGTGCCTTGATGGCTTCTGCCTCAAGATCCTGAATCAGACCCATGGTCCAAATCCTCACATGTTTCGCCGCGCACCAGAGGCAGGAGGCCCCGAACGCCCCTTTGGCGTTCACGAAGGACCGGCCTGCGTGACCGTGTGTTCTGCATGGCCCCCCGATCGCAGCACTTAAGGGGCCGGCAGCATGCACCGAAGGGTTACCTGCGGGGCATGAATTGAAAAGCGGCACCGATGCCGGCACCGCTTCGAAGGCGCGCCCTTACGCGGGTGCGGCCACCGATGCAAGGGGGAACAGGCCACCGGCAGCCCCGTGTTGCGCCAGCCGCTAAGGGAACCTTAACCATGATCGGGCACCTGTGCCGGCGAAGGGATCCCGATGACGCACGCCGCACCTGCCATCCTTGCATCGCCGCGCCGTGCGTGGAGCCGGCTGGACCCGCAACTGGCGGCCTTCCTCAACTGGCTGGCGTGCTGGATCGTGCTGCCCAACCTGCCGTTCCTGCCGGTCACCCTCATGGGCGGACCGCCGCGCCTGTACGACTACATGGCCTGCGGCATCGCCGGCCTTGTCGCACGGCGGTTTCCCTTCCCGGTCAAGGCGCTGATCTTCGCGGGCCTGATGGCCTACCTCGTGCTCGGCTTCATCGCCAGCATGTTCAACATGGGCCTTGGCATGATCATGTCGGTGGCCTTCCTGGTGTTCGACATGAGCCCGGCGACATCGATGGAATATGTCGCGGGCGGCGTGCTGCTGGTCCTGTGCCTGGGCCTTGTCCTGTGGCTGATGCGCCAGCCGGGCACCTTCGATCGCCCGCGCTATGTGCTCGCCGGGGTGCTGGTGACGCTGGCGCTGGCGGGCGGCGACTATGCCATGTCGCGCGACACCATCGGCGCCTATTCGCGGCTCGCACCCGAAGGGGCACCGTTCTCCTCGGCCACCGGCCAAACGCAATTGCTGTCGCTCGCCGATGGCCAGACCAACGTGATGGTGGTCATGGTCGAGGCCATGGGCCAGCCGGTCGACCCGGTGATGCGCGAGCGGCTGGAGGCGATCTGGATGCGGCCGGAACTGGCCGCGCGGTTTGACATTACCCACGGCCAGACGCCGTTCTACGGTTCCACCACCAGCGGCGAGATCCGCGAATTGTGCGGCCGCTGGGGCAATTACGACGAGATCCGGGAGGCCCAGCCCGGCTGCCTGCCGGCGCAACTGGCCGGGCGCGGCTATTCGACCACGGCATTCCATGGCTTCCAGGCCAGCTTCTTCGAGCGGGACCGCTGGTACCCGCTGCTCGGCTTCCAGGAAGCGCTGTTCGGCGAAGACCTGATGCGCGCCGGGGCAACGCCCTGCCCCAACGTCTTCCCAGGCCCCTGCGACCGTGACATTCCGGCCCTGATCGGCGAGCGGCTGGCAGCGGCGGAACAGCCGCAATTCGTCTACTGGCTGACGCTGAATTCGCACCTGCCGATCGTGGAGAACCGGGAACTGGGTACCGAGCAATGCACCCAGCTGGGGGCGCAGCGCGACAGCGATTTCCCGATGATCTGCCGCTTGTTCGCGATCTGGGAGGACAGCGCCGATGCCCTTGTCCGGCTTGCCGCGCGGCCCGATTTCCCGCCCACGCACATCCTGATCGTGGGTGACCACATGCCGCCCTTCACCCACCAGGCGAGCCGGTTGCAGTTCGATGCCGAAAACGTGCCCTGGGTGCTGCTGCGCTATCGCGGGTCGGACTTGCCGGAATAGGCCTGCCACAGGTCGGGCCTGCGCGCCCTTGTGTCGCTTTCTGCCTGCTCTCGCCGCCATTGTGCGATCTTCGCATGGTCGCCCGAGCGCAGGACATCGGGGATCGCCTGCCCCTCCCATTCGACGGGGCGGGTATACTGCGGGTATTCGAGCAGGCCGCCCTCGAAGCTCTCGTCCTCGCCGCTGGCCGATGCACCCATGACACCGGGAAGCAGCCGCACGCAGGCATCGAGAATCGCCAGCGCCGCCGGCTCCCCGCCTGACAGGACGATATCGGCAAGGCTCACTTCCTCTACCGCACGGCCCGCAAAGATGCGCTCGTCGAAGCCTTCAAACCGCCCGCACAGCATGATCACGCCCGGCCCTGCGGCCAGTTCCCGGATGCGGACCTGCGTGATCGGCCTGCCGCGCGGCGTCATCGCCAGCACCGGCGCGCCCGGATTGGTTGCGCGTGAATGGTCGATTGCGGCGGCCAGCACATCGGCCTTCAGCACCATTCCGGCTCCGCCTCCGGCAGGCGTATCGTCCACCGTGCGGTGCCTGTCGGTGGCGAAATCGCGGATCTGCACGGTGTCGAGCGACCAGTCTCCCCGCTCCAGCGCGCGGCCCGCCAGCGAAACGCCCAGCGCCCCCGGAAACATCTCCGGGTAGAGGGTCAGCACGGTGGCGGCGAAGGTCATTTGCGCGCGGACCTGAGGCCCAGCATGTGCCCCACCATGCCAAGGCCAAAGCCGCACAGCAGCGCCATCGTGCCGAATACCAGCACCGCGGCAAGGCCGAAGGGGGCCTTCTCGCCGCCCGACTGGAGCGAAAGGGCCAGCAGCGCGAAGGCCAGCAACAGCGGCAGCGAAGCCACCAGAGCCGCAAACGGCGCGCCAAGCTGCGGCCTTGCCCGGGCCAGCAGGAAGCCTGCGACAACCGGCAGCAGCAAGGCAAGCAGGGCAAGGATGGCGGTGAGTTGCATGGCCCGTCAGTCCTCGACGAAAGAGGCCGAAACGACCAGTCGCTCGTCATTCCATTCGGGCACGGCTTCCACCCGCATCGGCACCATGAAGCGCTTGCCCCGGGCACCTTCGACCGGCGGCCGCTCGATCTCGATCACGTCGCCGGCGCCGAAGTTGTCGATGGCGATCACCGTGCCGAGCGCTTCGCCGGCATCGGACACGGCGGCAAGGCCGATCAGGTCTGCATGGTAGTATTCGCCCTCTGCCAGAGGCGGCAGGGCGCTGCGCGGAACGGTAAGCGCCGTGCCGCGCAGTTTTTCGGCGGCGCTGCGGTCGGCAAGGCCCTCGAACCGGGCGATCGCCCCGCCCTTGCCATCATCGCGGATGGCCTTGGGGACCAGCGCCCCGTCATTGAAGGCCTTGTGGCCCTTCAGCGAGGCCAGGCCATCGCCGAACAGTTTCAGGCGGACCTCGCCCGTCACGCCGTGCGCGCCGGTAATGGCGGCCAGGGTGACAGGCGAGTCCTTGGCCAAGGAGATTACTCCGCAGCCTTTTCTTCTTCGGCAGCCGGAGCTTCCTCAGCGGCCGGGGCTTCCTCAGCGGCCGGGGCTTCCTCGGCGGCAGCTTCTTCAGCGGCCGGAGCCTCCTCGGCGGCAGCTTCTTCAGCAACCGGGGCTTCTTCCTCAGCCGGTGCGGCGGCAGCGGCGGCGGCTTCTTCCTCGGCGGCCTTGGCAGCTTCCTCGGCTTCGGCCAGCTTGGCGGCCTTGTCTTCGGCGCGCTGCTTGGCAGCTTCGCCCGGCTCACCCTTCTTCGGGTTCAGCTTGGCGGCGCGTTCACGGATGCCGGCGGCATCGAGGAAGCGGGCCACACGGTCCGACGGCTGCGCGCCAACGCCCAGCCAGTAGCGGGCGCGGTCCTCGTTCACCTTCACGCGGTTGGCATCGTCCTTGGGCAGCATCGGGTTGTAGGTGCCGATCTGCTCCAGGAACTTGCCGTCACGCGGCGAGCGGCTGTCGGCCACGATGATGCGGTAATAGGGACGCTTCTTGGCGCCACCGCGCGAAAGACGAAGGGAGATTGCCATTATATACTACCTTTCCAATTCAAACCGTTGAAATCACTTGTTCTTGAGAAAATTCTGAAGATCTGGCGGCAGGGCTGCGGGGCCACCGCTGCCCAGCCCGGGGAGACCGCCTGGCCCGCCGGGGATGCCGCCCCCGCCACCCATTCCACCGCCGCCAAACAGCGAGGCAAGGCCCTTCAGCCCGCCCATCTTGCGGATCTGCTTCATCGCCCGGCCCATTTCCTGGTGCATCTTGAGGAGCTTGTTGATCTCCTGCACGCTGGTGCCGGAACCTGCCGCAACGCGCTTCTTGCGCTTGGCGTTGAGCAGTTCCGGGCGGGCGCGTTCCTTGGGCGTCATCGAACCGATGATGGCATCCATGTGGACCAGCACCTTGTCATCCATGCCGCTGGCATCCATCGCCGCCTTGGCCTTCTTCATGCCCGGCATCATGCCGGCCAGCATGCCCAGGCCGCCCATCTTCTGCATCTGGTTGAGCTGCGAGCGCAGGTCGTTCATGTCGAACTGGCCCTTCATCATCCGCTGGGCGACCTTGTCGGCCTCCTCGCGGTCGATGACCTCTGCAGCCTTCTCCACCAGGCTGACGACATCGCCCATGCCCAGGATGCGGTCGGCCACGCGCGCCGGGTGGAACAGCTCGATCGCGTCAAGCTTTTCGCCGGTGCCTGCGAACTTGATCGGCTTGCCGGTGACGGCGCGCATCGACAGCGCCGCGCCGCCGCGGGCATCGCCATCCATACGGGTGAGGACCACACCGGTCAGCGGCACTTCGTCGGTGAACGACTGGGCCACGTTGACCGCGTCCTGGCCGGTCAGCGCATCGACCACCAGCAGCACTTCGGCAGGGGTGGAGACCGAGGCGACCGCCTTCATCTCCGCCATCAGCGCGGCATCAACGTGCAGGCGGCCGGCGGTATCCAGCATCAGCACGTCGACGTTCTGCAGCCGCGCCGCTTCCAGGGCGCGGCGGGCGATATCGACCGGCTGCTGGCCCGTAATGATCGGCAAGGTGGCGACCTGGACCTGTTCGCCCAGAACCTTCAGCTGTTCCTGCGCCGCCGGACGGTTCACGTCGAGCGAGGCCATCAGCACCTTCTTGCCGTGCTTCTCGCGCAGCAGCTTGCCGATCTTGGCGGTGCTGGTGGTCTTGCCCGAGCCCTGCAGGCCGACCATCATGATCACGGCCGGCGGGCGGACATCGAGGTTGAGCTGTGCGCCCTCGCCCGTCGCATCCTCGCCGCCGAGCATGGCGATGAGTTCGTCGTTGACGATCTTGACGACCTGCTGGCCCGGCTTGACCGATTTGAGGACGGCCGCGCCCACGGCCTTTTCGGTGACGCGGTTGATGAAATCGCGGGCAACCGGCAGCGCCACATCGGCTTCGAGCAAGGCGACGCGAATCTCGCGCATCGCTTCGCGCACATCGGCCTCGCTCAGCGCCCCGCGGCCGCGCAGGCGGTCGAAGACAGAGCCGAGATTGCCGGACAGCGTATCGAACATGCGCTTCGCCTTGCTCAGTTAAACCAAAACCAAAAACGCCGGCGGACGAAACTCGTCAGCCAGCGGGCACTTCGGACATCGCACCCCACGTCAGGTGCGCTGTATGCTTGTCGGTCCATCCGTCCGTTTTCTGCCGCGTGGCGGACTGCAAACGGAAGGATGGTGGAGCCTAGCGGGATCGAACCGCTGACCTCTACAATGCCATTGTAGCGCTCTCCCAGCTGAGCTAAGGCCCCGTTCCATTCTTGTTCCGCACCCTGGCCAGGAGTGTGTCAGGCGCGGTCCCTTGCGGGAAGCGGCCCAATATGGCCGTTCAAGCACAAGCGCAAGGGGGTTTTTTCATCCCGTGCGCCCCGCCGTTCCCGCCGGGCGATCAGACGTCGTCGTCACCTTCGCCGGTGCCGGTATCCACGCCAAGGTCGTCGTCACCGCCAAGGTCCACATCGTTGTCGGGCGAATCCTCGCCATCGTCGATGTCTTCCAGGTCGTCATCGGCAAGATCGGTGTCGGCATCTTCCAGCACGACTTCCTTCTTCACTTCCTCGAACGGAATCGGCTGCTTGGACTTGAGCACCGGTTCCGGCGCCCACTGGTTGCCGCATTCGATGCAGGTAACCGGGTCGTCCTTGCCCAGGTCGTAGAAGCGTTCACCGCATTTGGGGCAAGTGCGCTTGGCGCCCCATTCTGGCTTGACCATAATCCAAAATCCTTCGTCTCGCCCCGATATGCCGGTTGCACAAGGGAGGCGGAAAATCTGCTGTGGCAGTCCGGTTGCGCCCCTTTCCCGATTCGCAAGTGATAATCAAGGGGCGATGATCAAGGGGGCCGGATCAGGTGCTTCGCCTTGCCACGGGGCCATGCCGCTGGCAAGGACGCCGCGCCCCATCGCAGAGCCGAAAGTAGACCGCATTGTCCGCAGCATCCGACACCCCGCCACAGCCGCGCCGCTTCCTGCCCGCAGGTCCGCTGGCTGGCGAGATCCGCGTGCCGGGCGACAAGTCGATCAGCCATCGATCCATCATGCTGGGCGCGCTGGCCGTGGGCGAAACGCGGGTGACCGGCCTGCTGGAAGGCGAGGACGTGCTCGCCACCGCCCAGGCCATGCGCCAGATGGGCGCCACGGTGCAGCGGCTGGACAGCGGCGAATGGGTGATCCGCGGCGTGGGCGTGGGCGGCCTGCTGCAGCCCGAGGCCCCGCTCGACATGGGCAATTCGGGCACCTCCACCCGCCTCCTGATGGGCCTTGTCGCCAGCCACGCGATCACCGCGACTTTCGTGGGCGATGCCAGCCTTTCGAAGCGACCGATGGGACGGGTGATCGAACCGCTGTCGCAGATGGGGGCCGAGATCGAGGCTTCCGAGGGCGGCAGGCTGCCGCTCACCGTGCGCGGCATCTGCCCTGCCGTGCCGGTCACCTATCGCCTGCCGGTCGCCAGCGCGCAGGTGAAGAGCGCGGTGCTGCTGGCCGGCCTCAACACCCACGGCACGACCACGGTGATCGAGCCGGTGCCCACCCGCGACCATTCCGAACGGATGCTGATGGGCTTTGGGGCGGGCCTGTCCGTGGCCGAACAGGATGGCGAGCGGGTGATAACGCTGAACGGCCCTGCCGACCTGCAACCGCAGGTCATCGTGGTTCCCGGCGATCCCTCCTCCGCGGCCTTTTTCGTGGTCGCCGCGCTCATCGTTCCCGGCAGCGACGTGCTGGTGCGCAACGTCGGCCTCAATCCCACCCGCGCCGGACTGTTCGAAGTGCTGCGCCAGATGGGTGGCAGCATCGAGGAACTGGACCGGCGCGAGGTTGGCGGGGAGCCGGTGGCCGACCTGCGCGTGCGCCATTCCGCGCTTCATGGCATTGCCGTCGATCCCAATGTCGCGCCCAGCATGATCGACGAGTTCCCCGTCCTGTTCGTTGCCGCCGCGCTGGCCGAAGGGACCACGGTGACGAGCGGGCTCGATGAATTGCGCGTCAAGGAATCGGACCGCCTCACCGCCATGGCAGAGGCGCTGACCCTGGCCGGGGCAAGGGTGGAGGAAACCGAAGACGGCCTCATCCTCCACGGCACCGGCGGCGCGCCCCTGTCCGGCACGCCCGCAGGCACGGCAGTCACTACCCACCTCGACCATCGCATTGCCATGAGCATGGCGGTCGCCGGCCTTGCCAGCGAGCGCGGCGTGGAAGTGGACGACATTCGCCCCATCGCGACGAGCTTCCCCAACTTCATCGCGCTCCTGGAAAGCCTGGGGGGATGACCCTGCCCGGCTCCATCGACCTGTGGGCCAACATCGCCGGTTTCCTCGGCATGGCGCTGATCCTGTCCGCCTATGCCTACCAGACGGTGCAGGCTGAGCGCACCCGCCCTGCCCTGCAGCACGGCCTCAACCTCGCCGGCGCCCTGCTGCTGGTCGCCTCGCTGCTGGTGCATGTGAACATGGCCAGCCTGGTGCTGGAAAGCGTATGGGCGGTGATTGCGCTGTTCGGGCTGTGGAAGGCACGCAAGGCGCGAACGGGGCAAGACCAATGATCATCGCAGTCGACGGACCTACCGCATCGGGCAAGGGCACCATCGCCAAGGCGCTGGGGCGGCATTTCGGGTTGCCGCACATGGATACGGGCCTGCTCTATCGTGCAGTCGGCTACCAGGTTTCCCTGAACGGCGGCGATCCGGATGATCCGGCAGATGCGCTGGCTGCATGCAACTTTCCCGAGGAACTGCTGGGCCACCCTGCCCTGCGCAGCGAGGCGACCGGCGGGCTGGCAAGCCGTGTCTCGGTCCATCCGCCGGTGCGCGAGGCCCTGCTGGAGCGCCAGCGCATCTATGCCGCGCAGCCGGGCGGTGCGGTGCTGGACGGGCGCGACATCGGCACCGTGATCTGCCCCGATGCCGATGTGAAGCTGTTCGTCACCGCCAGCGTCGAGGCGCGGGCCGGGCGGCGCTGGCAGG